>JBKQSL010000549.1:0-15469 GCA_052143655.1 Streptosporangiaceae bacterium | reverse complement strand
TGCCGTCGACCTGCGGTGGACCTGGCATGTACCTGGCACCGATGCTGGCGGGAGGTCAGATATCGAGGTCACTTGCGCACTACGGCCAAAGACTGGCGATCCCGAGAACACCCCAGGACTGGGTTCTCGGGCGGCGGCCGCTTTGCCTGGAGCGAAGAGCCGGGATCACTCAACCGGCTGGCAGCGTAGATGGGGGTTCATGTCGGCGGAGCGAGTCGCCCGTTACATACATACCTGCCATCACGGGTGAGCTGGTTCTTGGAGGCTCCCAGTGACCGCCGGGGCGGATCGTTGGATTCGGTGGACCACGATCGGGTGCGTGGCGCTGCTCGCGCTGATCGCCGGCACGGTGTCCTACCTTCACATGCACATGCTCGTGGCGCAGCATGGGCAGCCGGGGTGGGTCGCCACGCTTACTCCATTCTCGGTGGATGGGATGATCGTCGCTGCTTCCACCACACTCCTTGCCGACTCGCGCACGGGTCGGCGTGGTGGGCTGCTGCCGTGGGCACTGCTGGTCGCTGGCAGCGTCGCCAGCCTGGCCGCCAACGTCGCCGTGGCTGAGCCGAGTCTGATCGGGCGAGTGATCGCGGCGTGGCCGTCGTTCGCCCTGACGGCTTCATATGAGCTGCTGACCCGACAGGTCCGGGCTGGCGCGGCAGCAGGGGACGGGCAGTCCCGACCGAAGCAGCGGCCTGCCACGCTAGCCCGAGTTTCCAATGATCATGCTCCTCGCTAGGGTGTTCTGGCTGGTCGGGCCGGGTTTACTGGGCCGCTGGCGCCTATGACCTAACGGCGGGTGCGTAGCGGTCCAGATGGAAGATCTGGGTGAGTTCGTCCTGGGTGCTGGTGGTCTGGGTGAGCATCCGGCGGGCTTTGGGCCTGCCTCGTGCGGCGGGGTAGATCAGGATGGTCTCGCCGATGCCGGCGAGCTGGGTCAGCAGTTCGCGGACTGACATGCGCAGTCCGGCCCGCTGGGCCTGCTGGCGCATCAGGTGCGCGATCTGCAGGGCCAGGACGCAGGTGAGGACGTGGACGCGGATGTTGTGCTCGGTCCAGTGGAACATCGGGGAGAACGACACCACGTGCGGGTCTTTCATCTGCCGGAAGGAGAACTCGGCTTCGGACTGGGACCGGTAGCCGGCGATGACCTCGGCGGCGGGCCAGTCGTCGTGGTCGGTGATCAGCACGTGCTTGCCGAAGATCTCCTCCTCCAGCGCGGCCCGCCCGGCGGCGTCGATGGACCAGGCCAGCCGCAGGTCGCGGGGGGAATCGCCGGTGAGCTCCCAGGTGATGACGCGGCGGGCCCAGGCGTCATGGGTGATCTTGGCGATCTCCGCCTCTACCTTGTCCCTGGCCCGGCGGGTCTTGCCGCGGGCCAGGGTGGCGGCCAGCTCGTCGAGCTGCCGGGTGGCCCTGGCCAGCGTGGTGCCGTCGAAGCCGCGGGCCTGATGCTCGTGCAGTTCGGGGGAATGGGTCAAGATCACCCGGCGCCCGGTGCCGTAGATGACCCGGCGGGTGCCATAGGCGGTCAGCTGGCCGAACCGGTCCTCATCGACGACGGCCCGGGCGGACGCGGGCACGGCGAGCAGGTCACGGCAGTCACTGGCGGGCACCGAGCCCACGTAGCGCAGGTTCGTGCCCGCCAGCAGCGCGAAGCTGGCCTCGGAGTTCTGCCCGGCGTCAAAGACGACCGTCATCTCGGTGCCGTCCTGCCCGGCCGCGGCGGCCAGCGCGGCGTGCCGGGCAGCCAGTTCCCGGATCATCTGCGGGAACTGGGTGACGTCGGGCTTGTTGCCGGGGTAGGCATGAGACAGCAGCGGGACGCCGCCGTCCCGGGTGACCACCAGGCCCAGGCCGGCCAGCCGCAGGTCCGCGCGTTTCTGCTTGGCCTTGCCACGCTGCGCGATCGGCGCCCTGGCGTTACCGGTATCGATGAACGTCGCGAAATTCGTCATGTCCAGCGCCACCGAGCTAGTGTCCAGCCCGGACCGGGCGCACGCCGCCAGCGCCAGCTTCTCCTCGATCCGCGGCAGCGCCTCCAGCGGCACCGCGTGGAACGCGTCCCAGAACCGCCGGTGATCCAGCGCCGAGACCGGGATCTTGGTGAACCGGTCCGCCGCCGTGGTGCGCCACCAGTCCGCGAAGGCGCGCTTGGAGCAGGGATCCACCACCCGGTTCAGCGCAGCCAGCGCCAGGTACGTGCCCGGCGACAGCGGCAGCCCCGGCGGCCCGGCCCCGGTCTCCTCATCGATGATCGCGGCCGCGCCCAGATCGGCCAGCAGCCCCCACGCCGCGGCCACCGCCCCGAAGTCCAGGTGCCGGGTCCGCTCGGGTAGCATCTGCTCCTCGCGGGCGTCCAGCAGCGCCTCGATATCGGCCGCGGTGCCCAAGTACCGCTCGGAGACCATCTTCGGCTTGCCGTCCACCCAGCCCATCTCGCGCAGGTACCAGTACGGCTTCCCGCTGATCACCTTCTTGTACAGGCTTGCCATAATTTAGGTCATAGGCTAGATCCGGCGTGAAGTCAAGCACCCCAAGCGCGTGTCACCAGGGAAAACAAGCCATCAAAGGCCGGCCGGGACCTCACTCAAGAGCCAGAAGACCATGATCATTGGAAACTCGGGCTAGAGGTGCCCACTGAGCCAGGTGCAGCGGAGGTGGCGGCCTGCGGCGCGGCGCGGCTGTTCGTCCAGCAGGCGGCGATGGTCCGGCCGAACTTCACGATCACCGAGGCGAACGCCGCGGACGTGGCAGCGATCTGCCGGCGCCTGGACGGGCTGCCGCTGGCGATCGAGCTGGCCGCATCCAGGGCCAGGCTGCTGGCACCCCGGGCGCTGCTGGCCCGGCTCGGGGACAGTCTGGGCCTTGATGCGGGTGCTGCGGGGCGCCCGTCCCGGCAGCAGACCCTCCGGAACACCATCGCGTGGAGCTACGAGCTGCTGGACGCTGAGCTTGCCGGAGTGTTCCGCCGGATGGGGGTGTTCGCCGGCGGCTGCGACCTCGATGCGCTGGCAGCCATCGCCTCGCAAAGCGGGCGGCCGGCCGGGGCCGATCCGCTGCAACTGGCCGCCGGGCTGCTGGACGTCAGCCTGATCACCGTCGCTGAAGGAGCCGACAGCGAGCCACGGGTGGGCATGCTCGAGGCGATCCGGCAGTACGCCCTCGACCAACTGGAACGGTCCGGCAACCTTGATGACGCGCGGCGCCGGCATGCCGGGTACTTCTGCGCGTTCGCTGAACAGGTAGCCGCGCAGCTGCGCGGCCCAGCGCACCTGGCATCGCTGAACCGCCTCGAAACTGGGGCACGACAACCTGCGCGCCGCGCTGACCTGGTCGCTGGAACGCCGCGACCGCGATGCGACCGGCGACGACGAGCGGACAGCGATCGGCCTGCGGCTCGCCCAGGCACGGGGCCTGTTCTGGTACCAGCACGGTCGCGCGGCCGAGGGGCGGCGGTGGCTAGAACTGGCGATCGAGCTAGCCGCTCAGGGCGACGGCGCACTGCTGGCGAAGATCGCTCACAAGCTCGGGATGCTGCTGCGCCAGCAGGCCGAACTCGACGCGGCGATCCACGTCCTTGAGCGCAGCCTGACGATCTGGCGCGACCGTGGCGATCGAGCGCAGGAGGCGCGGGAACTCAACACTCTCGCCATCACCCATCGTCACCTGGGCAACCTCGACACCGCCCGGTCCCTGTTCGAGCAGAGCATCGCCATCACCCGCGAGCTGGGGGCACCCCCCGCGTCTCGGTACGGCTCGCCAACTTGGGAAATCTGGAGGTCGAAGCCGGCAATCTGGAGCGCGCCACGCAAGCACTGCGGGGAGCGCTCGCGCTCTACCGAGAGGAGGGTGACCCGGTGAGCGTGGCCTGCACGCCGGGCGAGCAAGGGAGGCCCGCGATCTGCTGTCCGGCACTTTCGACTACGTCCTCAGCTCGGGCGAGCCTGAGTTCCTGGCCATCGTTCTGGAATCGTCCGCCGCCATCGCCGCGGCACTCGGCGAGGGCCTGCGAGCGCTGAGAGCAGGGCTCGCCTCGACGCCACCATGCCGGCAGTGCCTCGCCGGGTGGTCACTGGATTGTTCCGTGCGCCGGGGGGCGTGACTGGAAGAGCTTGATCGCCTGTTCCTGGGTAAGCGCACGGCCGGCAGATAGCTCTGCGGACCAGACTTCGAGTGCAATGGTTGCGCGCACCGGGGCCAGGAACCGTTCTAGCAGTTCCGGTTGTGACACCGGAATGCCCACCTGGCGGCGGATGCCGTCCGCGGCGCCGACCAGGCGGGCCGCCCGCAGGCCGTCGCGGAGTTCGGCAGCGGCACAGGCCGACATTTCCAGCGTCGTGGCCAGTAGCTCGATGTCGCCGGAAGCGACGGCGTAGTCGAGCACGGCGGACAGCAGTTCGTCGGCCTCCCCGGCACGGCCCGCGCGCAGGCTGACCCCTGCCAGCGACTGCTGGTCGAACGCGACGCCCAGCTGGTCCCGGCGCCTGCGGTCTATTGCGAGCGCCTCCTGCAGCACCTGCGTGGCGCGGTCGAAGTTGCCCGCGTCGCTCTCGACATGGCCGAGATTCGTGAGGGCTCCAGCGAGCCGGACGTCGCTGCCGATCGCACGGGCAATCGCGATGCTCTCCTCCAGCAGGGATCGGGCAGTGTCCAGGTCACCGAGAAAATGACGGGTGATGCCGAGGCTGTTAAGTTCTCGTGCCTCCTGGTCCCGGTCACCGAGGCCGCGCCAGATCGCCAGGTTGCGCTCAAGCAGCCGCACCGCCGCACCGTGTTCGCCCTGCTGCTGCAGCAGTACTGCAAGCCAGTGAGTTACCGGGGCCAGCGCTGGCCCGGCATCATCCGGGGCCAGCCTGATCGCCTGGTCCAGCCACCGCCGCCCTTCGGTGGCGTAGCCACGCCGGTACCAGAAAGGGCCAAGTGCCTGAACAAGCCGCAGGCCGATAGCTGTTCGCTCCTGGTCGCCGGATGGGTCAGCGGCAGGGCTCCCAAGCGACCAGCTCAAGGAGGCGCGCAGGTTGTCATGCTCGGCCTCCAGCCGGTCAAGAGTGGCCAGGTGCCCCGGGCCTGAGCCGTAAAGCTGCTCAGACGACCGCTCGGCGAACGCCGCGTAGTACCTGGCGTGCCGGCGCTGGGTGTCGTCCAGGTCGCCGGCCTGCTTGAGGCGTTCCAGTGCGTACTCGCGGATCGTCTCCAGCATGCCTACGCGTGGCTCTCCGTCGATGCCCTCGGTGACCGTGATCAGGTTGACGTCAAGCAGATCGGCGGCCACCTGCAGCGCATCGGCCCCAGCGCCCGGGTCAGGTGCAGTCATGGCGACTGCTGCCAGCGCCTCCAGATCGCAGCCTCCGGCAAACACCCCCGCCCGGCGCAGGACATCCGCGGATTCCCTGGTCAGCAGGTCATAGCTCCAGGCGATGGTGTTCCTCAGCGCAAGCTGCCGCGATGGCAGCCGGACGTCAGCGGCGGCCAGGTCGAGACTGTGCGCCAGGCGAGCCAGCAGAGCCCGGGGCGCCAGCAGCTTGACGCGGGCTGCGGCCAGCTCGATCGCCAGCGGCAGCCCGTCCAGCCGTGTGCAGATGGCCGCGATGTCGGCGGCATTGCCCGCGGTGATGGTGAAGCCCGGCCGGATCATGTCCGCCTGCTGGACGAACAGCTGGGGCGCGCCGCACGCGGCCACATGCTCCGCTTCGGCGTCGCGGGGTATCTCCAGCGGCGGCACTGGCTGCTCATGCTCACCTTGCAAGTGCAGCGGCCGCCGGGAGGTCGCCAGCACCACCAGGCCCGGAGCAGCCGCCAGCAGTGCCGCCACAACACTGGCAGCCCCGCTCAGCTGCTCGAGGTTGTCCAGCACTAGCAGCGCCTGCCGGTCGCGCAGGTGCCCGGTCACCGCATCGGCGGCAGGCCCGTCGACACTGACGTCCAGGCTGTCGGCGATCGTCTTCCACATCACCCCGGCATCGCAGACGGCCGCCAGGGCGACGAAGAAGACGCCGTGCGGGAATGCGCGGTCCAGCGACGCGGCAGCAGCCAGGGCCAGCCGCGTCTTGCCGATGCCCCCGGTGCCGGTCAGCGTCACCAGCCGGACCCCGGGCCGGGTGACGGCGGAACGGACCTGCTCCAGGTCGCCGTCCCGGCCGACCAGCGGGGTCAGGGGCACCGGCAGGCTAGTCGGGGCGCCCAGGCTCTTCAGTGGCGGGAACCGCTCCGGCAGGCCAGGCGCAGCCAGCTGGTAGATGTGCTCCGGCGCCTCGATGTCCTTCAGCCGGTGCCAGCCAAGATCGAACAGGGACACATCCCCGGGCAGCTGCGCCTGCACCAGCTGGCGCGTCGCATCTGACAGCACGACCTGCCCGCCGTGGGCGGCCGCCGCGATCCGCGCCGCCCGGTGCACGTCCATCCCGACGTAGCCGTCCTCGTGCCGGGCCGGCTCGCCCGAGTGCAGGCCCATCCGGACCCGGACCGGGTCGCCCCCGGGCCAGTCATGCCCGCACAGAGAACGCTGCGCCGCCAGGCAGCAGCCAACCGCATCGCGGGCCGACTCGAATACGACGAAGAAGCTGTCCCCCTCAGTTCCCATCTCCTGGCCGCGGCTAGCAGATATGGCGGCGCGCAGTAAGGATCGCTGAGCAGACAGCGCCTCACCGTAACGGTCACCAAGGCGGCTCAGCAGCGCCGTCGACCCCTCGATGTCGCTGAAGAGCAGCGTAATAGTTCGACCGGGGAACTCCCCCATCCCCCGATTATCGCGGTACTGCCCTAAATGGTCGACGCCTTACTTCCCGAGATCAGTTACTACTTCCCGAGATCAGTTACTCCGGGGACTTGACGGAGCTGAGCGGGCCTGCTTAAGAGAGTTGCATGAGCGCCGCCGGCAACTCGCTCATCGCGGCCAGAGCGGCGAGGCTGGCCGGGGGGCTGCCGGGCTGACCCGGCATCTCACGGTGCTCGGCAGGACCGTGCTGCGGGTGCAGCCAGCAACGCTGGGCTTGGAGACAGTGATGAGAACTGACGTGACAGCCATTCTGCGCTCGACCTATCTGCTCGGTTCAGCGCCGGCCGAGGACCTTGATGCCATCGCTGCGGCATCCCGGTCGCGGACCTTCCGCCGCGGCCAGGTCGTGTTCAGCACCGGTGATCCAGGCGATACCCTGATCGTGGTCATCACCGGCCGGGTCAAGGTAGTAGTCCGCTCTGCGGACGGCGGCGAGCTGACGCTGACGGTTATCCGGCCGGGCGGCGTGTTCGGCGAGCTCAGCGCCGCCGACGGCGGCCCCAGGTCTGCCGATGCTGAAACCTTGGAGGAAAGCCGTCTGCTGTTAGTCCCGCGCCAGGTGATCCAGGACATCTGCGGGCGCACGCCGTCTGTTGCGCAGGCTCTGGCGAATTCGCTGGCGGCCACCCTGCGGCGGCTCACCGAAGACGCGTCCGACCTTGTATTCCTGGACCTGCCCCGCCGCGTGGCAAAGGTGCTGCTCAGCCAGCCCAGGGGCGATGACGGCGTAATCGGGCACAAGATCGGCCAAGAGGAGCTCGCGCACCAAGTCGGTGGCGCCCGGCAGAGCGTCAACGCCGCGCTGCGTGGTTTCGAGAAACGCGGCTGGATCGAGATGCACGACCGGGCCGTGACGGTGAAGCAGGCGGCTGCGCTGAGCCGATTCGCCGGTAACTAGCGGTAGTCCGTTGGATCAAGGCTGATCCGGGTAGCCTGGGGGTGGGTTTCCTGGCGAGTTCGGGAGCCGGTGATGGGCGGTGACCAAGCTGGTGGCGTGTCAGCCTGCGCCGGGTCCGCTGGAGGGGTACGCGGCCCGGTTTCGATGACCTGTTCACTCACGTTGCGCAGCGGCGGGGCTTCCGCGAGTACCTGGCGGGGCTGCTGGCGCCGCGGGAGCGGAACAAGACGTTGACGGCGCTGGCCGGCACGGAGCCGGTGACCGGGTCGAAGCTTCCGGCGGTGCAGCGGCTGCAGTTCTTCGTGTCGGAGTCGGTGTGGGATCCGGAGCGGGTCAATGCCCGCCGGCTGGAGCTGCTGCTGGCTGACCCGGCGGCCGCGCCGCACGGCGGCGGGGTGCTGGTGATCGATGACAGCGGGGACCGCAAGGACGGCACGAAGACCGCGCACGTGGGCCGGCAGTGGCTGGGCCGGTACGGCAAGACCGGCAACGGGGTGGTCACCGTCACCACGGTGCGGGCCGGTGAGCGCCTCTATTGTCCGGTCCACGCGGTGCCGTACACCCCGGCCAGGCACTTCGCCAAGGGGAAGAACGACCCGGGGTTCCGGACCAGGCTGCAGATCGGCGCGGATCTCGCGGCCAGGGCCCGGGCGGCGGGATTTGCTTTCCGGGCGGTGACCGCGGACAGCGCGTACGGGGACCAGGACGGGTTCCGCGGCGAGCTGGCGGAGGCCGGGCTGCCGTTCGTGATGGCCCTCAGGCCGCGCCGCGGGACCTGGGCCCTATGGCCCGGATGCGCACACACCGGTCGATGCGGCCCGCGAGCTGCGCTGGGGCGGGCCAGACGATCCCGGCGACTGGCAGCCGGTGACCCGGGCCGTCCGCGACGGGCACGCCGGGACCTGGTACGCCGCTGAGGCGCGCCTGGGCTGGTGGGGCCCGGACGGCGCCCGGCGGCTCGTGGCAGCCACCGCCGACCCGGCCGCCCTGCCGGGCAAGGCCACCTGGTACCTGGTCACTAACCTGGCCCGGCCCGGCGGCCCGCGCGAGGGAGATAGCCCCTGGCCGGCCGCGAGCCTGGCCGAGATCGTGCGGATCTACGGGCTGCGGCACTGGGTGGAGCAGTCGTACAAGCAGGTCAAGGACGAGCTCGGCTGGGCCGACTTCCAGGTCCGCTCCGACATCGCGATCCGCCGTCACCAGGCCCTGGTCAACTGCGTGTTCTGCTTCTGCCAGGACACCTGGCTCACCGGCTCGCCCCCGCCCGGAATCCGGACGCCACCCCGCCCGGGCCGGCGTCGGCGAGCCTTCAAGAGAGGGGGCGCCGCTCCCCAGTCCCAGCAGCCCCGGGCATGCCCGGCTATCCCGCTGGCACGAAGCTGGCCCCGCGCACTGCGGGCCGTCCGCAGCTGGCTGACCCCCGCGATCACGCTTACGCGCTGGTGGCAGGCCTGGTCCAAAGCGCCCCCGCCCGCTGAGCTCCAGCAGCTGCTCGACACCGTCACCGCAGGTCACGGCCTGTTCCTCTACCCACCACCTTGATCCAACGGACTACCGCTAGGTGCCGGATCAGTGACGCCGAATCCGCTGCAGCCGAGACCCTCGGCCTCGCTCTATTGCGAGCACAAGGTCAGGGACGCCCGTAGGCGATCCGCCGGTATTCAGCTGTCAGCATGCTGACAGCAGCGGTGTCGGCAGCGTGACTGACTGCTACCTCGCAGCCCGGCATTCTGATGGCAGCTGTTCATTTACCAGCCCTTTCACGCAGACAGCGCGGAAGGCGAGCTACCGCAGCGTGTTGGGAAGTGGGCGTGATGGCCATCGTATTCTTCGTGATCACCGCAGTCACCGTGAGCGTCCCGCTGGCCGCGGCCGGGCTGGTCAGCCTGGCCAGCAGAAGCGAGGACCACGCATGGACCCTGGGCGGTCCTGCACCCGGCCCGGGCCGGGCCGCCGCACGGCGCATCGTCGGCTTTCATAGCCAGGGCTTCCAGGGGCAGCAGCCGACAGGTAGCGCACGGGCCCGCGGCGAGCACATCCGGCCTCCGGCGCTGCATCTGCCCACGGCGGCGCGGGACGCTGGAACTGATCGTGGCGTCCTGCGCCCCAGGGAGGGCGGCCCGCAGCTAGGCGGCGCCAGCTAGATGCAGCACCGCTGGCGGCAGCGCGCTGGCTGCCGGAGCCTGGCGGTCTCCCCAGCGTGGCGCCGGCTGCTGGCAAGCGGGTGCCGGGCTGGCCAAGCCGCTGGGTCCCGGGCGGGCGACGGTCCGGATTTTCCTGGCGGTTTCTGTTGGTGTTGGGCTCGAATACAGGGTCAGAGCGGTGACCTGCGTTTTCTCGTTCATTCCGAGACTGTCAGGCGGCGATCTGATACTCGTGCGTGAGTCCGCCGAGGACTTGTTTTCGGCGGATCTGGCACTCGGCCAGATTGATTGGCTTCGGCGGCCCGGTGTCAGCTTGAGCCGGCGCGAGCTGGCCGAGGGCACGGTGCGGCCGGGCGGTGTTGTAGTGCAGCAGGTACTCGGCCAGCACCTGTCGCAGATGGCGCTCATTGATGACCAGCAGCCGGTCCAAGAGCTCCCGGCGCAGGGCGCCAATGATCCTTTCGCAGATCGCTTTGCCCCGCATCGTCGACTACACCCGATCCGGACGATCGGTACCGGCGTGTCCGGGTGACGCACCCGTTTCACCCTCTTTACGGCCAGGATTTCGAGTTCGTCGTCTACCGCCAGAACTGGGGCGAGGACCGGGTTCACCTGCACGACGAGAACGGGCAGCTGTTCTCGCTGCCAGCGGGGTGGACCGATGCGGCTGCGGCGGACCCGTTCGTGGTGGTCGCGGCGGGCAGGGCGCCGTTCACCATGGCTGGCCTGCTGGCACTCGCTGAACTGGTGGACCAGTTCCGCGCGCAGCGGGACGGCACCGAGGCCGTAAAGAAGATTATGCCGTGAACGTTAAGAAGATTATGCCGTCCTTCCTGGCAGCACTCATCGCGCTCCCGGTCATTACCGGATCTGAGTGCCTTATTTTCCTGCAGAATTTCGCGGCACGCTGGCGGCGGAGCGTGCTTCCGCTGGCAGGCTACGGCAAAATCATTCTGACAGTGATCAGGGTGGGGAGGCGGCATGGCCGACCAGCAGGGCAGGCAAGATCCCAAGGAGGCGGCGCTGGCCGCCGCACGGTGCCTGAACCCGCACCCGGAGCAGGTGACCGACCCGGAGTTCCTGGGCAGCGACTTCTTCGACGCCCGGGACGCGGTGCAGGTCAAGTACGAGATGGTGCGCAAGGTCAAGGCTGGCGGAGCCCCGGTCACCGAGGCCGCCGCAGCGTTCGGCTACTCCCGGCCGGCGTACTACGCCGCGGCCGCCGTCCTGGAGTCCTCCGGGCTGGAAGGGCTGGTGCCCGCCCGGCCCGGGCCGCGCGGCGCCAGCAAGCTCACCGAGGAGATCCTCGCCTGGGCCGAGGAGCAGCTGGCCGCCGACCCCGCGCTGCGCCCGGCGCAGCTGCCGGGCCAGATCCAGGACGCCTTCGGCGTGCGCGCGCTCCCCCGCTCGGTCGAGCGAGCGCTGGCCCGCCGCCGCGAGCGCCACTCCAAAAGCCGCGGAACTGCCCGCCCGCGAGATGCGGAAGGATAACCCGTCCCTGCCCCTGCTCCCATCACCTGGCCACGCGGCTGCTGAACCAGGCGCCCGCCTGGATGCCGGCCAGGCCACCGCTCCCGGCGGCGGGCTGGACGCCCGCTACGAGCAGCTTCGCCATGCCGCCTTGCACACGCGCGGCGAGGCGTTCCCGCTCGGCCTAGGCGTGCTGGCCTGCAAGGGCGTCATCGCCTGGCAGCGCGCCCTGGCCAGCCTCGCCCCAGCCGCCCGCGCCACCCCCGCCGGCCCGCCGGCACCAGGCGACGGGCCGGCCCCGCTGCCCGCCGGCCTGGCCACCGACCTCATCAGCGTCCTGGCGGCCGTCGCGCTCGCCGGGACAGCCCCCGCCCCTTAGCCCCTGCTCTTGCTGAAGGAGACCCGATGCTCCCCCATACCGTGGCGTCGAAGGTGACCGCCGCCCACCTGTCCCGCCGGGCCGTGCTCTACGTCCGGCAGTCCAGCCTCAAGCAGGTCATCCACAACACCGAGTCCGCGATCCGCCAGTACGACCTGCGCGGCAAGGCGATCGCGCTGGGCTGGGCAGCGGACCAGATCACCGTGATCGACATCGACCAGGGCCGCTCCGGCGCCTCCGCCGCCGGCCGGGAAGGGTTCCAGCAGATGGTCGCCGAGGTGTCGCTGGGCCGGGCCGGGATCGTGCTCGGCCTGGAATGCTCACGGCTGGCCCGCAACAACGCCGACTGGCACCAGCTACTCGAAATCTGTGCCATGACCGGCGCCCTGATCTGCGACGAAGACGGGCTCTACGACCCGAGGAACTTCAACGACCGCCTGGTGCTCGGGATGAAAGGGCAAATCTCGGAAGCTGAGCTCCATTTCATCCGGGCCCGGCTGCGCGGCGGCCAGCTGTCCAAGGCCCGCCGCGGCGAGCTCATCATGCCGCTGCCCATAGGGCTCGTCTACGATGCCGCCGGGCACGTCACCCTGGACCCCGACACCGCCATCCAGGGCGCGCTGCGGCACCTGCTCGCCACGTTCGAGGCCGCCGGGTCGGCCACCGCCGTGGTAAAGGCGTTCCGCGCCGCCGGGCTGTCCTTCCCCTGGCGGCACCACAAAGGCCCCCGCAAGGGCGAGGTCGACTGGCAGCCGCTGCGGCATTCCACCGTGCTGCACGTGCTGCACAACCCGCGCTACGCCGGCGCGTTCACCTACGGCCGGCACCGCGAGCGGCTGCTGCCCGGCGGGAAGCGAAGCAGCATCACGGTGCCCCGCGAGGAGTGGATCTCCTTCATCCCCGGCACCCACCCCGGCTACATCACCCTGGAACAGTGGGAGGCCAACATCGCCAGGCTCGCGGCCAACGCCGCCGCGCACGGCCGCGACCGCGCCGCCGGACCGCCCCGCGAAGGCCCCGCCCTCCTGCAGGGCATCATCACCTGCGGCCGCTGCGGCGGGCGGATGACCATCCGCTACCACGCCCGCGGCGGGAAAGACCTGCCCGCCTACCTCTGCCAGCGCGACGGCATCGACAACGCCCGCCCGATCTGCGCCGCCATCCCCGGCCACACCCTCGACGAGCGCGTCGGCCAGCTGCTGATCGACACCCTCACGCCGCTGGCCGTCGAGGCGGCCCTCCAGGTTTCCGCCGAACTCGGGCAAAGAGCCGCCGAGGCCGACGCGCTGCGCGCCGCCCACGTCGAGCGCGCCCGCTACCACGCCGACCTGGCCCGCCGCCGCTACCTCGCCGTCGACCCCGCTAACCGGCTCGTCGCCGACACCCTCGAAGCCGGCTGGAACACCGCCCTGCGCGCCCTGGGCGACGCCCAGGCCGCCTACGACAAGGCCCGCGAGCAGCACGACGGGCAGCTCACCGGCGCCCAGAAGGCCCGAATCGCCCAGCTGGCCACCGACCTGCCCGGCATCTGGAACGACCCCGCCACCCCCATGCGCGAGCGCAAGCGCATCGCCCGGCTGCTGCTCACCGACGTCACCGTGACCAGGACCAGCGACACCATCACCGCGCACGTCCGCCTGGCCGGCGGCCAGCACCGCACCCTCACCCTGCCAGTCCCCGCGCCGGCCTGGAAAATCCGCCAGACCAAGGCCAGCACTATCGCCGAGATCGACAAGCTGCTGGACCACCACACCTGCGCCGAGATCGCCTCCATCCTCCGCGGCCGCGACCTGCCCAACGGCGAGGGACGCCAGTTCAACCCCACCATGGTGGAGCGCGTCATCCGCACCTACCAGCTACGCAGCCGCCGCCAGCGCCTGCTGGACAGCGGCCTGATCCCGCTCACCCAGATGGCCCAGCTGCTCGGCGTGTCCACCGGCACCGTCAAGATCTGGTACCACGCCGGAATTGTCAGCGGGCAGCGGTATAACGACAAAGACGAAGTCCTCTACAACCCGCCCGGCCCCAACCCGCCGCCACGACATCAAGGACGCCGGCACGACACCGTGCGACCTGCATGAACGCCACCTACCCACGAATCGCTCCGAAGAGGTGCAGTATGCAACCCGAGGTTTGTCCCGGGGCTTGATCGCGCGGGCCGGGTCGACCAGGCAGCCGTAATGGGCCGCCAGCTCGGCATAGGACCGGTTGATCTTCGGGTCGTAAAGATCCGGCTTGTCCACCCCGGTCTTCAGGTTGTCCGGGACCAGGCGGCCCGGGACGCCGCCGAAGAACGCGAACGCCGCGACGTGGCACTCGGTCCAGGCCCGCTGGTCCATCTTCAGCACCGGCCGCACGAACAGGTGCCGCGAGCAGGCCAGCACCATCACGAACGCCTGCACCGTCCGCAGCTTCCCGGACGCCGGATCCAGCCAGCGGCCTAGCTGCCCGTAATCGATCTGCGCCTGCTCACCCGCCTCCGCCGGGCGCGGGTTCCACACCACCACCTGCGCGCGGCGGGTCTCTTCCGGCACGTTCGCCGCCACATACCGGCGGAAGCTCTGGACGCTGACGGCCAGGCCCTGCTCATCCCGCAGCCGCTGGTGAACCGTCGACATCCGCACCCCGGCCTTCAGCTGCCCGGTGATGTAGTCGTGGTGCACGGCGATCACAGGCCAGGTCACCTGCCGCAGCCGGGTATCAGCCAGCTGCGGGAACCAGCCCCGCACCAGATCCGCCCACTCCTCCTCGCTCTTCGCCGGCCCGCCCGGGACGATGCCCGCCGCCTCCGCCGGCGCGATGTACTTCCGCAGCGTCTTGCGGTCCACTCCCAGGCTCTGCGCCATCTCGTTCTTCGACCGGCCAGCATGCCAGTGCATGAGTATCTCGGTGACGTCGATCACGTCGAACGTCCTCCTTGCCATCGGCCTCCCGCCCTTGTCCCGGACGGGAGGAAGGTTGCTCCTTCTCGATGGCCAGGTCCACCACGACACGCACGTCATCCCCATGGGGAATTACGTGAGCGGGGTGGGGAATTACGTGAGCGTCAGCCCCTCAGGCCTGGGGAATTACGTGAGCGCCGACACCACGAGTAGGGCGGTGTTCGTATCAGAGGCAGAGCGGGAAGGGTTGAGTTGTCCCGCCGAGGCGGCGTGCGTGCCCTTCCAGTTCCGCCCGGCTTGCCGCAGATCTTGCTGTAGCCGCCGTCGGTTGGCGATGCTCATGGCAGGCGTCGCGTAACACGTATCTCGGCGCCGGACGCGATGCGGGCCGGTTGTCTATGACGAGCCCCGTGATGCTAACGGAGCGGTAGCTGTGGCATCTCAACGGCTCGCTCCCTGTGTGACCATGCCTCAGGCGAGCTGTCGTAAACGTCAGGTAATGGCGCTGGTGACCCTGCCAGCTCGGCAAGCCGAGCCCGTCCGTTGAAACAGGTGGCGGGCGCAATGCTGGGTGACCTCCTCAGGATGAGGTGATGGTAGATCGTGCGGTGCTCTTGGCGAGGTGTGCGTATTGTCACAGCGTGAATGCGTTCGCCTGGAGCGTGGTCGGGTCGGTGGCTGGCGTGGTGGGAGCCGCCGCGGCGATCGTGTTCGGGCTCATCCCGTTGCTGCAAAGACGAAAGGCGGAGATCCCTGCCGGACCGGGCGGGGCCCAGGATGAGGCGTCACCCGGCCGTGCCGGTGAGGAGGCGCCGGTCGTGGTCGGGGAGATACCGCAAGAACCGCTCGGGTTCCAGCCCAGGGCTGACCTTCTCTCGGCGCTGGACGCGCCAGGGCCGGGGTCACGAGTCGTGGTGG
>JBKQSL010000548.1:0-32026 GCA_052143655.1 Streptosporangiaceae bacterium | reverse complement strand
ACCTGCCGCTCGTGCCGATTGTGGCCGGCGGCGTGGCGATGGTGACCCTGGCTTACTGGGTCAGCGCGCAGGCCGCGCTGGGGGCGACGGCCGTCACCGTGGCCGTCCTGCTGGCCTGGCGGCTGCGGGCGGGTGCGAACGGCTATGTCCGGGACGTCACCGCGAGCGTCTTCGCGCTGGGCTACATGCCGCTGATGGCGGTGTTCGTGGCGCTGATGCTGGCGCGCCCGGACGGAGACCGGCGGGCGCTGATCTTCGTTCTGCTCACGGTGTGCAGTGACACCGGCGGCTACACCGCCGGGGTGCTGTTCGGCCGGCATCCGCTCGCCCCGTCGATCAGCCCGAAGAAGACCTGGGAGGGGCTGGCCGGGTCGCTGGTGCTGTGCCTGGTGGCCGGCGGTGTCAGCCTGCCGCTGCTGCTGCACGGCCAGGTGTGGCAGGGCCTGATCCTGGGTGCCGCCGCGGTCGCGGCAGCGACCATCGGCGACCTGGCCGAGTCGATGATCAAGCGGGACCTGGCGATCAAGGACATGGGCTCGGTGCTGCCCGGGCACGGCGGCATCCTGGACCGGATCGACTCGCTGCTGATGGTCGCCCCGGTGTCCTGGCTGCTGATGGCGGTCTTCCTGCCGGCCGGGCACGGCGGCTAGAGAGCGGATACCAGGCTGCTGGCCGGCTGAAATCCGTTTCGTGTGCTGCTGGCGTGCCTCTGCTGTGGCGCGGTGACGACTCAGGTGATCGTTCTCACTGGCGGCTCCAGTTCGGGGAAGTCCGGGATCGCCCGGTGCCTGCAGGCCGTCCTGCCCGCTCCGTGGCTGTCCCTGGGGGTCGGCACGCTGATCCAGGCGATGCCCGTGCCCCTGCAGACGACAGCCGGGGGAATCGAGTTCGCTGCCGACGGCGCGATGCGCGCCGGACCGTGCCGTCCCCGCGCGGGCAGCAGCCGCGGAAGCAGGTCACGCCGCGGGCACAGCGGCGAATCGGCGGGATCCGGCCCGGGCAGCCCTGCGCCGTCTGGTTGACAACCCCGGAGATAACCGCTATCTAATAGATAACCGTTAAGGGGCGCTGGCCGTGCAGCAGGAAGTGATACTGGCGATGCTGGCCAAGGAGCCGTCGCATGGTTACCAGCTGCGCGCGCGGCTGCGGCAGGCGCTCGGCCCGGCCGGGGACGCGATGAACGACGGTCAGGTGTACGTCACGCTGGGACGGCTGGAGAAGGCGGGGCTGGTGGCGTGCGAGCGGGCAGCGGGCCTGCCGGACCGGCCGGACCGCAAGGTCTACGAGCTGACAGCGGCCGGGCAGCAGCGGGTGGCCGACTGGCTGACTGAGGTGAGCTGGCCGCGGCCCGACCTGGCGGAATTTCATCTCAAGCTGATCGCGGCCGCGGCGGCCAGGCTGGCC
The DNA here is from genome assembly GCA_052143655.1 of Streptosporangiaceae bacterium. GTDB lineage: Bacteria > Actinomycetota > Actinomycetes > Streptosporangiales > Streptosporangiaceae > CAVSUR01. The sequence goes on along the minus strand of JBKQSL010000548.1, from coordinate 30,622 downwards.
GACCCGCTGGCCATCGTGGACGCCCAGCGCCGCGAGCTGCTGCGCCGGCTGCGGGAAGCCCAGCGGGCGGCCATGGCCGAGCCGGACCGCTCAGCCGCCGGCCTGCTGCTAGAGGGCATCGTGCTGCGGCTGCAGGCGGACCTGCGGTGGCTGGAAGCATGCGAGCGAACCTGGACCAGCCGAAGGGAAGAAGCATGACCGGCACCGGCAGCACGTCACTGCTGCGCGCCCGCGGGCTGCGCAAGACCTACGGTAAGGAAGCGGGCCTGGTCCGCGCGGTCGACGGGGTGGACCTGGATGTCGTCCCGGGCGAGACGCTGGCGGTGATGGGGCCCAGCGGCTGCGGGAAGTCGACGCTGCTGCACCTGCTCGGCGGCCTCGACCGGCCGTCGGCCGGAGAGCTGTACCTGGCCGGGCGCCGCACCGATCAGCTGAGCGAGCGGGCCCTGGCCCGGCTGCGGCGGGACGCGATCGGATTCGTGTTCCAGGCATTCCACCTGATGGACGAGCTGACCGCGGTGGAGAACGTGGAACTGCCCGCGCTGCTGGCCGGCCGCTCGCCCCGGTCCGCCCGGCGGCGGGCCATGGACTTGCTGGCGCAGGTCGGGCTGGCCGACCGGGCCACCCACCCGCCCTCGGCGTTGTCGGGCGGCCAGCGGCAGCGTACGGCGATCGCCCGCGCGCTGGTCAGCGAGCCGCTGCTAGTCCTGGCCGATGAGCCGACCGGCAATCTCGACAGTGCGGCCACCCTGGAGGTGCTGCGGCTCTTCGAGGGCCTGCATCAGGCCGGGCAGACGCTGGTCATCGTGACCCATGACTCGCGGATCGCCGCCACGGCCGACCGGCTGATCGGCATGCGCGACGGCGTCTTCGTCGACGAGACCAGGCTGACCGGCGGCTCCACCGGGCAGCTAGGCGCCCTGGCCGGGCTGGAGATCTGAGCCCGTGGGCAAGGTCCTGCTGGCCGGCCGCCTCATTGCCCGGGACCTGCGGCGGCGCCGGGCCGAGTCTGCCCTGCTGCTGCTCGCTATCGCCGCTGCCACGACTACGCTGACCCTCGGCCTTGCCCTGGCCGGGGTCACCAGCCAGCCCTACCAGCAGACGCGAGCCGCGACGGACGGCCCGGACGTGGTGGCCAGCTTCCTCAACCAGGGACAGCCGCCCCGGGCGCTCGGCGTCGCCCGCGCCGACCTGACGGCGCTGGCCCGCGCTCCCGGCGTCATCGCCAGCGGCGGGCCGTATCCGGTCGCCTTCGCCGTCCTGCGGGCTGGCGGCCGTACCGCGGGCGCTATAGCGGAGGGACGCGACCAGGCGCCGGCCGCAGTCGACCGGCCGGCGGTGACGCAGGGCAGCTGGGTGCGCGGCGACGGCGTGGTGGTGGAGCGCAGCTTCGCCGACGCTCTCGGCATCGGCGTGGGCGATCCGATTACGCTGAACGGCCGGAGATTCCGGGTGGCCGGGGTCGCGGTCACCGCCGCCAACGCTCCGTACCCGACCGCTGACTTCGCCACGTACGGGAGCCCGTTTCCCACTCCGGACGTCGGGCTGATCTGGCTGCCCCGGTCTTATGCAGTGAGCCTGGCCACCCCCGCGCGGCCGCTGTCCTACCTGCTGAACCTGAAACTGGCGGATCCGGCCTGCGCCGAGGCGTTCGTCAGCGCGCACAGCGCCGGCCGGATGGCGCTGCTCGGCCTGTCCACGTGGCAGGACATCGCTGCGCAGGATGGCAACCTGCTGCGAAACGTACAGCGGGTGCTGGTAGTCGGCAGCTCGCTGCTGGCCCTGCTCGCGATAGCGAGCGTGGCCGTGCTGGCCGGCGGCCGGATGGCCGAGCAGACCAGGCGGGTGGGCTTGCTCAAGGCGGTCGGCGGCACGCCGCGGCTGATCGCCGCGGTGCTGCTGGCCGAGAACCTGGTCCTGGCGCTGACTGCCGCCGCCGTCGGCCTGCCGGCCGGAAGGCTGATCGCGCCGCTGCTGACCAGCCCCGGCGCCGGCCTGGTCGGCACGGCCGGCGCTCCGGCCCTCACCATGTCCGACGCCGGGTGGGTGACCGCGGTCGCGCTGGCGGTAGCGGTCGTCGCCACGTTCGTGCCCGCCATCCGCGCCGCCCGCATCAGCACGGTAGTCGCGCTGGCCGACGCAGCCCGGTCGCCGAAGCGCAGGGCCTGGTCGATCGCGGCATCGGCACGGCTGCCGGTTCCGCTGCTGCTCGGCCTGCGGCTGGCCGCCCGGCGGCCGCGCCGCATGATGCTGACCGCTGCCAGTGTTGCGATCACGGTCAGCGGCGTCGTCGCTGTACTGACCGTCCACGTCCATCAGGCCCAGCAGAGCTTCGCGCTGAACAATCCGCGCACCGACCGGGTGGACCAGGTGCTGCTGGTCATCACCGCCATGCTGATCTTCCTGGCTGCCACTAACGCGGTCTTCATTACCTGGTCGACAGTGCTGGACGCCCGGCAGTCCTCGGCACTGGCGCGGGCGCTCGGCGCGACCCCCGCGCAGGTCAGTGCGGGCCTGGCGGCCTCCTTGCTGCTGCCCGCGCTGCCGGGGGCCCTGCTCGGCATCCCGGCAGGCATCGGGCTGGTCTCGGCCGTGAGCCACCGGGCGGGCGGAACGCTGGCTGTCCCGCCGGCCTGGTAACTGATCGGCACCGTCGTCGGGACTGTGCTCGTGCTGGCGGGCCTGTCCGCCATCCCGGCCCGGATCGGCGCCCGCCGCTCCGTGACCGAGATTCTCCGGTCCGAAGCCGCCTGATCCCGGCGACGGCCCACTGGGCCTGTGCCGTTAGCCAGCTGCCGCTAGCCGGCGACCCAGGTGCGGCGCTGGGCGGCCAGGTGGTTGATGAGGCTGGCAGTGCCGCGCTCGGCGGCCAGCAGCCGTTCCCGCTCGGTGACCGGGACAAGCCACAGCCAGTGCACTGGCTCGCCGCCGAACGAGAAGCCGGACAGGTCCGGCACGTCGGGGCCGAGCAGGGCGCCCGGCTCGGCGAGCAGCAGGACGGCCTCATGACCGCCGCCGAGCGGGAACGTCGCGGCCTCGTGGTACCAGGGAATGCACTGCCCGGACCCGAGCCAGGTCACCTCCCGCCAGGGGTACTGCGCGAGCCACAGGAAGATCCGTGCCGCCTCGGTGGCCGGCATCGTGGTGGCGATCGCCAGCTCGATCCGGGCCCGGCGGGCGGCATCCGGCCCGGCCTGCTCGATGACCGGCATCCGCTGGCAGCACATGCCCACCGTGGACAAGACCGAGTACCGCCGACTCGGGGTGGGCGGCCGCTCGGACACTCCCACCAGCGGCGGCTTCCCGCCGCCGACGTCCCAGTACCGGGCGCCGGGACCCAGCCTGCCCAGCAGGTGGCCGAGCATGGCCTGCTGGAACTCGGCCCAGGCGCCCGCGTCGGCGCGCCAGCGCCAGAAGCCATCGGCGGCGGTGATCCGCGGGCCGAGTCCTTCCATCGCATCGTCGAGCGACCAGCTGAACGGGGTCTGGCCGATCACGTCCCGGCTGTAACCCGGTATCCCCTGGGCCATGTCCGACCATCCGGCCAGCACCGCGATCGGCTTGTCGTGCTCAAGCAGGGCCACGCTGTCGCCCTCTTCCAGCCACAGCGCGCGCAGCGATCCGGGCGCGAGCAGCGACCGGCCATCGGGATGCCGGGTGTGCCCGGCGGGCATCTCCGGTGCCTCGCCGGAACTCAGCCGCTCCAGGTCGATCGCGGGCGGGGCCTGCCGGTGGTTGGCGATCCAGGTCGCGGCGATAGCCGTCGTGTCATCGTGCAGGTAAGCCGCGGTGGTAGTGCCGTCGTACTGCACGACCAGGCGCCTGCTGCCGTAAGGGCTGACGCTCTCCAGCAGGATGGCGGGCCGCCCGGGCGTGGCGGATATCCTGGTCTGGCTGGTCCCTCTGCGCAACGTCGGCATACTAACGAAATCTACTGACCTGGCCCGGGCGGCAAGTCCTGATGTGCAGAGAATGTGCGGGCTTGACGATGGTTTATGCGCCGGGAAACGGGAGTTCTGGTGGGATCTGCGCGACCGGCGGAGCCGCGGTCCGGCCCGGGCCTAGCGGTGACCGTGGCGGGCCAGCCGCGTGCCAGGCGGCCGTTCCGGCCGGCCCGGCATCTGGCTGACCTGGATCCGGCGGGCCGGCGCGCGGCCGCGCAGGCGCTCGGCCACCGCGGCTTCCGGGCCGATCAGCTCGCCCGGCACTACTTCGGCCGGCTGACCGATGACCCGGCGCAGATGACCGACCTGCCGGCCGCCGTGCGGGAGGAACTCGCGGCCGGCCTGCTGCCGCCGCTGCTGACCGCCGAGCGTGAGCTGACCTGCGACCAGGGGATGACGCGCAAGACACTGTGGCGGGCGCCGGACAGCTCCACCCTGGAGTCCGTGCTCATGCGCTACCCCGGCCGGGTCACGATGTGCGTGTCCTCCCAGTCGGGATGCGGGATGGGCTGCCCGTTCTGCGCGACCGGCCAGGCCGGGCTGACCCGGAACCTTTCGGCCGGCGAGATCGTGACCCAGGTGGTCTGCGGAGCCGCCGACCTCAGCCGGGGGGCCGTCCCCGGCGGGCCCGGGCGGGTCTCCAACGTGGTCTTCATGGGCATGGGCGAGCCGCTGGCGAACTACGCCAGCGTGCTGACGGCCGTGCGCGCGCTGACCAGCCCCGTGCCGCAGGGCCTTGGCATCTCCCAGCGGGCGGTGACCATTTCCACCGTCGGGCTGGTCCCGGCCGTCCGGCGGCTGGCGGCCGAGGGACTCTCGGTGCGGCTCGCGGTCTCCCTGCACGCGCCCGACGACGGACTGCGCGATGAGCTGGTGCCGGTCAACCGGCGCTGGCCGGTCGCCGAGGTGCTGGCGGCCGCCTGGGACTACGCCGCGGCCACTAGCCGGCGGGTCTCCATCGAGTACGCGATGATCCGGGACGTCAACGATCATCCGTGGCGCGCGGATGCCCTGGCCGGCCTGCTGGCCGGGCGGCTGGCGCACGTGAACCTGATTCCGCTCAACCCGACCCCCGGCTCGCGGTGGACCGCGTCGGACCCGGTGGTGGCGGCAGAATTCCAGCGGCGGCTGGCTGACCGCGGGATCCCGGTCACCGTCCGGGACACCCGGGGAACCGAGATCGACGGGGCCTGCGGCCAGCTCGCCGCGGCCAGCCGGCCAGCGCGCCGGTAACCGGCCAGCCGGCCCGGTAGCGTTGTCGGCCATGGCGAGCAACCCGGCCCGGCGGCTGGACATCCCGCTGGGCCGCTGGCGCCGGGCCGCTGCCGCGCACCTGGTCCACGCGGGCTGGCGCGCGTTCCAGCGGGCCGGCACCATCACCGCGCAGACCGCGGCGGGCCGGCGGTTCGCCGCGTTCGGCCCGGGATCGCTGATGGCCTTCCCGACCGGCGCGGTCTTCGGCGAGGCCTGGATCGACATCGGCGGCCGGACCATGATCGGCGAGCAAGTCAGCCTGAGCGCGGGCATGATGCCCGGGCATGACCTGGGCGGCCAGCCGGCGCTGCGGATCGGCGACCGCTGCGTGATCGGCCGCGGCAGTCACATCGTCGCGCACCTGTCCATCGAGATCGGTGACGACGTGTTCACCGGCCCGAACATCTACGTCACCGATCAGAATCACAGCTACGCCGACTCCGAGCAGCCGGTCGGCCGTCAGTGGCCGGTGAACTCCGCCGTCCGCATCGGCTCCGGCTGCTGGATCGGGGCCGGAGCGATCGTGCTGCCGGGCTCGGTGCTGGGCCGGAACGTGGTGGTCGCGGCGGGCTCCGTGGTGCGCGGCAAGTTCGCCGATCACTGCGTGGTGGCCGGCGTCCCGGCCCGGGTGGTACGCGAATATCTGCCCGGAACGGGCTGGGTGGCGCGCTGAGACCGCCCGGATTCACAGCCGCCGGTCGGCGGCGGCATGGCGGCCATTCTCATCCGGCCCGCGCGGCCGCCCGCCCCGCCCGGCAGCGGTGTCCCGCCCGGCAGCGGTGTCCCGGCTGGTGCCGCCGCGCCCGCTAGCGCTGTCCCGCCTGCCGGTGCCAGTGCCGCCCCGCACCCCGGCGGGGCGGCGGCCGGGCTCCGGTCGGCCGCCTGTCTGCGGCACGAACACCTCGCCGCGCAGCGCGCGCTCCACCAGTTCCACCGCCCGCGCCGTCTCGGCCAGCCGCGAGCCCTCGCTCCGGTACACGGCCAGCACGGCCTCGATCACCTGCGGCGCCATCTCCCCGCCCAGTTCGGTCCGCGCGGTGCGGTATCCATCCCTGGCGCCCTGCACGCAGGCATTCACGTGCTGGCGCGCCAGGATCGCGAGCGCGACCGGATGGCGCACCAGCACGCCGTGCAGGCGGTAGTCCGGCGGCACGACATCCAGCAGCCAGGCCACCGCCGACTGCTCGAACTCCGCGCTGCCAGGCGGGTGGACGCCGACGGGCCAGCCGGGTGGCACGTAGACCGTCATACGCTCATCCTAGCCTGAAATCGAACACAAGTTCCCGGTAAGTTTGCCCCAGTCCCGCTGGCCGGAGTCCCGGCTGCGCCCGGCTCGCCGCGGTCGCGGGCTGGGGCCGGCCGGGGCGCTCGGCCGTGCTGCGAGACCGCGCACCGATCCCGCGCACCGATCCCGCGCACCGATCCCGCGGCCGGACCGGGCAGGCGGCCCGGCGGGCGCGCGATTGCCGCTCCGGGCTGTTGATCGAATAAAATGAGCGCGCCGCCAGTCTTGGCGCGATTCCCTGTTCCCAGGAGCCCTTCCCGCATGCCTGTACCCGCAGCCCAGCTTGCGACGCGCGATGACCTGCGCAACGTCGCCATCGTCGCGCACGTCGACCACGGCAAGACCACGCTGGTCGACGCCATGCTGTGGCAGTCGGGCGCCTTCCGGGCGGGCGCGCACATCGCCGATCGGGTGCTCGACTCCGGTGACCTGGAACGGGAGAAGGGCATCACGATCCTGGCCAAGAACACCGCGGTCAGCCACGCCGGCCTGACGATCAACATCGTGGACACGCCGGGGCACGCGGACTTCGGCGGCGAGGTGGAGCGCGGCCTGTCCATGGTGGACGGGGTGCTGCTGCTGGTCGACGCGAGCGAGGGGCCGCTGCCGCAGACCCGGTTCGTGCTGCGCAAGACACTACAGGCCGGCCTGCCGGTCATCCTGGTCATCAACAAGGTGGACCGGCCGGACGCGCGGATCGCCGAGGTGGTCGACGCCTGCTACGAGCTGTTCCTGGACCTGGACGCCACCGAGGAGCAGATCGAGTTCCCGATCGTGTACGCCTCGGCCCGGGCAGGCCGGGCGTCACTGACCCGCCCCGCGGACGGCACGCTGCCCGACTCGGCCGACCTGGAGCCGCTGTTCACCGTGCTGCGCGAGCACGTGCCCGCGCCCTCCTACGACCCGCAGGCGCCGCTGCGCGCGCACGTGGCCAACCTGGACGCCTCGTCCTACCTGGGCCGGATCGCGCTGTGCCGGATCTTCAGCGGCGAGATCAGCAAGGGCCAGCAGGTCGCCTGGTGCCGCCGGGACGGCTCGATCGAGCGCGTCAAGATCACCGAGCTGTTCCGCACTGAGGCGCTGGACCGGGTCCCGGCGACCACCGCCGGGCCGGGCGACATCATCGCGGTGGCCGGCATCAGTGACATCATGATCGGCGAGACGCTGGCCGACCCGGACGACCCGCGGCCGCTGCCGCTGATCACCGTGGACGAGCCCGCGATCTCGATGACGATCGGGGTCAACACCTCGCCGCTGGTCGGCCGGGCCAAGGGCACGAAGGTCACCGCGCGGATAGTCAAGGACCGGCTGGACCGCGAGCTGGTCGGCAACGTCTCGCTGCTGGTGCTGCCCACCGGCCGGCCCGACACCTGGGAGGTGCAGGGCCGCGGCGAGCTGGCCCTGGCCGTGCTCGTGGAGACGATGCGGCGGGAAGGCTATGAGCTGACCGTCGGGCGGCCCACCGTGGTCACCAGGGAGATCGACGGCGTCGTGCACGAGCCGGTGGAGCGGCTCACCGTGGACGTTCCCGAGGAGTACCTCGGCGCGGTCACCTCGCTGCTGGCCATCCGCAAGGGCCGGATGGAGAACATGACCAACCACGGCACCGGCTGGGTCCGGCTGGACTTCATCGTGCCCGCCCGCGGGCTGATCGGGTTCCGCACCCAGTTCCTCACCGACACCCGCGGCACCGGCATCGCGCACCACGTGTTCGAGGGCTACGAGCCGTGGTCCGGGGCGCTGCGGATGCGGCCGACCGGCTCGCTGGTCGCCGACCGGTCCGGGGCCGCCACCGCCTACGCGATGTTCGCGCTGCAGGAGCGCGGCACCCTGTTCGTGGCGCCGGGCACTGAGGTGTACGAGGGAATGATCGTCGGGGAAAATTCCCGGTCCGACGACATGGACGTCAACATCGCGAAGGAAAAGAAGCTGACGAACATGCGCCAGTCCACCGGGGAGGAACTGGAGCGGCTGATCCCGCCCCGGGCGATGAGCCTGGAGCAGGCACTGGAGTTCTGCGCGGACGGCGAGTGCGCAGAGGTAACCCCGGCCACGGTGCGGCTGCGCAAGGTAGTGCTGGACGCCAAGGAGCGCGGCCGGCAGCGGGCCCGGCAGTCCCGCGCCACCGACTAGCGAGCCTGTCGGGCACGACGGGACGCCCGCGCCCGTCCGGCGGACCTGAGCCGGGATCGCCCGGCAGCTCACCTCGCTGCGCGGAGAGTCGCAGCCGAGGTTGCGAATTCGATCAAGCTAGGCTCGACCCGGGGGAAGCGGCTGGGAACCGCGGCTGTCCAGCGGTGTGCCAGCACTGGCCAGCGGTGCATGCCAGCACAGCTGACGGGGATTATTCGCTATCGGGGGGCGGCTTCGCCATGCAGAAATGGCCATCTTCCGGCGTTCCGCTCGCGGGCTCCTGATCATCGATGGGGGCGCTTCTCGCCCGGATACTGCCGCTGGCGCTCGGCGCCGCGCTGAGCCCGACCCTCTTCGCCCTGGAGGTGCTCGTGCTGTCGGGCCGGCGGCGTCCGCTTGCGCGGGCCTGGGCGGTCGCAGCCGGATCGGCGGTCATGCTGGTCAGCTACGTAGTGCTGGGCCTGACCCTGCTGTCGAACCTGCACGCCCGGCACGGCCGGTCGCCCGTCGACGCGGCCATCGACCTCGGGGCGGCGCTGCTCCTGGCGCTGCTCGCGCTGCGGACGCCGCACCGGCGGCCGACGGCGGCTGAAGCGCACCACAGCCGGACGTCGTCGCGGCTGCAGAGCGCATCGACCCTGTCGTTCTTCGGCGTCGGCGCGATCGGCATGCTGGTCAATTTCTCCACCCTGGTGCTGTTCATCCCGGCGCTGCACCAGATCTCCCGCTCGACGGTGCCCGGCCTGGACAAGTACCTGGCCGGGCTGGTCCTGCTGCTGATCACCTTGCTGCCGGTGCTGATCCCGGCCGGCCTGGTCACGGCGCTCGGACCGCAGGCCGGCCCCATCCTGGCGAGGATCAACACCTTCGTCAGCGGCCACTCCCGGCAGATCACCGCCGGCCTGGAGATCCTCTTTGCCATCCTGCTGGCCTGGAAAGGCATCGGCGAGCTCTGAACCACGCGGCGGCCATCACGGGCTGGACCCGGCGACGGGCCGCGAGCCTGACGAGCGGGCCCGCGAGGTCCGGTTATTTCACCGTCAGGTAGATGGCGCTGCCGAGGCCGACGACCACGCAGTAGATCGCGAACGGGGTCAGGGTGCGGGTCTGGAAGTACTTGACCAGGAACCGCACCGATACGTAGGCGCCGATGCCCGACAGCACGCTGCCGAACAGGACCTGCCCGCGGATGCCGTTTCCGTGCGGCCCCATCAGGTCGGGGACCTTGAGCACCCCGGCCGCCAGGATGACCGGGGTGGCGAGCAAGAACGCGAACCGGGCCGCATCCTCCCGGGACAGCCCGCCGAACATGCCGGCGACCATCGTCACGCCGTCCCGGCTGATGCCTGCCAGCAGCGCCAGGACCTGCGCGGCGCCGATCAGCGTGGCCCGGCCGTAGCCGATCTTGGCCAGCCGGTTGTCGGACGCGACGGCGCGGTTGATCTCCTGCTGCCGGACGGCCCGGTGATCGGTGGCGGGGGCGTGCGCGCCCGCGGCCCTGTACTGGGGTGCCCCCTGGCCTGTCGCGGTCTCCAGCACGGCCTCGGGCGCGTGCTCGGCCGCAGCGCCCTGCTGGGCGAGCGCGGCGTCGGCGCGCAGGGACCTCTTGGTCCGGAACTTCTCCCCGGCGAACAGGATCAGGCCGTTGATGAACAGGAAGATCGCGGCGCGGACCGGGACGCCGAATATCACCCGGAACGCGTGCTCGAAGATCAGCCCGGCCAGGCCGACCGGGATCGTGGCCAGGATGATCATCCAGGCCAGCTTCTCGTCCGTACTCTCCATCCGGCCGTGCACCAGCGAGCTGAAGAAGCCGCGGATGATCCGGATCCAGTCCCGCCAGAAGTAGATGATCAGCGCGATCGCGGTGGCCACGTGCAGGCCGACAATGAACGCCAGGTAGGGCGACTCGGGCTTGGCGACGTTCAGGTCCCGGGCCCAGCTGCCGCCGATCAGCGCGGGAAGCAGGACGTTGTGCCCGAGGCTGGAGACGGGGAACAGCTCGGTCACGCCCTGGATCAGGCCGACGACGCCGGCCTCCAGGTAGGTCAGGTGGCTCATGTGTGCCCTTCAGTCCGCAAGCAGGCGCCCATGTCCGCCGCCAGGGTGCGCGTTCGTGCCAGTCAGGATATTGACAGCATGCGATATATGCCGGGTGAGTCTGCTACTCGAAAACTCGGATACCCGGTTTTGGCGTGGAGTCCGCGCGCGAATCCAGCGGGGGATGCCAGGGGAGATTCTACGCGTCAGGGGCCGCGCCCTGGCGGGCGCGGCCCCTGACGGTCACTTCGTGCCGGGGATCGGCGGGGTATCCGTGCCGCGCGACCGCCGCGAGATCTTGCTGCCCAGCCACACCAGCGGGTCGTACCTGCGGCCGACGACCCGTTCCTTCATCGGGATCAGCGCATTGTCGGTGATCTTGATGTTCTCCGGGCAGACCTCGGTGCAGCACTTGGTGATGTTGCAGTACCCCAGGCCGAAGTCGTCCTGCGCGATGCTCCGCCGGTCGGCAGTGTCAGCCGGGTGCATCTCCAGCTCGGCGACCCGCATCAGGAACCGGGGTCCGGCGAACGGCGCCTCGTTTTCGGGATGGTCGCGGATCACGTGACAGGTGTTCTGGCACAGGTAGCACTCGATGCACTTGCGGAACTCCTGCGACCGGTTCACGTCGGTCTGCTGCATCCGGAACTCGCCGGGCTTGATCGACGGATCCGGGGTGAACGAGGGGATCTGCCGGGCCTTGACGTAGTTGAACGCCACGTCGGTCACCAGGTCACGGATCACCGGGAAGGTGCGCAGCGGCGTGATCGTAAGGGTCTCCGCCGCGTCGAACACCGACATCCGGGTCATGCACGCCAGCCGTGGCCGGCCGTTGATCTCCATCGAGCACGAGCCGCACTTGCCGGCCTTGCAGTTCCACCGGATGGCCAGGTCGTTCGCCTGGCTGGCCTGCAGCCTGTGCAGAACGTCAAGGATGACCTCGCCCTCGTTCACCTCGACCGAGTAGTCGGCGAGCGACCCCGTGCCCTGGTCGCCGCGCCACACCCGCAGCGCCTGCTGGTAGCTCACAGTTGCGTCTCCTAGCTCTCTGTCCCTGCCGGGGCCGGCGTATCAGCGGGCAGTTCCTCTTCGGTCAGGTACTTCTTCAGCTCGGGCCGGTCGAACAGGTCCAGCAGGTCCGGCCGCATCGGCACCAGCGGCTGGCGGGTCAGCGTGACCGTGTCGCCGTCCAGCCGGCAGACCAGGTTGAGCTTGCGCCAGCCCGGCGACATCTGCGGATAGTCCTCGCGGGTGTGCCCGCCGCGCGATTCCTGCCGTTCCAGCGCTGCCTGCGCGATGCAGTCCGACACCAGCAGCATGTTCCGCAGGTCCAGGGCCAGGTGCCAGCCTGGGTTGTAGGCCCGGCCGCCCTTGACGCTGACCCGGGCGGCGCGCTCGCGCAGCTTCTCCAGCTCGGTCAGCGCCTCCTTCACCTCGTCCTCGCGGCGGATGATGCCGACCAGTTCGTTCATCGTCTGCTGAAGTTCGCTGTGCACCTGGTAGGGGTTCTCCCCGCCGGCGCGCTGCAGCGGGGCCAGCGCCTCGGCCACGGCGGCCTGCACGGTGGCCTGCCCGGGGACCGGGCGCCCGGCCTTCTCGTCGAGGTGGTCGACGTACTGTGCGGCGTGCAGGCCGGCCCGGCGGCCGAAGACCAGCAGGTCTGACAGTGAGTTGCCGCCCAGCCGGTTCGATCCGTGCATGCCGCCGGAGACCTCGCCGGCCGCGAACAGGCCGGGCACCTTGGCCGCCTGCGCGTCCGGGTCGACCTCGACGCCGCCCATCACGTAGTGGCAGGTCGGGCCGACCTCCATCGGCTCGGCGGTGATATCGACGTCGGCCAGTTCCTTGAACTGGTGGTACATCGACGGCAGCCGCCGCAGGATCTCCTCGGCGGGCCGCCGTGAGGCAATGTCCAGGAACACGCCGCCGTGCGGCGAGCCGCGGCCCGCCTTGACCTCGGAGTTGATCGACCGGGCGACCTCGTCGCGCGGCAGCAGCTCAGGCGGCCGCCGGTTGTTGTCGGGGTCGGTGTACCAGCGGTCGCCTTCCTCCTCGGTCTCGGCGTACTGGGCCCGGAACACATCCGGCACGTAGTCGAACATGAACCGCTTGCCCTCGGAGTTGCGCAGCACGCCGCCGTCGCCGCGGACCGACTCGGTGACCAGAATCCCCTTCACCGACGGCGGCCAGACCATCCCGGTCGGGTGGAACTGGACGAACTCCATGTTCAGCAGCGTCGCGCCGGTCAGCAGGGCGAGCGCGTGCCCGTCGCCGGTGTACTCCCACGAGTTCGAGGTGACCTTGAACGACTTGCCGATTCCGCCGGTGGCCAGGATCACCGCCGGGGCCTCGAACAAGATGAACTGCCCGGTCTCGCGCACATAGCCGAACGCGCCGGCGATCGCGCCGTCCTCGGTGACCAGCCGGGTGATCGTGGTCTCCGCGTAGACCTTGATCATCGCCTCCGGGTCGCCATCCGCCTTCGCGTCCTCCTGCTGCAGCGCGACGATCTTCTGCTGCAGGGTGCGGATCAGCTCCAGGCCGGTCCGGTCGCCGACGTGCGCCAGCCGCGGGTACTCGTGGCCGCCGAAGTTGCGCTGGCTGATCTTGCCGTCCTTGGTGCGGTCGAAGATCGCGCCCCAGGCCTCCAGCTCCCAGATCCGGTCCGGCGCCTCCTTGGCGTGCAGCTCAGCCATCCGCCAGCTGTTGAGGAACTTGCCGCCGCGCATGGTGTCGCGGAAGTGCACCTGCCAGTTGTCGCGGGAGTTCACGTTCCCCATGGCCGCGGCGGCGCCGCCCTCGGCCATCACCGTGTGCGCCTTGCCGAACAGCGACTTGGAGATGATCGCGGTCTTCTTGCCCGCCATCCGGGCTTCGATCGCTGCGCGCAGGCCCGAGCCGCCGGCGCCGATCACCACGACGTCATAGCTGAGCCGCTGGATCGCGGGCTGCTCCATGTCAGTCATCTTTTCCCGCCTCAGTTGAAGAACCGCAGGTCGCTGATGGTGCCACTGGCCACGAGCATGATGTACAGGTCAGTCAGCATCAGTGTGGCCAGCGTTGTCCAGGCGAGTTGCATGTGCCACGCGTTCAGCCGGGAGATGCGCGTCCAGACCCAGTACCGCACCGGGTGCTTGGAGAAGTGCTTGAGGCGGCCGCCGGTAATGTGCCGGCAGGAGTGGCAGGACAGGCTGTACGCCCACAGCAGTACCACGTTGATCAGCATGATCAGCGTGCCCAGGCCCATGCCGATGCCGCCGGTCTTGCCGTGGAACGCCTGGATCACGTCGTAGGTGTTCAGGATCGAGATGAGGATGACGAGGTAGAAGAAGTAACGGTGCAGGTTCTGCAGGATGAGCGGGAACCGGGTCTCGCCGGTGTACCTGGCGTGCGGCTCGCGCACCGCGCAGGCGGCAGGCGCGCGCCAGAAGGCCCGGTAGTAGGCCCGGCGGTAGTAGTAGCAGGACAGCCGGAACCCGAGCACGAACGGCAGTGACACGAACGCGTACGGGATGATCGGCGGGACCTTGGGTATCCAGGTGCCCAGGCTGGCCGAGCCCGGCACGCACTCGCCGCTGACGCAGGGAGAGTAGAACGGGGTCAGGTAGTGGTACTGCTGCACCCAGTACCAGTGGCCCATGAATACCCGAACGGTCGCGTAGGCGACCCAGATGGTCAGCAGTGTGGCCGTAATGGCCGGGGCGCGCCACCAGGGATCCTTGCGCAGTGTCTTTTCCTGGATCTGCGCCCGGGTCTTAGCCGGCGCCACCGGTGCCTGCGTCATAGACGTCTCCGCCCTGAAATCTCACGAGGATCGCTCCGCATCACCGCGCGTGCCTGATGCGCGCGCCAGCCAGTGCGCGCGGAGCAGTGAGAACCTTATTCCACTGAATATCACTACCGGGCGCCGGAAAGCGCCCCGCCCGTTGTGACTCTCGCTACATCCCCGGCTTGCCTGGTCCCATCTTCACGCCGAGGGCCGTGCACAGGAAGTCCACCTGGAGCAGCAGCAGGTTCTCGGCGACTTCCTCCTGCGCGGCCATGTGCGTCACGCCCGACAGCGGCAGCACGGTATGCGGCCGGCCCGCGGCCAGCAGCGCCGACGACAGCCGCAGCGAGTGCGCGACGACCACGTTGTCGTCGGCCAGGCCGTGGATGATCATCAGCGGCCTGCTCAGCCGGTGCGCGTCGGCCAGCGCGCTGTTGCGCTCGTAGACCTCGGGCTGCTCGTCCGGCTGGCCGAGGTAGCGCTCGGTGTAATGGGTGTCGTAGAGCCGCTGGTCGGTGACCGGGGCGCCGGCTACGGCGGCGTGGAACACGTCCGGCCGCCGCAGCACGGCCAGGGCCGACAGGTAGCCCCCGAACGACCAGCCGCGGATTCCCACCTTCTCGGTGTCCAGGTCGCCGCACCGGGCGGCGGCCGCCTCCAGCGCGGCGACCTGGTCGGCCAGCGGTACCCCGGCCAGGTCGCCGGCCACCGCGTGTTCCCACCGCGGGCCCCGGCCCGGCGTGCCCCGCCCGTCCGCGACCAGCACCGCGAAGCCTTGCTCGGCGAACCACTGCGCGGTCAGGAACATCGCCCGGCTGGCCTGCACCATCTGGCCGTGCGGGCCGCCGTAGGGGCACATCAGCACCGGCAGCGCGGCCGAGCCGCGCTGATGCCAGGACGGCAGCAGGATCGCGGTGCGAATGCCCAGCGGCCCGGCGGCGAAGATGTCGGGATCAGGGGCAGGCAGCAGCGGCGACTCCGCGTGGCTGGCGACCTCGGTGACGGTCCCGCCGCGCGCCACGGCCGCCCTGGTGCCGTCGTGCCGCAGTGACTGGCTGAGCAGCACGGTGCTGCCGCCGGCCTGCTGCCCGCCGCGCACCTGCGGATCCCGGCCGGCGTTCTGGCCGCCGGGTTCCCCGCCATCGGCGGGCACCTCCGCCAGCCCGTCCGGGCCGTAGCGCCACAGCCCGGTCTGCGCTGGATCCGCCCCGGAGGCCGCGAACAGCACAGTGTCGCCGTCGACGCTGCAGACACCGCGGACCTGGAGCCCCTCGGGCGTCACCGGGGCGGCGCTGCCGCCGGCAAGCTGCTGCGGGGCGGCGACCAGCAGCCGCCGGGTATCGCCGTCGTCAGTCGTCCAGACGACTGCGCCGCTGCCGGTCCAGGCCGGGACGCCGGGGATGATCTCCAGCCACGGCTGGCCGCTGTCGTCGCGGATCACCTCGGTCTTGCCGGTGGCCGCGTCCACTGCCAGGATCTGCATCCGGCGCTGGTCCCGGGTCTGCACGACGATCAGCGGCGGGTGGCCCGGCGTCCAGTCGGCGGTCACCAGGTACGGAAACCGGGCATGGTCCCAGCCGACCTCGGTCGCCTGCCCGTCGAGACTGACGACCGCCAGCGTGACGATCGCATTGGGGGTGCCCGCCGCCGGGTAGCGCACCGCGGTCGCGGGCCGGTCCGGGTTGGCGGGGTCGCTGATGTACCACTGGCGCACCGGCGATTCATCGACGCGGGCGGCCAGCAGCGCCGCGGAGTCCGGCGCCCACCAGTAGCCGCGGGTGCGGTCCATCTCCTCCGCGGCGATGAACTCGGCCAGCCCGAACGACACATCCTGCGCCGGTCCCGGGTCCGCCACGCACCGGTCCTCGCCGCTGCGGGTGCTGATCACCCGCAGCGAGCCCGCGCACGCGTAGGCCACGTACTCGCCGGAGGGGCTGAGCCGGGGATCGGCGGCCGGGGTTCGCGCCGCCAGTTCGCGGACGCCGTCGCCGGCGCCCAGCCCGGCCAGGTAGACCTGGCCCGCCAGGCTGAACACGGCGGCGGCGAAGTCCTTGTCGGTGGCGAAGGAGACGATGCCGCCCGCCATCTCCCTGGCCCGCTCGCGGCGGGCCTTCTCCTGCGGGTCCAGCTCGGCGTTGCCGCCGAGCGCGGCCGGGTCGGCCACCAGCCGCTCGGTTCCGCTGGCCACGTCCAGCACCCACAGGCGGTTCACCGGGTCACTGCCGTGCCCCGATCGCAGGAAGGCTACGGCGCGCCCATCCGGGGCGACCTGGAAGGACCGGGGCGCGCCGAGGGTGAAGTGCTGAGTCCGGGCGTACTGGCGAGGAAAGCTGTCGGCCATGAGGCTTAATCCTGCCAGCCGCCTTCCGGGCGCCGCGCCGGCCCCGGGCCGGCTGCCGCGGGCAGGCTGGTCCCGGCGGGCTGGCTAGGCTCTGCGGCATGACCGGGCCTACCGAGCACAGGCTGCTGCTCGTGCACGCGCATCCCGACGACGAGTCGATCGGCACCGGGGCGACGATGGCCAGGTACGCCGCCGAGGGAGCCGGGGTCACGCTGGTCACCTGCACGCTTGGTGAGCTCGGCGAAGTCATCCCGGCCGAGCTTGCGCACCTGGCCGCCGAGGCCGGCGGCGGCCTGGGGGAGTACCGGATCGGCGAGCTGGCAGCCGCCTGCGTCGCGCTCGGGGTCAGCGATCACCGGTTCCTCGGCGGCGCCGGCCGGTGGCACGACTCCGGCATGATGGGCCTGCCGGACAACGACTGGCCCGGGTGCTTCTGGCAGGCCGATGCCGACGAGGCCGCGCGGGAACTGCTGCCGGTCGTGACCGAGGTCGCGCCGCAGGTGATGATCAGCTACGACGCGAACGGCTGCTACGGCCATCCCGACCACATTCAAGCGCACCGGGTGGCGCGCCGGGCATTCGAGCTGGCGGGCGGCCTGGTCAGCAAGTTCTACGCCACCGCCATGCCCCGGTCGGTGCTCGCCGCGGCGATCGAGCAGGTCCGCGCCGCGGTCGGCGGCGGGCAGGGACCCGGGTCCGGCTTCCTGGCGATGGCCGGGGTGGCGGACCTGCCGTTCGGCGTTCCCGACGAGCAGGTGACCACCCGGATCGACGCGGCTGCCTGCCTGCCGGCCAAGCTCGCGGCGATGCGCGCGCACGCGACGCAGATCTCGGTGGACGACCCGTTCTTCGCGCTGTCCGACAACGTCGGCCAGCGCGGGTCCGGCGTGGAGTACTACACGCTGCTGGCCGGCCCGCGCGGCCCGGCCGGCCCGGACGGCCGCGAAACCGACCTGTTCGGCGGCCTCAGCTAGCCTCCCGGGCTGCGGCCGGCGGGTGCCGCTAACCTGGCCCTCGTGAACATCCTGTCCGGCGGCCCTGCCATGCCGCGCGCCGGAAACGCCGGCGGGCGGCCAGCCCGCGGCGACGGCGTCATCACCGCCGGTGCCTACCTGACGCTGTTCCTGCTCGGTGCCAGTGAAGGCCTGATCGGATCGTTCTTCTACTCGGTGGGCCCGGCGCCGCTGGCTGCGCTCGCGTTCGCTGTCGCGATCTTCGTCACCTGCATGTTCGGCGCCTGGGGGATGTTCCGCGCCGCGGGCGCGGTGACAGTGGCGCTCGGCTGGTTCGCGGCCGCCTTCCTGCTGGGTACCGTCACCGGCAGCGGCAGCGTGATCATCACCAACACCGCGGCGGGCCAGTGGTTCCTTTTCGGCGGCTCGGCGGCTGTGATCGCCGCCACCATCGCCACGTTCGTAGGGTTCTCCCGCGCTTCCGCCCGCGGCAAGTGACGGCCGCCGCGCGCCGAGCACGACCGGGCAGGCAGGCCGGCGGCTGGGTGCCGCCAGCCGGGTCAGCGGGCGATATCGGCGACCTGGTCCAGCGCCCAGTCCAGCTCGTCCTGGGTGATCACCAGCGGCGGGGCCAGCCGGATGGTGCTGCCGTGGGTGTCCTTGGCGAGTACCCCGCGCTCGGCCAGCCGCTCGCAGGCGAGCCGGCCGGGCAGCGACACGAACTCGACCCCGGCCCACAGGCCGCGCCCGCGTACCTCGTGCACCACGTCGGCGGGCAGGGCCTGCAGCCGGTCGTGCATGTGCGTGCCGAGCTTGGCCGACCGCTCCTGGTACTCGCCGGTGGCCAGCATCGCGATGACCTCGCGGGCGACCGCGCAGCCCAGCGGGTTGCCGCCGAACGTGGAGCCGTGCTGGCCGGGCTTGAACACCCCGAGAATGTCCGCGCCGGCCACCACCGCCGACACCGGCACGATGCCGCCGCCGAGCGCCTTGCCCAGCACGTACATGTCCGGGACCACGTTCTCGTGCTCGCAGGCGAACGTGCTGCCGGTGCGCCCGAGGCCGGACTGGATCTCGTCGGCGATCATGAGCGCGCCGAACTCGCCGCACAGCCCGCGCACCCCGGTCAGGAACCCGGGCGGCGGTACCCGCACGCCCGCCTCGCCCTGGATCGGCTCGATGAGGACGCCGACGACCCGCTCGTCCATCGCGTCGCGCAGCGCGTCGAGGTCGCCGTAGGGCACGATCCGGAAGCCCGGCGTGTAGGGGCCGAACGACCCGCGCGCGTCCGGGTCGGTCGAGAAGCTGATGATCGTCGTGGTCCGGCCGTGGAAGTTGCCGCCGAAGACGACGATCACGGCCTGCCCGGCGGGGACCCCCTTGACCTCGTAGCCCCACTTGCGCGCGGTCTTGATCGCGGTCTCGACCGCTTCCGCGCCGGTGTTCATCGGCAGCACCATCTCCATGCCGGCCAGCCCGGCCAGCTCGGCGCAGAACGGCCCGAACTGGTCATGCTCGAAGGCCCGGCTGACCAGCGTGACCCGTTCCAGCTGCCGCTGCGCGGCCGCCACCAGCCGGGGGTGCCGGTGGCCGAAGTTCAGCGCCGAGTACGCCGCGAGCAGGTCCAGGTACCGGCGCCCGGTCACGTCGGTGACCCAGGAGCCCTCGGCATGGCTGATCACGACCGGCAGCGGGTGGTAGTTGTGCGCGCTGTGCGCGGCCGCCAGGGCCAGCAGTTCGTCCGCCGTCGCGGCGCCCGCCTGGGTGTCTGCCATCTTCTGCCTCCCGGCTATCTCAGCTCCAGCGTGCAGCACTTGGGGCCGCCCCCTGCCTTGGCGAACTCCGACACTGTCGCTCCAGGGTAGGAGCGGCCGCGGCGGAGTCAGGGCTGGAGGGCCCACTGCTGGCCTTCGCGGGTGTCTGTGACGGCCACCCCCAGCGCGGCCAGCTCGTCCCGCAGCCGGTCGGCGGCGGCCCAGTCCTTGTGATCGCGGGCCGCGGCGCGCTCGCTGAGCAGCTCGCCGGCCCCCGCGGGTAGTTCCGCGGCCGGCCGGGGCCGGCCCACGTCCCGGGCCAGGTCCACCGCCAGCACCCGGTCGAAGTGCGCGAACGTCTCGAACTTGGCTCCGTCCGGGACCGTGGCGTCGCGCTCGAGCGCGCGCAGCAGCCGCAGCGCCGCCGGGGTGTCCAGGTCGTCGTCGAGCGCCGCGGCGATGTCCGCCGCGTACTGCGCGGGCATCGGCCTGCTCGGCGAGTCGGCCCACTGCGCGACCCGGTCCCGCCAGCGGCGCAGGGTCTTGTCGGCGGCCGCGAGGGTTTCCCAGGTCAGGTTCATCTGCTGGCGGTAGCGGTGCTCGCACAGCGCCAGCCGCAGCGCCAGCGGGTCCAGCCCCCGCTGCGCCAGGTCCCCGAGCAGCACCACGTTGCCGGTGGACTTGGCCATCTTCCGGCCGTCAAACAGCAGGTGCTCGCCGTGCACCCAGTGCGCGACGACCTCGTGCCCGGTCGCCGCGTCGGACTGCGCGCGCTCGTCCTCGTGGTGCGGGAACCGCAGGTCGATGCCGCCGGTGTGCACGTCGATGTGCTCGCCCAGGTAGTGCAGGGACATCGCCGAGCACTCGGTGTGCCAGCCGGGGAAGCCGGTGCCCCACGGGGCTGCCCAGGTCAGCTCGCGGCCGGCCGGGGCGCCCTTCCACAGCGCCCAGTCGGCGTGGAGCCGCTTGGCCGGGTCCACGCCGCCGGCGAACCGGTGGCCCGGGCGCAGGTCGTCCAGCCGGTTGCCGGAGATCTCGCCGTAACCGGGGAAGCTGCGCGCGTCGAAGTACACCGAGCCGCCGCCGGCGGCGTAGGCGTGCCCGGCTTCGAGCAGCCGGGCGATCAGCTCGATCATCAGCTCGATGGACTCCGACGCGCGGGGGGCGTAGTCCGGCGGCGAGATGTTCAGTGCCGCGCAGTCCGCGCGGAACGCATCCTCGTAGAACCGGGCCAGGTCCAGCGCGCTGCGGCCCTCGGCCCGCGCCTGGGCGAGGATCTTGTCCTCGCCGCCTGGGTCGATCTGACTGTCGTCGGCGAGGTGGCCGACGTCGGTGATGTTCTGGCAGACGGTCACGGTCGCGCCGCGGCGGCCCGCGTTGCGCCGGATCAGGTCTGCGAGCAGGTAGGAGCGCAGGTTGCCGACGTGCGCGAACCGGTAGACCGTCGGCCCGCAGGCGTACATGCGCAGCCGCCCGCCGCGGCCGGCGACCGGTTGCGCCGCGCGGTGCCTGGTGTCATAGAGCCGGAACACGATCCCACCTTACTGACCGTCACCGCCCGGTCCCGGCGGCCGTGCGCGGCGCTGCGCGGTGCGTCCCGGCCGGCCTGCTCAGCTGAGCCGGGCCAGCCGCCGGGCGGCGGCCTCGATCCGCTCGTCGGCGGCGGTCAGCGCCACCCGGATGTGCCGGGCGCCCGCGGGGCCGTAGAACTCGCCGGGCGCGACCAGGATCCCGGCCTCGGCGAGCACCTGCACGGACTGCCAGCAGTCGCGCTGGCGGTGCGTGGCCCACAGGTACAACCCGGCCTGCGAGTGCTCGACCGTCCAGCCGGCTGCGGTGAGGGCCGGCCGCAGCAGGTCCCGGCGGCGCCCGTACCGCTCCCGCTGAGCGTCGGCGTGCACGTCGTCGGCCAGCGCCGCGGTCATCGCCGCCTGCACCGGGAACGGCACCATCATGCCGCCGTGCTTGCGGATCTCCAGCAGTGCCGCCACCAGGTCCGGGTCGCCGGTGACGAACCCGGCCCGGTAGCCAGCCATGTTGGACCGCTTGGACAGCGAGTGCACGGCGAGCAGCCCGCGATGCGAGCCGCTGCACACCGCCGGGTGCAGGACCGAGACCGGCTGGGCCTCGAAGCCGAAGCCCAGATAGCACTCGTCCGAGGCGACGACCGTGCCGCGATCGCGAGCCCAGCCGACCACCTTGGCCAGGTGCTCGGCTGGCAGCACCGCCCCCGTGGGGTTGGCCGGCGAGTTCAGCCAGGCAAGCGCGACCGGCTGCGGGCCGAGCGCCACCGTGGCATCGGCCGGGACCGGCCGGGCCCCGGCGAGCCGGGCGCCGATGTCGTAGGTGGGGTAGGCCAGTTCCGGGTGCGTCACCACATCGCCCGGGCCGCAGCCGAGCAGCGTCGGGAGCCAGGCGACCAGTTCCTTGGTGCCGATGACCGGCAGCACGGCGTCCGGGGCCACCGTGACCCCAGCTCGGCGGGCCAGCCACCCGGCTGCCGCCTCCCGCAGCGCGGGCGTCCCGGCGGTCGCCGGGTATCCGTGCGCGTCACTAGCCGCGGCCAGCGCGTCCCGGACCGCCTGCGGAACCGGGTCGACCGGGGTGCCGACCGACAGGTCCACGACGCCGTCGGGATGCTCCTGCGCGCGCTTGCGATGTCCCGCCAGCGCGTCCCACGGGAACTGCGGCAGCCGCGCGGCGAGCGTCAGTGCTCGTCCCCCTGCGGCGGCAGCGCCGCCACGATCGGGTGGTCAGTGTTGATCTTGCCGGTCTTCGACGCGCCGCCCGGCGAGCCGAGCTCGCCGAAGAACTCGACGTTGGCCTTGTAGTAGTCCTTCCACTGGTCGGGCACATCGTCCTCGTAGAAGATGGCCTCGACCGGGCAGACCGGCTCGCAGGCACCGCAGTCCACGCACTCGTCCGGGTGGATGTAGAGCATGCGGTTGCCCTCATAGATGCAGTCGACAGGGCATTCCTCGATGCACGCCTTGTCCAGCACATCGACGCATGGCTGCGTGATGATGTACGTCACAACAGACTCCTTCTTCGTCCGCGCCGCGGCTCAACCCGGGAAATCACTGGGCGGGATCGCAGATTATCAGCCGAGGACCACGGTCCCGGGCGGCGGCTTGGACTCGCGCCGCGGCCGCACGCGAACCCAGCCGTCGGCGCCGCGGGTCGCTGACCATTGCCGGCCGCCGTAGCGCACCAGCCGGATGCCGTAGGCAGGGGCGTGCGTGACCAGCCAGGCGGCCTCGGCCCAGCTGTAGCGGGCCCGCTGCGCGCTGATCGTCAGCACCGGATCTGCCGCGACGGTCGCGGGCACCGGGCCGAAGGTCTTGCGCAGCTCGCCGATGGCCGCGCGCAGCCGCGCCGGCCCGCTGACTCCGCTGCCGTACCAGCACCACACCCCGTGCGCGGCCCGGCCGGTGAAGGCCCGGGCCAGCACCGCGGCGGTGTACTGGTACTGGGCATAGGCCGCGCCGTCCGCGCTGCGCTGCACGGCCTGCGCCGCCTGGTAGACCGGGATATGCCGGTAGCGGGGCACGGTCACCAGCGCGGCGAAGAACTTCGTCGTGGCGTAGACCGGCTGCTCCAGCAGCCGGGCCGGCCCCCAGCCCTGCGAGGGCCGCTGCTGGAAGACCCCGACCGAGTCCCGGTCGCCGTCGCTCAGGTTCTGCAGCTTGGACTCCTGCAGCGCGGTCGCATAGGCGACGGTCACCGCCCGGCCGGGCAGTGCGCGGCGCTGGGCCACGCCCGCGATCGTGGCGGCGATGGCGGCCTGGCTGGCGGCCAGCGGGTAGTCCTGGCCGCGCGCCCGGGCCTGGCAGCCGGTGCCGATGTTGCGCAGGAACGGCGCGTTGTGCCGGAACCCCGCGTACAGCGCGATCCCCGCGGCCAGCGCCAGGACCAGGGCCACGGCGACGGCCGCCCCCCGGCGCTGACGAGTTCTCGGCACGATAGGAAAGCTACCTGCTGGCGGCACGGTTAGGCTCGCTCGACATGAACACCTCTCAGCCTGCCGCGAACACGGCCGCGGCCGCCCCCGCCGTGGCCGTCCGGCAGCCCCGCTCCCCGCTCCCCGCGGTCATCGACGAGCTATGGGAGCGGCGCTCCGGGCTGACGCCCGAGGACGCCGGCGCACGCGCGGCGGTGGTGGCTGCGGTGGACCAGATCGACGCCGGGCAGGCCCGGGTGGCCTGGCCCGATCCGGCCACCGGCGAGGCCGCCGTCGACGAGCGGGCCAAGCGCGCGATCCTGCTGGCGTTCCGGCTGATGCCGATGGTCGCCGCCCAGGTGGGCGACTTCCGCTACCACGACCGGGTGCCGCTGACCCGGCACCTGGAGGGGGTCCGCGCGGTGCCGGGCTCGATCGTCCGGTGGGGCGCGTACGTGGCGCCGGGCGCGGTGCTGATGCCCTCGTTCGTCAACATCGGCGCCTACGTGGACACCGGGACGATGGTGGACACCTGGGCCACGGTCGGCTCCTGCGCGCAGATCGGCCGCAACGTGCACCTGTCGGGTGGGGTCGGGATCGGTGGCGTGCTGGAGCCGCCGAACGCGGTCCCGGTGGTGGTCGAGGACGACGCGCTGATCGGCTCCCGGTCGATGGTGGTGGAAGGGGCGCGGGTCCGGGCCGGGGCGGTGCTCGGCGCCGGGGTCATCCTGACCAGGACCACGCACGTCATCGACACCCAGACCGGCGAGGAACTGCCCCGCGGCGAGGCTCCGGCCTGGTCGGTGTGCGTGGGCGGCACCCGGCCGCGCGCGTTCCCCGGCGGCGAGTTCGGGCTGCCGTGCGTGCTCGTGCTCAAGCGGCTGGCGGCCGGCAGCGCGCACGACAAGGCGGAGCTGAACGAGATCCTGCGCGACCACGGCGCGAACGCCTGAGCATCACGCGCTCCCGCCGGGGGCCGCGCGGCCGGGGATCGGCTGCCCCGGCCGCGCCGCGGAACGCGCCACCGGGAATGGCCGGCTGAAACGGCGCCGGGATCTGGACGCGCCCCTTAAACGCGATGTATCGTGACCGCGTGGACCAGATGACCCGGGACGACATCGCCGCTGCGGCAGCCGCGCACCGCGAGCTGGGACCGGAGTACGAGCAGGGCGTGGCCGAGAGCCTGGTCGAGCGCATCGGCGCGGAGGTGGACCGGCGGGTGGACGCCCGGCTGGCCCAGGCCGGCTACCCGTCGCGCCGTCCGGCCCGGGCCAGCCGCGGCAACTTTTCCGCGGTCCTGCTCGCCCTGGGCTCGATGGGCCTGGGCGTCGGCGCCTCGGCGTTGGTGCTGAACGCGAGCACGCATGTTGGCGCGTCCGCCGTGACCACCGCGGTCAGTGGCGGCCAGGTGTTCCTGGTCCTGGTGATCTGGCTGGTGATCGGGGCGATCAACGTGTCGTTCCGCCGCCGCTGACTTTCCGGTTCCCGGCCGCGCCCGGGCGGCTAGCGTAGCGGTGTGAACCGCCCGCGCAACGAGCGACGCCAGGGCCCGGCCACCCTCCGGGGCAGGCACATTCCCGAGACCACTACGGACCAGCGGCTGCTGGACCGGCGCGGGCCGAGCGACTGGGTGCACACCGACCCGTGGCGGGTGCTGCGCATCCAGGCTGAGTTCGTGGAGGGCTTCGGCCTGCTCGCCGGGCTAGGGCCGGCGGTGACGGTGTTCGGATCGGCCCGCACGGCGCCGGGCACGGCCGAGTACGAGCTGGCCGAGCGGGTCGGCGCCGAGCTGGCGAAGGCCGGGTACGCGGTCATCACCGGCGGCGGTCCCGGCATCATGGAGGCGGCCAACGCCGGGGCGCAGCGGGCCGGCGGGGTCTCGGTGGGGCTGGGCATCGAGCTGCCGCTGGAGCAGCGGCTCAACGATTACGTCGACATCGGCATCGAGTTCCGCTACTTCTTCGTCCGCAAGACGATGTTCGTCAAGTACTCGCAGGCGTTCGTGGCCCTGCCGGGCGGCTTCGGCACGCTGGACGAGTTCTTCGAGGCCCTCAACCTGGTCCAGACGCAGAAGATCACCAGGTACCCGATCGTGCTGGTCGGCTCCGGCTACTGGTCCGGCCTGGTGTCGTGGATCCACGAGCGGCTGCTCGCGCAGGGCAAGATCTCCGCCGCCGATCCGCAGCTGTTCCGGGTGGCGGACGACCCGGCGGAGGTCGTCGCCTACATCCGCCAGGAGCACGGCTCGGCCGACCAGGCCGGCTGACCCGGGCCGGCTCGCCGGCCAGTCAGGCCAGGCCGCGGACGGTCCGGGCGGGCGGCCGGGTCCCGCGCACGGACGCAGTCATGTCCAGCGCCCGCCGCACGGCCCGGACGTCCCGGGTCGCTACGAACGTCACTTCCAGCCAGCTGCTGATCGCGGCGATCGCGGCGACCGCGGCGACCGCCGCCGGGTCCGCATCCGCGCCATCCGGCGCGGTGCCGGCCAGCGCAGTGCCGGCCAGTGCAGTGCCATCCGGCGCGGTGCCGGCCAGCGCAGTGCCGGCCAGTGCGGTGCCGGCCAGTGCGGTGCCGGCCAGTGCGGGGCCGGCCAGTGCGGGGCCGGCCGGGATGACCGCGGCTGCGGCCTGCGCGGCGGCGGCGGCCTGATCGGCATCCACCAGGGTGGCCCAGCCTGCCATGACGGCGGCTCTGGCGGCCGCGCTGCCCGGCAGCGCGGTGACGACGATCTGCCCCGCCGGCAGCCCGCTGGCGGCTGCGGCGCCGGCGTCGGCGCACAGCAGCAGCGCGCCGGACCGCTGCGCGGCCCGCAGCTCCCGCACCAGGTCACCCGGCCCCGCCTGGCTGCACACCCCGATGCCGGGGTGGGCCCGGGCGAAATGCTCGATCGCGGCCGGGCTGGCACTGCCGAGGTCCACCAGGTCCGCGCCATCCGCTGCGGCGCTCGCGGCGGCCGCAGCCGGCAGGCCGTCCGGCCCGGCTATGGCCAGCAGCGCCGGGCCGCTCCGGCCCCGCCAGCCGTGAGCGCACGTCAGCATAGGGCCGAGCATGGCACGATTCTTTCTGTGACCGTGATCCTGCTGGTAGCCGCTGCGGCGATCGTCGCGGGCGCGATCGTGGCCGCGCTCGGCCGCGGCGGCGAGCTGGCGCTTTTCACCGCCGACTCCGCGACCTTCGACCCGGACGTGAGCACGGCCGCCGACGTGGCGCTGCTGCGGCCGCCGCTGGCCCTGCTCGGGTTCAGCCCGCAGGTCACCGCGGCAGCGCTGGGCAAGATCGCGCAGACGATCACCGAGCGGGATGTCGAGATCGAGGCGCTCCGGCACCGGGTGGCCGATCTGCAGCGGCAGGTGACTGAACTATCCGCGGAGCCCGGCTGGAGCACGCCCGTGGCCGCGCAGGACGACTGGGATGCGCCGCCCGTGCCGCCCGGGGCAGGCCCGGCCGGGCGCGGTGAGTTCCCCGGCCCGCGCCAGGCCGCCGGGCCGGCTGGTTCCGCCGGCCCGGCCGGGCCGCCCTGGTCTCCCGGGCCGCCCGGCCTGGCGAGCCCGGGCGGCCCGGCGTGCCCCGCTGGCCGGGCCGAGCCAGCCGGCCAGCCGGGGTCGTACCCCTGGCCGGCTCCCGGCGAGGCGGCCGGGCCCGGTCAGGGCGGCCGGCCGGCCCCCTTCCGGCGGGGCCGCGGGGGACCGCCGCCGCCGCCGCTGCCGCCAGACGCCGGGCCGCCGGAGGCGGGATGGCGCCCAGCCGGGCCCGGGCCGGGCGCGGAGCCCGAGACGGCCCCGGATCTGGGCCGGCCTGCGTCGGCCCAGCCGGACCCAGCGCAGGCCGAGCCGGATGGCCGCTGGTCGGCCTGGGAGAAGCCGCTGCCCCGCCGGGGCCGGGACCGCTGATGACCGGTGCCGTCCCCGGCGCTGACGGCCTGTCCCGGTGCCCGTGGTGCCTGAGCAGCCCGGACTATGTCGCCTACCACGACGACGAATGGGGCCGGCCTGTCCGCGATGACCGGAGCATGTTCGAGCGGCTCTGCCTTGAGGCCTTCCAGTCCGGCCTGTCCTGGCTCACGATCTTGCGCAAGCGGGATAATTTCCGCGCTGCGTTCCGCGGATTCGACATCGAGACGGTCGCGGCCTTCGGCCCGGCCGACGTGGCCAGGCTGCTGGCTGACTCCGGGATCGTCCGGAACCGGGCCAAGATCGACGCCGCCATCGTGAACGCGCGCGCTGCCGCCCGGCTGCCCGGCGGCCTGGCCGCCCTGGTCTGGCAGCACGCCGGCGGCCAGGAGCGGGCGCCGGTCACGCTGGCCGACGTCCCGGCGTGGACGCCGCAGTCGCGGGCGCTGTCGCGCGCGCTCAAGCAGCACGGTTTCGTGTTCACCGGCCCGGTCACCGCGTATGCCACGCTGCAGGCGTGCGGTGCCGTCGACGATCACCTGGTGGGCTGCTTCCGCCGCGGCGCCTACCGCTGACCACCAGCCCTGTCGTCGGACTGCGGCCGTGCAATCCTTTGCGGCGTCCCCGGTTAATCCGCCTTGTGATCGCGCCGCGGCGTGCCAGACTGTGGAAGGGGAGGTACAGACAATGAGCGGAAATGGGGTCCTCCCACTGTGGACACGACAATGGGCACCGGCGGCCTGAGGCCGGCCGGGACCGGTGGCTGCGCGCCCGGCCGCTGCCTGCGGCGCGCCAGCCGCGGTCAGCCGCGGCCTGGCAGCCGCGGCGATTTCCCGGCCGGCGGTCTCGGCCGCGGCTGGGGCCGGGCGGTCGTTACCGCCCGCCCGCGCCACCGCACCAGGCAGGACTCCGATGACCGGGGCGTGGCGGAAGGGCGAGCGGCGTGATGCCGGATAACCAGGAGGCCGCCCCCGACGTCGATCCCACCCGGCCGAGCCCGGCCCGGATCTACGACTACATGCTGGGGGGGACCAGCAACTACCCGGTGGACCGGGCGGTGGTCCAGGCCAGCCTGGCCGCCATCCCGGAACTGCCGGACATTGCCTGGGCCTGTCGCGGATTCCACCAGCGTTCGGCGAGCTGGATCGCCGGGCAGGGCGTCAGCCAGTTCCTCGACATCGGCTCGGGGCTGCCGACGATCGGCAACACGCACGAGGTCGTCCGCAAGGTCAACCCGGCCGCCCGGGTCTGCTACGTCGATATCGACCCGGCGGTGGCCGCGCATGCGGGTGACCTGCTGACAGCGGATGGCGGCACGGCGTTCGTGATCGCGGACCTGCGCGACCCGGACGGGCTGCTCGGCCAGCCGGCGCTGCGCGGGCTGATCGATTTCAGCCAGCCGCTCGGCCTGCTGATGACCGCGGTGCTGCACTTCGTGGCTGACGGCTCCGATCCGTGCGGGCTGGCAGCCCGGTACGTGGCCCAGCTGGCACCGGGCAGCTATCTGGCCTTGTCGCACGGCACCTGCGACCATCTGCCGCCCGCGTCGGTGCAGCTGGGGACGGATGCGTACTCGAAGGCATCAGAGCAGCTGTTCCTGCGGACCAAGGCGGAGATCGTGCGGTTCTTCGACGGGCTGGAGCTGGTGCCGCCCTATGACGGGGCCGAGCCTGACGTGGTGCACCTGGGCATCTGGGGCTGCGAGGACCCTGACCTCGCCGACACAGACGGGTCCCGGTGGGGGTACTGCGGCGTTGGCAGGCGGCCGTGACCGCACCCGGGCGCGGGGAGCGGGCAGCGAAACCGACGGCGGCGAGTCTCGGCCTCGATCCGCAGGCGCAGTACTGGCGCAGCGCGGGTACCGGCGACGGCTCGGTCGAGGTGGCCTGCGCTGGCACCGGGAGTGCCGAATGGGTGCTGCTGCGGGTCGCCGGCGATCCGGTCGGCCGGATCCTGGTCTATGACCGGCATGAATGGGAGTGCTTTCTGGACGGCGTCCGGCAGCACGAGTTTGACGACGCGCTCGGCGCGCAGTAGCCCTCGCGCGGGACCGGCGGCGCCGCGGCCGAGTCGGCCCGGGCGATGCCGGTCCGCCGCCCCCCCCACGGAAAATGACGACAACGGCCAGAACTAATGCTGTTCTTTGTGAATCACAACTTAAGTAGCGATATGATCAAACCCTTCAGTTGTCAAGGAGGCGCCGGCCGATGAGCGACGATGCCTACGGAGCGACGGTAGCCAAGCGCCGTCTTTCCCGGCGTCTGGCCGAGCTTCGGCGGTCCACGCAGTACACCGCCAACCACGTGTGCGACATGCTGAACTGGGGCCGGGGCAAGGTCGGCCGGTTCGAGGCGAACCAGTGGAAGCGGCCCGAGATGAGCGACATCCGGGACCTGCTGCGGATCTACGGGGTGTCCGACACCGAGGCCGCTGAGCTGGAGGAACTGGCGGTACGAGCCAGGGCCAGGCCATGGTGGCGCGACTTCCCTGACGTCTTCGAGAACGAGTTTCCCGGCTTCGAGAACGACGCCACCCGGATCCGGGTGTTCATGCCGCTGGTCCTGCCCGGACTGCTGCAGACGCAGGACTACACCGAGGCGATGCTGCGTGACGGCGCCCACCCGCCGCGGTGGCGCCGCCGGGCCCTGGAGACCCGGCGGCGGCGCCAGGAGGTACTCGACCGCGCCGACGGCACCGCCCCGAAGGTCGTCGCCATCTTGACCGAGGCCTCGCTGATGTACCGGTGGGGGACCAGGATCGACCGCTACGACCAGCTCAGCTGGCTGATCGAGATGGCTGGCCGACCGGGCATCGAGCTGCGGATCCAGCGCTTTGAGGACGGCCCCCCGCAGGGCCTGCTCTCCCCGGTGAACATCTTCGACCTGCCTGGCGGCGAGCCGAGCATCGTCTATGCCGAGACCAACTACACCATTCAGGAGGTGAGCCACCCCGAGCAGATAGCCGGCTACAGCGCGGCTTTCGGCCAGGCGGCGGACGCCGCGCTCGAACCCGGCCCGACCGTCACTTACCTGAGCCTTCTCCGTGATCAACTGGAGTTAACCGATGACTGACCTGTCTCAAGCGAACTGGCGTAAGGCAACCCGCAGCCTGGATAACGGCGGCTGTGTCGAGATCGCCGCCAACCTGCCCGGCGTGGTGGCGATCAGGGACAGCAAGCGGCCCGAGGGCGGCGCGCACGTGGTGACCCGGGACGCCTTCGCGGCGTTTCTCGCCGCCGCGAAGAATGGCCGCTACGACATCTGACCGGCACTCGCAAAGGTATCGGGGGCCCGCCCGGGAGGCGCCCCGGGCGGGCCCC
>JBKQSL010000547.1:0-3329 GCA_052143655.1 Streptosporangiaceae bacterium | reverse complement strand
CAGTGTGCCGCTGGCGGGCTGCACGGTCAGGTAGGACGCCTCGGCCGCGGGCACGCTGATCGAGTAGGTCACCGGGCCGCCGCTGGCGGTGATCGTGAAGGCCCCGCCGTACGGGCCGCCGAGCGGCTGGGTAAGTGTCACCGACGTGGGTGACACCGCCGACGTGCCCGGCGGCGTGCTGGCGGGCGTCGGGGTCGGTGACCGGGTCGCCGGCGAGGCCGGCGAGGGTGACGGCGCGGTGGAGCCGGAGCCGGAAGCGAACGGCGCCGCGGTTGCGGAGGTACCGGGCGAGCCCGGGCTGCTGCCGGACGCCGTCGCCGTCACCGAGGGAGTGGCCGCCGCCGAGGTGGCCGTGCTGCTCCGGCCGGCCGGACTCCGCTCCGCCCTAACCGCGGCCCGGGCCGCTGCCGTCACCGGCGCGGATGACTGCCGAAGCATCAGCGCGGCCGCTGTCGCCCCGCCGGCGAGCACAATCAGCACCGCCGCGGCCGCGTACGCCGCCAGCCGGCGGCGCGGGCGCCGCGGGACAGCCAGGCGCAGCGGGACGGGGAAGCCCGAGTCACTGCGGAACGGCTCGGCGCGACCGGCCACCATCTCCCGGTACCGGACTGCCTCGGCCGCGATGTCGGCGGCCAGCTGGAGCACCCGCTCGCGCAGGCCGGGCGGCAGCAGCACTACCGGCAGCGCGCTGAGCAGCATGGCGGGGCTCAGTTCCCGGCGCTTGCGCTCAGTGCAGGTATTGCAGCGCTCGATGTGGCGGCTGACCCGCTTGCGCAGCAGCACGCTCAGCTGCCCGTCCCAGCCCGCGAGGATCGCGGCCAGTTCCGGGCAGGAACGACGGCCGGTCCTGGCCACCAGCAGCGCGCCCAGTGACCGCTCCAGCTGGGCCCGGGCCCGGGACGCCAGCGCGTGCGCCTGGTTCAGCGGGACGCCGAGCGCCGCGGCCAGGTCCGCGCCCTCCAGCTCGTGCCGCAGGGTCAGCTCGATGACCTCGCGCTCCCCCGGGTTCAGCCCGGCCACCGCCGCGCGGATCAGCTCGCGCAGCTCAGCGCGGGCCACGTCGGTGCCGGGGCCGTCCGCGGCGGTGTCGCTCACCTCGCCGGCCTCGTCCAGGCTGGCCTGCCGGGCGCGGCGGCGCAGCCGCCGGTGGCATTCGTTCCGCGCGACGGCGTACAGCCACGGCCGGAGCCGGTCGGGATCACGCAGGCCGCCCAGTTTCGCCGCCGCGATGATGAAAGTGTCCTGCACCGCGTCGGCCGCATCGGCGGGCTCGGCGAGGAGGCTGCGGCAGTAGACGTGCAGCGCGTCTGCGTAGCTGTCGTAGGCCGCGGCCAGGCCGCCTGGGTCCCCGGACACGATCGCCGCCACCATCTCGCGGTCACGCATGGGCTAACGGTAGGGCGCGGGCGGCCGGGGCGGCCAGGCATGCGCGGAACAACTGCGGACACTCCTGCCGTTCCTTCCTGCTTTCGCGCCAGTCATGTCAGGGCTCGCAGAGCTGACCAGCTAATGGCCCGCATGGCGGGTGCTCCTCCCACTGGGGACGACGGCCGCCCGGCAGCGGGCGGCGGCTACGTCGTCGCGACACCGGTAGGAGCGGCGGCAGCGGCGGCCGCCAACATTTTCAGGCTGAGGTTTTTCCTGCGGCGCGGCTGGCGTGCTGGCATCATGCGGCCGTGGACAGGGCGATCGCGGACCTTGAGCGAGCGGCGGCCGAGCACTGGCAGGCCGCTGACCGCGCGCTGCTGGGCGGCTGGCTGCTCCGCGCAGCCGCCGGCTTCACCGGGCGGGCGAACTCGGCGCTGCCCCTCGGCGACCCGGCACTGCCGCCGGCCGCCGCTGTCGACGCGGTCACCGGCTGGTACCGGTCGCGGGCGCTCACCCCGATGGTGGTGATACCGGGCCCGCTCGGCGGCCCGGCTGGAGAAATGGCCCGGCTGGACGACCTGCTGGCCAGCCGGGGCTGGACCATCCGGGCCGATGCCGCGGTGGTGATGACCGCGCAGGCCGCCGACATCACCGGCCAGCCGGGCACCGGCCAGCCGGGCACTGGCCAGCCGGGCACTGGCCAGCCGGGTACTGGCCAGCCGGGCACTGGCCAGCCGGGTACCGGCCGCGTCGAGCTGGCAGCCGAGCCGGATAGCGGCTGGCTGTCGCTGTACCGCTACCGGGGGCAGCAGCTCCCGCCGACGGCCCGCGAGCTGCTGCTCTCGGCGCCCTGGCAGGCGTTCGGCAGCGTGCGCAGCGGCGGGAAGCCGGTCGCCGTCGGCCGGGTCTCGGTCGCCGCGGGCTGGGCCGGGCTCACCGCGATCGAGGTCGACCCGGCTCATCGGCGGGCCGGCCTGGGGACGGCGATCACTGCCGCCCTGGCGTCGGCTGCGGCGGAGCGCGGCGCACGACGGGTGTTCCTCCAGGTCGCCGAGGGCAATACGGCGGCCACGGCACTCTACGCGACCTGCGGCTTCGGCGCCGTGTACCGCTACCACTACCGGGTGGCGCCGGCGCAGTAAGCCCGGGCCGGAGCCGTCAGCGGCGCAGCGAGCTGGCCCCGGCGAAACCCGGTGCCGGCCGGCCGCTGCGGCGTGCGACAGTACAGCGGTGAGCGAATACCAGGAGATCAACCGGGTCAGCTGGGACGAGCGGGTGCCGGCCCACGTGGCCTCCCCCGACTACCACGTCGAGCAGTTCCGCCGGGACCCGGCGTTCCTCAGCCACGTCGTGCGGTTCGACCGGCCCCGGCTCGGCGACATCAGCGGGCGCCGCGGCGTGCACCTGCAGTGCCACATCGGCACCGACACGGTGTCGCTGGCCCGGCTCGGCGCCTCGATGACCGGGCTGGACTTCTCCGCCCCCGCGGTCGAGGCAGGCCGCGCGCTGGCGCAGCGGACGGGCGCGGATGCGCGGTTCGTCCAGGGTGATGTCTATGACGCCGCGGACCTGCTCGGCCGGGACCAGTTCGACCTGGTGTTCACCGGCATCGGCGCACTGTGCTGGCTGCCCGGGATCGCGCGCTGGGCCGGCGTGGTGGCGGCGCTGCTGCGGCCGGGCGGGCGGCTGTTCCTGCGCGAGGGGCACCCGATGCTGTGGGCGCTCGCCGACTCCCGCCCGGACGGGCTGCTGGCGGTGGAGTACCCGTACTTCGAGCGGCCGGAACCCCTGGTGTGGACCGATGGCGGCACGTACGTGCAGACCGACGCGGTGTTCACGCACAACACCACCCACGAGTGGAACCACGGCCTCGGCGAGATCATCACCGCGCTGCTGGCCGCCGGGATGACGATCACCGGCCTGGACGAGCACGACAGCGTGCCCTGGGAGGCGCTGCCCGG
>JBKQSL010000546.1:0-12154 GCA_052143655.1 Streptosporangiaceae bacterium | reverse complement strand
CACCTCTCACCGAGTCCGGGCGGCGCCCGACCAACCCCGGTTCTTGACCTTGAGGTTCAAAATTGTGGTAGGGTCGCTCAGGTGGGGAGGCCCAAGCAGTTCGATCCGGATGCGGCCGTGGATGCGGCCATGGATGTCTTCTGGCGGAAGGGGTACGCGGGCACCACGCCGCAGGACCTGGTCGACGAACTGGGTATCGGCAAGGGAAGCCTGTATGCCACGTTCGGCAGCAAGAGGGCGCTGTTCGACCGCGCCTTGGAGCGGTACCGGCAGCAACAGGCGGACACCCTGACGCGCATCATCGACCAACCGGGACCGGTCAAGCTGCGACTGCGGGCCGCGCTGCAGTTCATCATCGAGGCCAACGCCGCCGGCCCGGACCGGCGCGGCTGCATGGCGGTGAACACAGCGGCCGAGATGGCCAGCGCCGACCCCAAGGCAACCCTCGATGTGCGGCACATGTTCGAACGGACCCAGGGCGCCCTGCAGTCCGTGATCACCGAGGGGCAACGGGCGGGAGAGATCCGCCAGGACATCCCCGCCGCGGCCCTCGGTGCACACCTGTTCACCACGGGCGTCGGACTGCAGTTGCTGGTCAAGACGGTCCGTGACCCCCTCGACCTGACACCGGTGGTCGAGGCAGCGATCGACTCCTTGTCGCCACCCGGGTAGCCGTGATTCCGGTCACGATGCACCGGGCGGACCCTCACCCATTTTCTGTACCTAGAGTTCAAGAAAGGTGCCTGATGGATCTTCACCTGCACGGCAAGACCGCGATCGTGACCGGGGCCGGACGGGGCATCGGCCTGGCAACGGTCCGAGCACTGGTGACCGAGGGCGTCCACGTCGTCGGCGTGACCAGAACGGTGACCGAAGGACTGCAAGCCACCGGCGCGACCGCGGTGTCCGCGGACCTGTCATCCGCGGCTGGTGCCGAGCCGTTGCTGGCCTGGACCGACCAGGTCGACCTTCTGGTCAACAACGTCGGCGGCGGGCGGGGCGCAGAGACCTCCGGCTTCCTCGACCTGGACGACGACCACTGGGACCAGATGCTCCAGATGAACCTGATGAGCGCCGTGCGGGTAAGCCGGGCACTGCTGCCAGGGCTGGCGGCGCGTGGCGGGGTCATCGTCAACGTGTCGTCGATGGGCGCCTGGCAGCCGGCCGGACCCCCACTCGCCTACAACGTGGCCAAGGCAGCGCTCAAAGCACTCGGCAAGGGGCTGGCCGAGGAATTCAGCCGCCAAGGAGTCCGGGTCGTCACGGTCACGCCCGGCCCCACCCGCACCGGCGTCTGGGAAAGCCCCGACGGGCTCGGCGCCAAGTTCGCCGCCGCGGCCGGGGCACCCCACGGCCAGTTCCTGACCCAAGTCCCGGCCATGCTCGGGATGCTCACCGGCCGCCTGGCCGAACCCGACGAGGTCGCCGCGCTGATCACCTTCCTCCTATCGCCCCTGGCCGCCAGCATCACCGGCTCTGACCACCGCATCGACGGCGGCGCGGTCAAGGTCGCCTGAGGCCTCGACCACCCCCAGCAAACGCACCACCGCAGGGACAACCACCGAAGAAAGGAACTCACCTCGCGAACGCGACCGACCTGGTCAAGGACTACTTCCAACTGTGGGCGACCACCGACGACGAACAGCGCCACCGTGGTCGAGCTACGGCAGGACTCCACCCGGCGCGCTCTCACCCCCCACGTCCGACCGGCCAGAGCGACGACTTATCGAGCCTCCTGCCCGCTATCGCCATTCGTGGTTCCGTTGCTGCTCAAGCCCCGCGCCGCCGCGCGGCGGCCGTGAGACAGTCACAGCCATGAAGACGACGACTTTTGCGATCCGGACCGGCAATCGCGAGCGGGTGGCCGACATCACCGGCCAGTGCGCGGATTTCGCCCGGCAGGCGGCCGGCGGCGGCGACGGGCTGCTGCACATCTTCGTGCCGCACGCCACCGCCGGGGTGGCACTGATGGAACTGGGCTCGGGCAGCGACGCCGACCTGCTCGCCGCCCTCGGCGACCTGCTGCCGGCCGACGACCGGTGGCGGCACGCGCACGGGGCCCGCGGGCACGGCCGCACGCACGTCATGCCGGCGCTGATACCGCCGTACGCGACCATCCCGGTCATCGGCGGCTCGCTGACCCTCGGCACCTGGCAGTCGATCGCCCTGGTCGACCTCAACCCAGACAACCCCGACCGGCACGTCCGGCTGTCGTTCCTGAGCTGACCACAGCCCCGAGGGACCCGGATACCGGGCCGACCCGCTAGCTGGCAGCCGCCGGACGGCGGACGGGCACGACAGTCAGCAACTGCCCGAGGCCGGCGAAGTCCGCCGGATTGGTGGTGAAAAGCGGAAGCCCGCAGCGATCGCGACCGAGGCAATCTGCTCGTATGGCCGACTGAACCCGGACGGGTGCCGACTGAACCCGGACGGGTAAGGTCAGTTCGGATGAAGGACACATCTGCCGCAGGAGTCACTGCAGAAGCAGCCTCGGACGTCCTGGCGACGCCGGGCTGGGCCGGCGGGCTGCGGCAACGGCCGTGGCCGGTGCCGGCCGCGCTGGTGCTGCTGCTGGTCATCATGACCATCGAGGTGCGCACCGGCGGGCCGATGGTGACGCTGGACGAGCGGATCCGCGCCGCGGTGCTGGCCCGGGCCAACTCGCCGAGATGGCTGTGGCTGCAGGACCGCAAGCTCGCCGTCGCGAACCTGGTGGTGAACCTGGGCCGGACGCAGGAGGCCGGGCTGGTGCTGGCGCTGGCCGCGGTCGTGGCGGCCATCCGGCAGCGCAGCCTGCGCCCGGTGCTGACCGCCGCGCTCAGCGTCGTGCTGCTGGCGGCGACCGTCATCCCGGCCAAGATCGCAATCGGCCGGGCCGGTCCCGGGCAGCCGCCGCTGCCGCCGGGCGGCTGGGGCTCGTTCCCGTCTGGTCACAGCGCCACGGCCACTGTGTGCTACATCCTGGCTGCGGTGCTGCTGGCCCCGGTGCTGCCGGAATGGCTGCGCGGCTCGGCGGTCCCGGTCGCCGTGGCGGTCTGCGTCATCGTAGGCGTGGCCCTGGTGTGGTGCGACGACCACTGGACCTCTGACGTAGTGG
The DNA here is from genome assembly GCA_052143655.1 of Streptosporangiaceae bacterium. GTDB lineage: Bacteria > Actinomycetota > Actinomycetes > Streptosporangiales > Streptosporangiaceae > CAVSUR01. Next base: position 9,057 of record JBKQSL010000546.1, on the reverse strand, counting down.
CCGGCTGGGCGGTGGCCGCGCTCATCCTGATGCTGGCGCGCTGGCCGGGCCGGGACCGGCTGACGCGGCAGGCCGCCGGCCGGCTCAGGCCCGGGCGGGCGGCCCCGCGCGGGCCGGCGCCATCGCGGACGCCGGACCGCCCGGCGTCCAGCGGCCGGTGACGCACAGCCAGACCAGTGCCAGCGCGGCGAGGACCACGGTCAGCGGGGCAAGGCCCCGGGAGATCAGATCGGCGGCCAGGTACAGCCAGCGCGGGTGCAGCGCCGTATAGCCGCGGACGCCCGGGATCTCGGCCAGCGCCGCGGCGCCCGCCCGGGACGACGGGACGCGATGGTCAGGGCCGACGGGGCACCGGGCGCCCGCCACAGACCTGCGGGCAACCTCATCAGGGCCCGGTGAACCCCCGATGCCGGGGCGGGGCACGCCTGGCACGGCCCGCGGGCCCCCCCGCGGCCGTATCGCCGGGCAGCTACCCCGGCGATGCCAGCCGCAGTCCCGGTGCCGCCGGCAGGCGAACCGGCTGCACCGGTCAGACTGCCCACGCGCTGCGCAGCGAGGCGCACCTCGCCCCGGCTTCGGTTAAGCCAACTGCAGGCGGCGGGCCGGCCGCCATCCCCCAACTCCGGGATGCCCCGGTACCCGGGCACAACTAGAATGCGCGCTACCCATCCCCACAGGCAAGGATCGCAGTGGCGCTCGAATCTGGCCCCGCGACGGCACACGTCACCACGCCGGCCGGGCGGGTTATCGCCATACCTGATGGGAGCCGGCTGGTCTTCGGCCGGGGACCCGATGCGGACCTGGTGATCCCGGCCGGCCGCGGGCTGTCCCGGCGGGCCGGCACGATCACCGCGGTGGCCGACGGCGCCTGGGTGGCCAACATCAGCGGCACGCATGCGCTGTACGCCGAGGGCGACGGGTACCGGATCCGGCTGCCCCGGATGGACGGCAGCGGCGAGCCGGCGGGCGGCTGGTTCCTGCGCGAGGGCAGTGCGCTGGTCGGCTCGCGGGCCATGCTCGAGGAAGGGCAGCCGCTGCGGCTGGTGGTGACCGCCACGGTCGCTGATGGCGCCGCCTGCGCCGGCGGCTCCCGCGCCGACGGCGACTCGACCCTGCTGCCGCTGTACCTGGATCCGAACACGAAGCTGTTCCTGGTGGCGCTGATGTGGTGCCGACCATGGCTGCTCGACCCGGCGCACGGCACCCCGCTGCCGCGGACCCCGGAGATCGCCCGGGCCGCGCTGGAGGTCACGGACGCCCACCACGAGATCGAGTGCTTCGACACCGACCCGGCCTTCCGCGACCGGCTGTCGGCCCGGGTCGGCGAGCACCTGAAGGTACTGCGCCGCAAGATCACCGAGCGCGGCCTGGCGCGGCCGGGCATCCGGCTTTCCGACGAGGTCGCGGTGGGGGCGCTGATCGACAACGGCGTGGTCGCCGCGGCCGACCTGGCCCGGCTGAGCGACCCGGCCTGGTGCTCGCGCCAGGAGGACTTGTGGTGGACTCCGGTGCTGTGACCGGCCACGAGCAGGCGGCCGCCCGGCCGCGGCCGGGCGACGACTGAGCTGGCTGGCAGCCGGCGGGCTAACCGGGACCCTGCCCCGGCGGCGGGCCGACTCCGGGGAGCGGCTGGTTGCGGACGGTGAAATGCAGGTGCGCCCGGGCACCACCCGCGCCGGTGACGACGATCCGGTACCGGCCTGGTGGCAGCTGGCCGCCGGGGAACTGGCTGCCCTGGTTGATCGCGCAGTTGAAGGTGTCGGCCAGGTCGGCTGGCTGCCGGCCGACCCAATCCGCCGGCCCGGCCAGCCGGATGATCACCGGCTGGCCGGAGGGCCAGCCGGTGCCGTGCAGGACGAAGCTGGTCAGGCTGTCACCGAAGTCCTGGCTGAGCGTGACCGCGGGGCTATGACCCGGCGGCGCCGCGCGGTGCCCTGGCGGCGGGGAGGCGGTGGCGGTCTGCGCGGCCGGAGGCGGCGGCGGGAGAATGACCGGCGACTGGCTCGACTGGGAGGTGCCGGGGTGCGGGTCGCCGGCCGGCCGCGGCTGCCTGTGCCCGGCCAGGAACGCGACGCCGATGCCGGCCCCCGCCGCCAGCAGGACGATCGCGGCCGCCGCTGCGCCCGCGGCGAGCAGTGCCCGCCGCGGGCGGAGGCCGGGCTGGGTGCCCGTGCTGTCCGGCGGCGGGGCGTCGCGGCCGCGCCTCCGGCCGGGCGCGCGGCGGCGTCCCGGCGGCGCGGCGGCCAGCGGCCGGCCCGGGGCCGCCGACCCGGGCTGGGAGCCGAGCGTAATCTCGGCCCCGCCGTCGTCCGGGCCGCCGGCCTCGCCAGACCGCGGCGCCGGCCGGTTCTGGTCCCGGTACTGGTCGATCAGCGCCAGCGCGGGCCGCGGCAGCGCCGAGGGCCCGAGGTCGCGGCCCCCGGCGCCATCCAGGGCTGGAGCCAGCTTGGCCAGCACCGCCGCTGAGGTGGGCCGCTGGCGCGGATCACGCTCCAGGCAGCCGAGCACCACCGGGGCCAGGTCGGCGGGCAGGCCGGCCAGGTCGGGCGGCCCGGTGGCCAGGCGCACCAGCACGTCCACGACCGTCTCGCCCTGATAGGGCGGATGGCCGGTGGCGGCGAACAGCATCGTGGCGCCCAGCGAGAACACGTCGCTGGCCGTCGTTGCCTGGCGGGTGTCCCTGGCCTGCTCGGGCGCCATGTAGGCCGGCGTGCCGATCGCCCCGCGGGTGACCGTGAGCTGTACCCGCTCGGCGGCCCTGGCCACGCCGAAGTCGATGACCCGCGGGCCGTCGGGGGCGACCAGCACGTTGGATGGCTTGAGATCGCGGTGCACCAGCCCCGCGGCGTGGATGGACTCCAGCGCCTCGGCGCAGCCCGCGCCAAGCCACCGCACTGCCGGCACCGGCAGCGGCCCGCACTCGCGCACCAGCCGGGCCAGCGACGGCGCGGGCACGTAGGCCGTGGCCAGCCACGGCATGTCCGCCTCAGGGTCCGCAGCGACGACCGCCGCGGTGAACGCGCCGCTGACCCGCCGGGCGGCGGCGACCTCCTGGGCGAAGCGATTGCGGAAATCCGGCTCCTCGGCGAGCTCGATCCTGATCGTCTTGACCGCCACGAGTCGGCCGGCGGCCGACCGTCCGAGGTATACCTGGCCCATCGCGCCCGCTCCGAGCCTGCCGATCAGGGTGTAGCCGCCGATCTGCTCCGGATCCCACCGGCGCAGCAGCTCCACTAACGCCGGTAAAACTGGCTGCGGCACAACAGGCTCTCCTCCGGGTTCGCGGCAGATTATCCCCTATCATGCCGGCTGTCGCGAACCTGGGAAGACCCTTTCGCCGCACATCTTCCGTCCCGGGCCGGTCCCTCAGCCCCGGCCCGGGGCCCTCACTCTTGCGGCACGCGGCGACCGCGGGCGCCTGCGATCGCACGCCGAACGGCACCGATACCAGGAACACCGGCTGGACCCGGCTGGACTGCAGGGCTCGCGACCGGAAGCAGTTGCCGGGCAAATGCGTTGGCACTGCGGGGCGGTTCGCGGTCATCATGAGCCGGTGCACTCCGGCCGGTGACCCGCTGGCCGCACGCCAGTGTGCCGCCGTGCCCCGGACCCCGCCACTGCTTACCTGGAGACTGCTGCCGTGACGTCCGCTCTCGCTGAGCTGCGCGCCCGGCTGCCCGAGGTGATGCTGCGCGATCAGCGCCGCCTGGGCCGCCAGCTGGACCGGGCCGCCGGGCTGCGCGACTCCCGGGCCCGGCAGCGGGCGCTGGACCAGCTGCGAGCCGAACTAGACGCGGCGTGCGCCCGGGTGCGGTCGCGCAGCCAGGCCCGCCCGGGGGTCAGCTACCCGGCCGAGCTGCCAGTCAGTCAGCGGGCCGGCGACATCGCCGCGGTCATCCGCGATCACCAGGTGGTGATCGTCGCGGGTGAGACCGGGTCGGGCAAGACCACCCAGCTGCCGAAGATCTGCCTGGCGCTCGGCCGCGGCGTGACCGGCCAGATCGGCCACACCCAGCCGCGGCGGATCGCGGCCCGCACAGTGGCCGAGCGGATATCCGCCGAGCTGGGCACTGAGCTGGGCACCGCGGTCGGCTACACTGTCCGGTTCGCCGACGCCGGCAGCGATGCCACCCTGGTCCGGGTCATGACCGACGGCATCCTGCTGGCCGAGCTGGCCCGGGACCGGCAGCTGCTGCGCTACGACACGCTGATCATCGACGAGGCGCACGAGCGCAGCCTGAACATCGACTTCATCCTCGGCTACCTGCGGCGGCTGCTGCCGCAGCGGCCGGGCCTCAAGGTGATCATCACCTCGGCCACGATCGACGTGCGGCGGTTCAGCGCGGCGTTCGGGGACGCGCCGGTCATCGAGGTGTCGGGGCGCAGCTACCCGGTAGAAGTGCGCTACCGGCCGCTGGATGAGCCGACGGACGGCGGCGACGAGCCCCGCGACCAGGTGCAGGGCATCTGCGACGCGGTCGCGGAACTGCTCGGCGCCGGGCCTGCCGGGGACATCCTGGTCTTCCTCAGCGGCGAGCGGGAGATCCGCGACACCGCCGAGGCGCTGGCCGGCCAGGCTGAGCGGGCCGGCCTGGATGTGCTGCCGCTGTACTCCCGGCTGCCGGCCGCCGAGCAGCACCGGGTGTTCCAGCCGCACCAGCGGCGCCGGGTCGTGCTGGCCACCAACGTCGCCGAGACGTCGCTGACCGTGCCGGGCATCAAATACGTGATCGACCCGGGCACGGCGCGGATCTCCCGCTACAGCCGCCGGACCAAGGTGCAGCGGCTGCCGATCGAGCCGGTCTCCCGCGCCTCGGCCGGTCAGCGGGCCGGCCGGTGCGGCCGGACCAGCAACGGGGTGTGCATCCGGCTGTACAGCGAGACGGATTACGCCGCCCGGCCGGAATTCACCGACCCCGAGATCCTGCGCACCTCGCTGGCCTCGGTCATCCTGCAGATGGCCGCACTGGACCTGGGCGAGGTCGCGCAGTTCCCCTTCCTGGACCCGCCCGACTCCCGGCAGGTCGCCGACGGCGTCCGGCTGCTGGCCGAACTGGGCGCCCTGGCGGGCGGGCCTGGCGGGCGGTCCCGTCCGGCCCGTCCGCCGGCCGAGCCAGCCGCGGGTGCGCCGGGCGCGGCCGAGCCGGACGCGGGCGTGCCCGCGACGGGGCCCGGGTACCGGCTGACCGAGACCGGCCGCAAGCTCGCCCGGCTGCCGGCCGACCCGCGGCTGGGCAGGATGATCCTGGCCGCCGATGACCACGGCTGCGTGCCCGAGGTCCTGGTGATCGCCGCGGCCCTGTCGATCGTCGACCCGCGGGAGCGCCCGGCCGACGCCCGCGCGGCGGCCGACGCGCTGCACGCCCGCTTCGCCGAGGGCGACTCGGATTTCCTCGCCCTGGTCAACCTGTGGGACTACCTGCGCGATCAGCAGCGGGAGCTGTCGGCGTCGGCGCTGCGCCGGCTGTGCCGCCGCGAGTACCTGCACTACCTGCGGGTGCGGGAGTGGCAGGACGTGCATGCCCAGCTGCGCCAGGCGGCCAGGGACGTGGGCATCGGGGTCGGCCGGGACCGGGCCGGGCGGCCGGGACACCGCCAGCCCGTCGCCGGGCTGGCGGACCAGGTGCACATGTCGCTGCTGGCCGGGCTGCTGTCGCAGATCGGCATGCTGGACACCAGCCGCCCGCAGCGCGCCGCCGAGGGCGGCCGGCCGCGGCGCGGCCCGGCCGAGTTCGCCGGCGCCCGCGGCGCGCGGTTCGCGATCTTCCCCGACTCGGCGCTGGCCCGCAAGCCACCGCCGTGGGTGGTCGCCGCCGAACTGGTCGAGACGTCCAGGCTGTGGGCCCGCACGGTGGCGCGGATCGAGCCGGAATGGGCCGAGCGGCTCGCCCCGCACCTGGTCCAGCGCAGCTACTCCGAGCCGCACTGGGATGCCCGGCGCGGCGCGGTCATGGCCGCGGAGAAGGTGACGCTGTACGGGCTGCCGCTGGTGGCGGCCCGGCCGGTCAGCTACGGGCGGATCGACCCCGCGGCGGCGCGGGACATCTTCATCCAGCATGCGCTAGTCGAGGGCGACTGGCGGACCCACCACAAGTTCTTCGCCGAGAACAAGCGGCTGCTGGCCGAGGCGGCGGAACTGGAGCGCCGCGCCCGGCGGCGCGGCCTCGTCGCCGACGACGCCGCGCTGTTCGACTTCTACGACCAGCGGATCCCGGCCAGCGTGACCTCGGCCCGGCATTTCGACAGCTGGTGGAAGCAAGCCCGGCAGGCCGACCCGGGCCTGCTGACTTTCGCCCCCGCCGACCTGCTCAGCCCCGCAGCGCAGGAGGTGCCGGCCGCTGACTACCCGCTGGCCTGGACCACGCAGACCCCGGACCGCCTCGGACCGGGCTCCGGCGACCGCGCGGATTCCGGCGACCGCGCCGGCCAGCTGGCCGTGTCGTACGAGTTCGCGCCGGGGACGCCCGACGATGGCGTCACCGTGGACATCCCGCTGCACCAGCTCAGCCAGGTGGATCCGGCCCAGTTCAGCTGGCAGGTTCCCGGCCGGCGCGAGGAGCTGGTGACCGAGCTGATCCGGTCGCTGCCCAAGCAACTGCGCACGGCGTTCGCTCCAGCGCCGCAGACGGCCCGGGCGGTGCTGGAGCAGCTCGGGCCGCCGCGCGGTGACCTGCGGGACGCGCTGGCCGGGCAGCTGCAGCGGCTGTCGGGCCGACCGGTGCCGCGGGATGCATTCGACCTGTCCCGGCTGCCGGAGCACCTGGCGGTCAGGTTCCGCATCGCTGCCGAGTCCGGCGAGCTGCTCGCATCCGGACGGGACCTGGCCAGGCTGCGCGATGAGCTGCGCCCCCGGCTGCAGGCCGCGCTGTCGCGGGCGGCCGGCGGCATCACCCGGACCGGGCTGCGCCGCTGGGAGCTTGGCTCGCTGCCGCGGGAATTCGGCGACGGGCAGGTACGCGGCTACCCGGCGCTGGCCGACGCGGGCGACGCCGTCGACGTCCGGCTCTTCGACAGCCGGGTCGCCGCCGACGCCGCCATGCTGGCGGGCACCCGGCGGCTGATCCTGCTGAACGTCGCATCAGGCGGCCGGGCCGCGGCGGCCGCGCTGCCGGTGACCGCCAAGCTCGCGCTGAGCCGGGCGCCCTACCCGAGCCCAGTCGCGCTGGTAGACGACTGCGCGGCCGCCGCCGCCGACCAGATCATCGCGGCGGCGGGCGGGCCGGCCTGGGACGCCGATGCCTTCGCGCGGCTGCTCGCCGCCGCCCGCGCGGACCTCGCCCGGCTGACCGCCCAGGTGATCGGCACGGTGAGCCGGGTGCTGGCGGAGGCGCATGAGGTGGAGATCGGGCTAGACCGGGCGACCGGGCGACCCGCCTTCGCCGCCGCGGTCGACGACATGCGAGCCCAGCTCGCCGGGCTCATCCACCCCGGCTTCGTGGCGCAGGCCGGGCCGCAGCGGCTGCCGGACCTGCTGCGCTACCTGCGCGGCATGAACCGGCGGCTGGACAAGGCCCCGGCCGATACCGGCCGGGACGCCGAGCGGATGGCGACCGTGCACCGGGTCACCGACGCCTACCAGCGCACCCTGGCCGGGCTGGCAGCGGCCGGCCGGGCCGGGCCCGGTGCCCAGGACGTCCGCTGGCTGATCGAGGAACTGCGGATCAGCCTGTTCGCCCAGGTGCTCGGCACCGCCGTGCCGGTCTCGGAGCAGCGGATCAGCGCCGCGCTGGACCGGCTGGCGGCCTGAGCCCGGCCGCGCGCCGGTCAGTACCGGGCGCCGACGACCTGGTCGCCGAGCGGGTCCAGCACGGCCAGCTCGTCGGCAGTCAGCGCCACGTCCGCGGCGGCGGCGTTCTGCTCCAGCCACTTCACCCGCTTCGTGCCGGGGATCGGCACGACCGGGACGCCGAGCCGGTCGCCCTGTCCCAGTACCCAGGCCAGCGCGACCTGGGCCGGGGTGACCCCCTTGGCGTCGGCGATCTCGCGCACGGCGGCGGCGATCTTCTGGTTGGCGGCGCCGCCCTCGCCAGTGAAGCGCGGGTTGCGGCTGCGGAAGTCCTTCGCGTCCAGCGCATTGACGTCCACCGTGCCGGTCAGGAAGCCGCGGCCGAGCGGCGAGTACGCGACCAGGCCGACGCCCAGCTCGCGCAGCGCGTCCAGCACCGTGGTCTGCGGGTCCCTGGCCCACAGCGAGTACTCGCTCTGCACCGCCGTGATCGGGTGCACCGCGTGCGCCCGGCGCAGCAGCGCGCTGTCGACCTCCGACAGGCCGAGGTAGCGGACCTTGCCCTCGGCGACCAGTTCGGCCATCGCGCCGACGGTCTCCTCGATCTCCGCCGTCTGCGGCGGCCGGTGCAGGTAGTACAGGTCGATGACGTCGACCCCGAGGCGCAGCAGCGAGGATTCGCAGGCCTGCTTGACATAGCCGCGCTCGCCGCGGATCACCCGCTTGTCGTCACCGCCGCTGCGGTCGATGCCGAACTTGGTCGCCAGCTGCACCTCGGCCCGCCGGCCGGCGATCGCCCGGCCGACGAGCACCTCATTGTGCCCGGCCCCGTAGGCGTCAGCGGTGTCGAGCAGCGTGACACCCAGATCGACCGCGCGATGGATGGTGGCGATCGACTCGTCCCAGTCCCCCGGCCCGTACCACTCGCTCATGCCCATGCAGCCGAGGCCCTGGGCGGAGACGGTCAGCTCGCCGAGCGAGATTGTCCGCATGAATGTCATGTCCCTTCTGCTCTCCGGGCGAGGCCCGGTGGTGTCACCATTGTCTGCCCGCCCGGCAGCCAGATCACCCCCGCCGCCCATCCGGGCGCGTGCTGTCACCCTTCGAAATGCAGGCCGGGAGCCGCGTCCCAGCCGCCAGAGCCTATGCACGCCCGGCGAGCACCCGCAATGCCGGGTCCGCGCCGCCGGCCAGCCTGCCGCAGGACCGGAGGAGTTGCGTCCCGGTCTGCCCGCTCGCGCCGGTGATAGCGTGGCGGTGCGCTGCCTGGCAGCGCCGTCGCCGCCTGGACCTGGCTCCGATGCCGCCCGCTCGCGCCGCGGGCCCGAGCA
>JBKQSL010000545.1:0-7461 GCA_052143655.1 Streptosporangiaceae bacterium | reverse complement strand
GTGTCCCATCCCCAGTAGATGAAGAGCATGTCCGCCAGTCCAATGACGAAGTCGCTGAAGTGCTTGACGGCGAACGGGTTGAACCAGGAGCCGGTGGGGACGATGTGACCGACCGGAGCGCTGCCGTTGCCGACTCTCACCAGGGCCCAGATTGACATGACGGTCAGCATGGTCAGCTCGATCCCGAGCAACGCCTTTTGGAAGTTGGCGGAGATCTCGATGCCGACGTAGCAGATCCACGTCATCGCCACGATCCACAGGATGCCGACCAGCAGGACCCAGCCGCTGGCCGGGTCCGAGCCGATGCCCTAGGCGCCGACCAGCAGGAACACGTACTGGCCCGCCACCTGCGCGAGGCTCGCCATGACCAGGAGGTCAGCGGCGACGATGCCCCAGCCGCCGGCCCAGCCGGTCTTGGGCCCGAAAGCCCGGGTCGCCCAGGTGAACGTTGTGCCGCAGTCCGGGTCGGCCTTGTTCATCTCGCTGTAGCCGATCGAGCACAGCAGCATCGGGATGAACGCCAGTACCGCGACCGCAGGCGACTTGAGGCCGACGGCGGCGACCACGAAGAACAGGGTCGCCGCCAGGCTGTAGGCCGGAGCGGTCGAGGCGACTCCCATTACCACGCTGGAGACCAGGCCGAGCGCGCCGCCCTTGAGGCCCTTGTCCTTGTATTCCTCTACTGGCTGCAGGTCTGGCGTAAGGGTGGCCATGTCGTACCCCTCCTGGAGTCACCCGATCGTGCCGGGCCGGACACGCTGCGCGACTTACCGCCGCCGGGTACTTGGTCGGATAGTACGGCACGACGACTTCCGTACCCGCGTGCAACGGTTCTAGCATGTAGCAACGCGTCCAGGCAACGATTTCCGTTGTAACAGCTACATATCACCACTGGTCTCGTAGTTCAGAACCAAGGCCAGCGTTAGGATCCCGTCATGCGCATACTCCTAGTCGGGGCCGGCGGGGTTGGTACCGCCTTCGCCCGGATTGCGGCCCGCCGCCCGTTCGCCGAGCTGATCATCGCTGACTACGACCTGAACCGGGCCCGGCATGCGGCCGCCGCGAAGGACGGCTACCAGGCCGTGCAGCTGGACGCCCGGGACGAGAGCGCGGTCGCCGCCCTGCTGGCCGGGCACTCCTGCGACGTGCTGATGAACGCCACCGACCCGCGGTTCGTCATGCCGCTGTTCCGCGGGGCCCTCGCCGCCCGCACGCATTACCTGGACATGGCAATGTCGCTGTCCCGGCCGCACCCGGACGAGCCCTGCCGGCAGACCGGGGTCAAGCTGGGCGACGAGCAGTTCGCGCTGGCTCAGCAGTGGGAGGAGGCGGGCCGGCTGGCGCTGGCCGGCATCGGCGTCGAGCCGGGACTGTCCGACGTGTTCGCCCGGCATGCGGCCGACGAGCTGTTCGGCGAGATCGACCAGCTCGGCGTGCGGGACGGCGCCAACCTGGCGGTGGCCGGGTATGACTTCGCGCCGACCTTCTCTATCTGGACCACGATCGAGGAATGCCTCAACCCGCCGGTGATCTGGGAGGCCGGCCGCGGCTGGTTCACCACCGAGCCGTTCAGCGAGCCGGAGGCGTTCACGTTCCCGGCCGGGATCGGCCCGGTCGAGTGCGTGAACGTGGAGCACGAGGAGGTGCTGCTGATGCCGCGGTGGGTCAGCGCCCGGCGGGTGACGTTCAAGTACGGCCTGGGCGAGGAGTTCATCGGCGTGCTGCGCACCCTGCACAAGCTGGGCCTGGACTCGGTCGAGCCGGTGCAGGCGGGCGGCGTGCGGGTGTCGCCGCGGGACGTGGTCGCCGCGTGCCTGCCCGACCCGGCCACGCTCGGCGCCAAGATGACCGGGCTGACGTGCGCGGGCACCTGGGTCACCGGCACCGGCAAGGACGGCGCCCCGCGCGAGGTCTACCTGCACCACGTGGTCGACAACGCCTGGTCGATGGCCGAGTACGGGTCGCAGGCCGTGGTCTGGCAGACGGCCGTGAACCCGGTCGTGGCGCTGGAGCTGCTGGATTGCGGGGCCTGGTCGGGCACCGGAGTGCTCGGCCCGGAAGCGCTGCCGCCCCGGCCGTTCCTCGACCTGCTCACCGAATACGGCTCACCCTGGGCCTGCGAAGAGCGCACGCCCGCACGCGGCTGAGCGCGCCGGGCCGCACCGGCCGCGCCCGCCAGTCACCGGCAGCTAACACCGGACCAGCAAGAAACGGAGACCCACAGGTGGAAGAGCTACGCAACTTCGTCGGCGGTCAGTGGACCGACGGCTCCTACGACCGCCGCTCGGAGCTGGTCAACCCCAGCACCGGCGAGGTGTTCGGCACCGCGCCGGTCTCCGGTGCGGCCGAGGTCGACGCGGCGTTCGCGTCGGCCGCCGACGCCTTCGAGGGCTGGCGGAACGGCACGCCCGCCGAGCGCAGCCTGGCGCTGCTGCGGATCGCCGACTCGATCGAAGCGCACGCCAAGGAACTGGTGGCCGCCGAGTCGCAAAACACCGGCAAGCCGATCGCGCTGACGCTGTCGGAGGAGATCCCGCCGATGGCCGACCAGATCCGGTTCTTCGCGGGCGCCGCGCGGATGCTGGAAGGCCGGTCGGCCGGGGAGTACATGGCCGGGCACACGTCGTTCATCCGGCGCGAGCCGATCGGCGTCTGCGCCGCGGTGACCCCGTGGAACTACCCGATGATGATGGCAGTCTGGAAGTGGGCGCCGGCGATCGCGGCCGGCAACACGATGGTGCTCAAGCCGTCGGACACCACGCCGGTCAGCACGCTGCTGATGGCCGAGCTGATGGCCGAGCACCTGCCGCCGGGAGTGTTCAACGTGATCTGCGGCGACCGGGACACCGGCCGGGCCCTGGTCTCCCACCCGGTACCGCAGATGGTGTCGATCACCGGCAGCGTCCGGGCCGGCCAGGAGGTGGCGGTCGCGGCTGCCGCCAGCCTCAAGCGGGTGCACCTGGAACTGGGCGGCAAGGCCCCGGTCGTGGTGTTCAACGACGCGGACCCGGCCAAGGTGGCCGAGGCGATCGCGATCGCCGGGTACTTCAACGCCGGCCAGGACTGCACGGCGGCGACCCGGGTGCTGGCGGCGCCCGGCATCCACGACGACTTCGTCGCCGCGCTGGCCGAGCAGGCCAGGTCGCAGAAGGTCGGCGGCCCGGACGTCGAGGACGCCGACTTCGGCCCGCTCAACAACGCAAACCAGCTGGACCGGGTCGCCGGCTTCATCAGCAGGCTGCCCGACCACGCCCGGGTGGTGACCGGCGGCCGGCGGACCGGGGAGCGCGGCTACTTCTTCGAGCCCAGCGTCGTCGAGAGCCTGCACCAGGACGACGAGATCGTGCAGAACGAGGTGTTCGGCCCGGTCATCACCGTGCAGCAGTTCAGTGCCGAGGACGAGGCCGTCCGCTGGGCCAACGGCACCGACTACGGCCTGGCCGCCTCGGTGTGGACCGCTGACCACGGCCGCGCGATGCGGATGTCCCGGCGGCTGGACTTCGGCTGCGTGTGGATCAACACCCACATCCCGCTGGTGGCCGAGATGCCGCACGGCGGCTTCAAGCAGTCCGGCTACGGCAAGGACCTGTCGATGTACGGCTTCGAGGACTACACCCGCATCAAGCACGTGATGTCCGCGCTCGACTAGCCGCCCGCGAGGGCCCGCCGGGGCCCGACGCGGTCGGCTGCGGTGATGCGAGGAGCCGCCGGCGAGGGCCCGCTGGGTCCGGGCCGGCGGCTGCGGGGGATCCCGGGGGTCGTCACCGGCGGCTGCGGGGGATCCCGGGGGTCGTCCCCCGGGGCAGCATGTCCCGATCTACGATCGGGACATGCTTGCCGACTCGGAGATCAGCCGCATCCTGGCCATCACCGCCCACCCCGACGACATCGACTTCGGTGCCGCCGGCACGGTGGCGCAGTGGACCGCGGCCGGGCTGGAAGTGATCTACTGCATCGTCACCGACGGCGACGCCGGCGGCAGCGACCCGTCCGTCTCCCGGCCGGACATGGCCGCGCTGCGCCGGGTCGAGCAGACCGCCGCTGCCAAGCAGGTCGGCGTTTATGACCTGCGCTTCCTCGGCTATCCCGACGGCCGGGTGGAGCCGACCCTGGAACTGCGCCGCGACCTGGCCCGGGTCATCCGGCAGCTGCGGCCCGACCGGGTCGTCTGCCCCTCCCCCGAGCGGAACTACGCCCGGACCGGCGCCAGCCACCCCGACCACCGTGCGGTCGGATCGGCGGCGCTGGACGCGGTGTACCCCGATGCGCGCAACCCGTTCGCGTTCCCCGAACTGCTGGCCGACGAGGGACTGGAGCCGTGGACGGTGCGCGAGGTCTGGGTCTCGGCCAGCCCGATGCCCGATCACTACGTCGACATCACGGACACCTTCGGCCGCAAGATCGCGGCACTGCGCGCGCACGAGAGCCAGATCAGCGACCCCGGCGCGCTGGAGGACATGCTGCGCGGCTGGCTGACCCGGACCGCCGGGCAGGCCGGCCTGCCAGCCGGGCGGCTGGCCGAGGCGTTCCAGGTCCTGCAGACCGGCTGACCGGCCCGGCCGGTCACCGGCCGTCCAGTCAAAGAATCCCCGGTATTTGCGGGCCGGTATAGATACCGCTACTTACCTTGCGCATTTAGCAGCTGACCGCTTGTAGTTCGCGCTCGTCCGGCGGTCGCGTTTCCCGCGCGGCCCGCAACGCGTCACCGAAAAGGCACGCACGGCGACCGGCGAAATGTCCGATTAGCTGCGCCCGCGCAGGCGTGGCACCGTAATTCTTATTCATCGGCCGGATGCCATGGTGACTGTCAAAGTTTATTACCTAGCGCCTTTAACGATTTCCGCCCGCATGTGACGCTGATGCCGCCAGCCGCCGGGCTGGCCGGCGCACCGCGCCGTCCGAGAGGGGCAACGTCCGCCCGCAGGAGGAAACGGATAATGCGCATGCTCACCAAGCTGCTCGCCGGTGTCATCACCGGCGCGGCAGCGACCGCCCTGGCGGTCACCCCGGCCCTGGCGGATCCGCCCAGCGGAGTCACGCCGAAGCCCACTGACATCGTCGGCGTCGGGTCGAACACCACCCAGTACCTGTTCGACCAGTTCAGCAACGACTACAACGCCAGCCACAGCACCGGCTCCAAGCTCTACAGCTGGGACGCGGTGAACCCGAAGACGCTCGCGATCGGCGACCCGATCAAGTTCAAGTCCGGCTGCACCACCGAGCCGCGGCCGGACGGGTCCTCGGCGGGCATCACCGCCCTCGCCACGAACCTGGGCGGCACCACCGGCGGCAACCCGTGCCTGGACTTCGCCCGGTCCTCGCGGGCCCGTAAGTCCACTGACCCGCCGTTCGCGCCGGGCGGCGTGGCGTTCGTGGCGCTGGCCCGGGACGCGATCACCTGGGCGACGCAGGCCACCACCAACGCGCCGGCCACGCTGACCGTGGCCCAGCTGAACGCCATCTACACCTGCAAGGACACCAACTGGGACCAGGTCGGCGGCAAGGACGACCCGATCAAGGCGTTCATCCCGCAGTCCGGCTCCGGCACCGCCGCGACCTTCCTGACCGACATCGGGGTCACCACGGTCGGCAAGTGCGTGTCCAGCGACAACAACACCCTGGAAGAGAACGAGGGCATCAACTCGGTGCTGCACACGCCGGACGCGATCGTCCCGTACTCGATCGGCGCCTACGTCTCGCAGGTTGACCGGTCGGCCAAGTGCCTGAAATCGGGCTGCACCCCGGTCAGCGGCGTGATCTGCAAGCCGGGCAAGGGCCAGAACGCGTTCGGCTGTGACCTGCACGGCACCATGGCGCTCAAGGAGATCGCCGGCAAGGCCCCGACCACCGGCTCGGCCTCGGCCAAGACCCTGGCGATCAACCCGGGCTTCCTGTCGACCTTCTTCCGCACCCTGTACGACGTGGTCCGGTACTCCTCGACCACGTCCGACCACATCCCCGCCTACCTGGAGCCGTTCTTCGGCGCGAAGGGCTACTTCTGCACCAGCGCGACCGCCAAGACCGACATCGGCCACTACGGCTTCCTGACGGTGCCTAACTGCGGCGCCACCAGCTAGCCACGGGAGCCATCCCGGATAGACCAGAGGGCCGGCCCGCCACCGGGGGCCGGCCCTCTGCCGTGCGCCGGCTGACGGCTGCTTCCCGCGAATCCGGACGGCACATTAAGCGGTAATCGGATGCTCAGGCGCAATCGTTTCGTGGCGCATTCGCGGGATTGGCCAGCCACCGCAGCCAGTACGCCCAGATTGCGACACCATCCGTTCCCTATTTGTTCACTTGAGAATACCAGTAATGCTGCCATAGCCTGCGGATAGGCCCGTTATCAGCGTGGGCGCCACGGCCGGCCGCGGACGGCAGCAGAAGGGGGGACCAGTCGTGGCTATCGCAGCCCGGCCCGCCGGGCCCGCCCGGGCTGCTGACGACAGGCCGCGCGCCATCGTCACCCGGGCATCGGCGGGGGACTGGATCTTCCGGGGCGTGCTGCGCTGCTGCGGGCTGCTGGTGCTGGTGATCACTGCCAGCATCCTGGTCTTCCTGGGCCTGCAGGCGCTGCCCGCCTGGCGGGCCACCGGGCTGAGCTTCCTCACCACGTCCACCTGGACGTTCGTCCCGCCGCGGTTCGGCATCGCGGCGATCTTGCCGTTCTCCGCGCTGATCGCGGTGATCGCGCTGCTGATCGCGATCCCGGTCGGGATCATCACCGCGCTGTTCATCTCCGAGTACGCCCCGCCCGGCCTGCGCCGGCCGCTCATCGCCGTCATCGACCTGATGGCGGCGATCCCCAGCATCGTCGTCGCGCTGTTCGCCCTGTACTTCCTGATGCCCAATATCCTGGGCACGACGAGCTGGCTGGCTCATCACCTGGGCTTCTTCCCGCCGTTCGCGGGCCACGGCCTGGATACTCCCGCCAGCTACGTCGGCTCGACCTTCATCGCGGGCGTCGCGGTGTCCATCCTGGTGATCCCGATCATCACCTCGCTGTCCCGGCAGGTCTTCTCGCAGGCCCCGCCGGGCGAGCGGGAGGCCGCCTACGCCCTCGGCGCCACCCGGTGGGGGATGATCCGCACCGTAGTGCTGCCCTACGGCCGGGCCGGCATGATCGGGGCGGGCATGCTCGGGCTGGGCCGGGCCCTCGGCGAGACGATCGTCGTGTCGTTCATCCTGGTCCCGGCGTCGGTGTTCACCTACCACGTGCTCGCGGGCGGCGGGAACTCGGTCACCTTCCAGATCGCGACCTACCTGCTGGACAGCGGGCCGCTGGAACGGGCCGCGCTGCTGGAGGCGGGCCTGGTGCTGTTCCTGCTGACCCTGGCGATCAACACGATCGCGGCGATCATCATCAGCCGCTCGCGCTCGGGCGCGAGCGCGTCGGCGGACTGACCCGATGCTGACCCAGGCAGCCCCGCCCAGCGCTGAACCGCAGATGGCGGACCTGCAGCC
>JBKQSL010000544.1:0-3373 GCA_052143655.1 Streptosporangiaceae bacterium | reverse complement strand
CGCCACTGAGAACGCCGCCGGGGGGCAAAACCCACACGTGTTGCGCGACAACCACCCCGACACGATCCGCTGACCTGCGGAAAAAATCAAGAAGAAATAAATGTCCGCTTTGTTCCCCAAGAGAATGCGCGTCGCTCATTGTCAGCATGGGTGGGACCGTAATCATCTGACCGGCAGCGACAACTTCCTGAGCATCGCGCCTGCCAAGCCTGCCGACGGCAGCCTCAATCCGAGGCAGCTGCTGTTACGAAGAGCGAGCATTCACACTGGGGCGACGGTCTGCCGCACGCGCAGTTCGCCGAATCGGAGCAGCCGACATTTGAGCTGCCCATTCGGCCTACAGTGCGCAGATAGCCCAGATCGGCGCGCCTTACTCAGCCATGCTGACGGCACGGACCTGAGGTAACGGCGGATGTGCGCACGTAGGTTGTCGGCGAGCCGACAGCGTTCTGCGGTCGGCGGAGCGCAGAGACAGGCGTGTTGTGTCCCGTGAGCGGTCGAGACGCGGTGCCTGCTTACTGCTGGGCGCCCATCCTTGCGAGCAGGGACTCGACGGTGTCCGCGAAGGCCGACAGGTACGCCGCGCCGTGGAGCGGTCGGCCAGGTGAGGTGGCGAGGCCGACCATCTCCAGGTCGGTGGTCACGCGCTCTATGAGGTCGCGGGCCCGGCTGGAGATGAGGTACTCGGAATCCGTGGTCCCGGTCTCATTTTCAAGCCATCCCATGATCTCCAAGGATGCCGGAAACAGATGAACCCAGGACACAAATTCGGGCATGTACTCGGCAGAGGGACCGACTTCGAGGAGCGCGGCCCATTTCTGCCGGTACGCGAGAAAGGTCCGTTCGTTCCCGGACCATCTCGCTTTCACGACCCTCGAAGCCGTAAGGCCGGCGAGGGTATCGCTAACGTTCCTCTTGGCGAATCCGGCTTCGTCCGAGATCCTTGCCGCGTCCAATGGACCTTCGGCGCAGGTAAGCAATATTCTCATCACCTCCGATCGGCTTCCAGGACCGAAGAGATTACGGAGCTGAAATGCAAAATTTGCGGGCTGCCGTACGTCTGGCTCACTCGATTTGCCACTCCGGAAGACGCGGGGCCGAATGTACCCGTACTCCGCGAAGATAGCGTCATGTTCACCCACGAAGCTCAAGACGTCCGTGCTGAATAGGGGTACATTCTCAGGGCACCGGCCTTGCCTTCGCTGGTTCTTCGGCCCCCGCGGCGAAGACGCCGGTTGCTCCGCCCACGCGACAACGGCTCCAACCAGATCCGGATCGACAGGGAACCGGGCAGCCAGGTTCCGGAGGCGCTGCATGGTCAGCATCCGACGGTTGCTCGCTAGCCAGTCCAGGACCTCGTCGAACAATCGGGGATCGCGCCGCGCAACTTCAATAGTGAAGAGAATAAGGGCCTCGGGATCGATTGCCCAACGGTCAAAACCTGTCACATTCGCTGATAGCCCCACCTGCGCCCACTGGCGCCAGGCGAACTCAACGAACCCTCGCCGGGTCCTGTCCCTAAGATCCGAGAGCAGCATCTTCGACGCCCAGGGAGATGAGTGCTTCCCTCAGTACCATCCGGTAACCGGGCGACGGGTCCTGGGTCATGGACCAGTGCGCCGCCGCGATGAGTTCCTCATCGCTTGGATGAAGCGCCCGGAGATCCGCTTCGTGACGCCCACCAGCCTGATCAACTGTCGCGTAAAGCTTGAAGTAGATCTGGTCCAGGCGCCCGGCGAAGTGGACGGCCAGGGCCTGGCCGTAGCGCCGGGTCACAATCCGGGTCAGGAAGCCGTCTGGCAGGCCCCACTTGAGAAGGCCCGTCGGGCCACTGTTCAGCCAGTTGCCGTCCAGACCGAAGTCACGCGCTACGCGATCCCGCGCCACGCGCAGCGTGTCCGGCAGTGGCTCGGCAGAGAGGAGTTCGCCATCCCGGGCGAGCGCGAGAAGATCCACGTCCCTGGTTGCTCGCCTGACCAGGCCAAGAGCCGTGAGTGCGGAACCCCCGATCACCACTATCTCCTGCTGATCTGCGAGGGACCGCAGTTGCTCCGCCAGTGCGCCGAGGATCACGTCCAGTGTCTCTCCGGTGATCTCCATGCTTAAAGCCTAACAGATATAGGATGTTGAACATCCCGGAGCGGGTTGCTCAAGGACCTTATCCAGGATGCTGAGCATCCCGACCCGCCCGCTCATCTGCCCTTAACTTCCGGGACTTACGTCCTGAAGTTTCGCACTTTTGATGGCGGCTGGGGTCGGCGGCCGCGTGAGGCAACGGATGTCGCGACGCGCCGGGTTTGCGGGGCTCTGGTTACGTGATCTTGCGGGCTGAGGGCGGAAGCATCGGCGGTGCTTACGTTTGCCTCACGCCGAGGGAACCCGCCGATGCTTCCTGGCCTGAATCTGCCCGCGTCGCTGCTGTGCCTGCTGGGCGAGCTGCGGCCGTGCTTCACCGCGCCGGGCTTTGCCACGTTCTGCGGCCTGGTCGCCGGGCTGGCCGGGCAGGTGCGCCGCCGCACCGTGGTGGGCATGCTGCTGGGCGGCTGCCTGCAGCATGCCTGGCCGCATGACCGGGCGCACTATTTCTTCGCCCGCGCCCGCTGGGAACTCGATGAGCTCGGCCTGGCGGTCGCCCGGCTGGCGGTGCTGCTGGTGGTGCCGCCCGGCGCTGACCTGGAGGTGGCCGTCGATGACTCGGTGTTCCGCCGCAGCGGCCGCAAGGTGCACGGCGCCGGCTGGCAGCATGACGGCAGCTCCCCGAGCCTGAATAAGCTCAGCTACGGCACCTGCTTCGTCACCGCCGGGATCGTGGTTAAGCTGCCGTTCTGCGCCCGCGCGGTGTGCCTGCCGGTGCTGGCCCGGCTGCACTTGCCCGGCAAGGGGAACGGACCCGGCAAGGTGGAGATGGCCGCCGCGCTGGCCAGGCTGCTCGCCGTGGCCTTCCCCGGCCGGATGATCCATGTCGTGGCCGATGCCGCCTTTCACGGCCCGGCGCTGCGCACCCTGCCCGGGAACGTGACCTGGACCTGCCGCATCCCCCGCAACGCGGTGCTGTATGACCTGGCGCCGCCGCGCACCGGCCGCCGCGGCCGGCCACGCACCAAAGGAGACCGGCTCGGCACCGCCGATGACATCGCCGCCACCGCGTCCTGGGCCACGGTGACCATCACCGCCTACGGCCGCGAGCAGGCCAGGCACGTCGCCGAGGTCACTTGCCTGTGGTACGGGTCCTGGCACACCCGCACCGTGCGCCTGATCCTGGCCCGCGACGAGCACACCACCAGCGGCTATGACCTGGCCCTGGTCACCACCGACCTTGCCGCCGCCCCGGCCGCGCTCGTCACGCGCTACGCCGCCCGGCGGGCGATCGAGC
>JBKQSL010000543.1:0-6707 GCA_052143655.1 Streptosporangiaceae bacterium | reverse complement strand
CTGCCAGCAGTATGGCGGCGTGCTGGGGGCCGTGCCTGATCAGCGCGGAGGCGGTCATCACGACGTCGGCACCGGCAAGTAGGTACTTGATCACGTCGGAAGCGTCCTCGACGCCGGTGGTCGCCGCGAGGGAGGCACGGACCTCGCGGCGCAGAATCGAGATCCAGGTACGCGGCAGCCGGGCCTCGGCCGGGCTGGAGAGGTTGACTGCGGGTACCACCGCGAGGGTCTCGGGGTCGATGTCGGGCTGCAGGAACCGGTTGAAGAGGACGAGGCCGTCGGCGCCGGCCTGGTCTAGCCGCATCACCATCTCGCCGGTCGAGCTGAAGTGCGGGCTCAGCTTGACTGCCACCGGCACGGTCACCGCGTCCTTGACCCGGCCCAGGATGTCGATGTGCCGCTGCTCGACGTCCCGGCTGGAAATACGGGGGTCGCCTGGTATGTAGTAGATGTTCAGCTCGATCGCCGCAGCGCCCGCGTCTTGCATCGCGCGGGCGTAGCTGGTCCAGCCGCCGGTCGTGACACCGTTCAGACTGGCGATCACCGGGACTTGCACCGCGGCCGCGGCGCGCTCCAGCAGGCTCAGGTAGCGCCGCGGGGCAGCGTCCTGCGCCGCGCCGTCCTCTGCCGCCTCGGCCGGGAAGTAGGACAGCGACTCGGCGAAGCTCTCGGTGCCGACTTCGGCCAGCCGCGCGTTCTCCGCCATCTCCTGGCGCACCTGTTCCTCGAACAGCGAGTAGAGCACGACAGCGCCGACGCCGGCGTCGGCCAGCCGCCGGACGCCGTCGACGGTATTCGACAGCGGGGACGCCGAGGCGACGAGCGGGTTGCGCAGCGCCAGTCCCAGGTAGCTGGTCGCGAGGTCCATCAGTCGTCCTTCCGGGCGTCGGCCGGGAACCGCTGCGCTCCGCGGGTAGCCATCTCCTCGTAGGTGTTCCAGCGCTGGTCAACCGCTTCCTGGGCCAGCCGTCCCAGGCGCTCGGCTTCGGCCGGGTCGGTGTTGCTGAGCGAGCGGTACCGCAGCTCCCGCTGGGTGTAGCTGGCCAGGCTGATACGCGGCCTCGGCGAGTCGAGCAGGAACGGGTTGCCGCCGGCCGACCGCAGCAGCGGGTCGTACCGGATCAGCGGCCAGTGCCCGCTGGCCACGGCGCGGTACTGCTGGTCAAGCCCGTCCCGCATCTCGATGCCGTGCGCGATGCAATGGCTGTAGGCGATGACCAGCGACGGCCCATCGTAGGCTTCTGCCTCGCGGAAGGCACGCAGAGTCTGCTGGGGGTCAGCGCCCATGGCAACCCGGGCGACGTAGACGTTGCCGTAGGCAATGGCCTGCAGCGCGATGTCTTTTTTCGGCACGGCCTTGCCCGCGGAGGCGAACTTAGCCACAGCGCCGAGCGGCGTCGACTTCGATGACTGCCCGCCGGTGTTGGAGTAGACCTCGGTGTCGAGCACCAGCACGTTCACGTTGCGCCCGGTGGCCAGCACGTGGTCGAGGCCGCCGGATCCGATGTCGTAGGCCCAGCCGTCCCCGCCGACAATCCAGACACTGCGCCGGACCAGATGATCGACGACGCTGCGCAGGTCGGCGACATGCCCGTCATGCAGGTCCAGGGCCTCGAGGCGCCGTTTCAGCTCGGCGACCCGGTCGTGCTGGGCAGCCAGTTCTGACTCGCGCAGCTGTGGCGCGCCGAGGATGTCGTCCGCCAGGCCCGCGCCGATCGTGTCGCGCAGCCCGGCCAGGCGGGTGCGGGCAAGCTCGACGTGCCGGTCGGCGGCCAGCCGGAACCCGAGGCCGAACTCGGCGTTGTCCTCGAACAGGGAGTTCGACCAGGCCGGGCCGCGCCCGTCGGGGCCGGTCGTCCACGGCGTGGTGGGCAGGTTCCCGCCGTAGATCGACGAGCAGCCGGTTGCGTTGGCGACCATCAGCCGGTCGCCGAATAGCTGCGACAGGAGCTTGATGTACGGCGTCTCGCCGCAGCCCGTGCAGGCGCCGGAGAACTCGAAGAGCGGCTGCAGGAACTGCGTGCCGCGCACCGTGCCGAAATCCACCCGGGACCGGTCGGCCACCGGCAGCGTCTCGAAGAAGGCAACGTTATCCCGCTCGGCGGCGACCAGCGGCTCGCGGGCCGCGAGGTTGATGGCCTTGCGGTCCGGGTCGCCTGGTGCCGCGACCGGGCAGGCCTGCACGCACAGCTCGCAACCGGTGCAGTCCTCCACGTACACCTGCAGCGTGAAGCGGGTTTCCGGGAGCCCGCGGGCGTCCAGCGGAGCCGACCGGAAATCCGGTGGCGCCCCCGCCAGGAGCGACTCGTCGTAGTAGGTGGACCTGATCACGCTGTGCGGGCAGACGAAGCTGCAGTTGCCGCACTGGATGCACAGGTCCGGATCCCATTCCGCGACCAGCTCGGAGATGTTGCGCTTCTCGTAAGCCGCGGTGCCGCTCGGGTAGGTGCCGTCCACCGGCAGCATGCTGACCGGCAGGTCGTCGCCGCGGCCGGCCATCATCGCCGCGGTGACCGTGCGGACGAACTCCGGCGCGCTCGCAGGCACCACCGCAGGCAGCTCCCGGATGGATGTCACCCGGCCGGGCACCTCGATCTGGTGCAGGGCCTCCACGGTGCGGTCGATGGCAGCCTGGTTCCGCTCGACCACCTCGGCACCGCGCCTGCCGTAGGACTTGGCGATCGCCGACTTGATCCTGGTGATCGCCTCGTCGCGGGGCAGCACCCCGGAGATGGCGAAGAAGCAGGTCTGCAGGATGGTGTTGGTCCGCCCGGCCAGGCCCACGTCGCGGGCGATCCGGGCCGCGTCGATCGCGTAGACGCCGACCCGCTTGGCAATGATCTTCTCCTGGACCGGGCGGGGCAGCGCATCCCAGACCTCGCCGGGCGGCAGCGGGCAGTCCAGCAGCAGCGTCGCACCCGGTGCCGCCCGGCCGAGCACGTCGGCCCGCTCCAGCAGGCCGAAGTGATGGCAGCCAACGAAACTGGCCTGCTCCACCAGGTAGGGCGCGCGGATCGGCCGCGGCCCGAAACGCAGGTGCGATACGGTCTGCGAGCCCGATTTCTTCGAGTCGTAGACGAAGTAACCCTGCGCGTGCAGGTTCTCCTCGGCTCCGAGGATCTTGATCGTGTTCTTGTTCGCGCCGACCGTGCCGTCCGAGCCGAGGCCGAAAAAGACCGCGCGGATCGTGCCGGGCGGCTCGATGTCCAGGGACGGGTCATACGGCAGGCTCAGGCCGGACACATCGTCGACGATGCCGATCGTGAACCGGGGCCGCGGCCGCTCGCGCGCGCGCTCGGCATACACCCCGGCGACCATGCCCGGGGTCAGCTCCTTCGACGACAGGCCGTAGCGGCCGCCGGTCACCAGCGGCAGCACCGCGCGCTCGCCGCCGGTGTGCGCCTCAGCCAGCGCGGCGACCACGTCAAGGAACAGCGGCTCGCCATGCGAACCGGGCTCCTTGGTCCGGTCGAGCACGGCGATCCGTCCCGCGCTCGCGGGCAGTGCGTCGAGCAGAGCCCGGACCGGGAACGGCCGGTACAGCCGGACCCGCGCCACGCCGACCCGCTCGCCGTTCGCGCACAGGTAGTCCACGGTCTCCTGGATCGTCTCGGCCGCCGAGCCCATCACCACGATCACCCGCTCGGCATCTGGATGGCCGGCGTAGTCCACGGTGTGGTATTGGCGCCCGGTGCGCTCGGCAAGGGCGGCCATCGCGTCCTCCACCGCGCCTGGCACCGCGGCGTAAAACGGGTTCGCCGTCTCCCGCGCCTGGAAGTACACATCCGGGTTCTGCGCGGTGCCCCGGATGAACGGCCGCTCCGGAGACAGCGCCCGCCCGCGGTGCGCGCGGATCAGCTCCTCGGGCACGAGCGCGCGCAGGTCCTCGTCGGACAGCATGTCGATCGTGTTCAGCTCGTGCGAGGTGCGGAACCCGTCGAAGAAGTGCACGAACGGCACCCGGGTCGCCAGCGTGGCGGCCTGCGCCACCAGCGCGAGGTCATGTGCCTCCTGGACTGACGCAGAGGCCAGCAGCGCGAAACCGGTCTGCCGCACTGCCATCACGTCCGAGTGGTCACCGAAGATGGACAGCCCTTGCGCGGCCAGCGACCGCGCCGCCACGTGAAGAACCGCCGGAGTCAGCTCGCCAGCTATCTTGTACATATTCGGGATCATCAGCAGCAGGCCCTGCGACGCGGTGAACGTAGTGGCCAGCGCCCCGCTCTGCAGCGCGCCGTGCAAAGCGCCCGCAGCCCCGCCCTCGCTCTGCATCTCCACCACGGCCGGCACGCCACCCCACAGGTTAGGCCGTCCCTTGCTGGACCACTCATCCGCAAGCTCAGCCATCGGCGACGACGGCGTAATCGGGTAAATGCAGCACACCTCGTTCAGCCGGTAGGCGACGGACGCCGCGGCCTCGTTGCCGTCGACCGTGGCACGCATCATCCGTCCTCCGGGACCATCTCAATCGAATGCACCGGGCACTGCTCGAAACACGCGCCGCATCCGGTGCACTTGTCGTAGTCGAACCTGTACCGATACCCAGGACCCAGCTTGATCACCGCGTCCTCCGGGCACGCGCCCAGGCAGCCGTCACACTCACAGCAGTTACCGCACGACAGGCAGCGGCGCGCCTCATACGTCGCCTCCCGCTCCGACAGGCCGCCCGTCACCTCACCGAAATCCGCGGTCCGCAGTTCCGGCGCGGCCTCCGGCTGCTGCCGCCGGGCCGCGTCACCGAAGTACCACAAGTTGAGGTCGTCGAAGCTGACAAGCTCGTGCTTGGGCAAGTTCACTGGCGCGGTGTCCCGCAGCCAGGCGTCGATGTTCCTGGCCGCCTTCTTGCCGTGCCCTGAACCGACCGTCACGGTGCGCTCGGCCGGCACCATATCTCCTCCGGCGAACACGCCGGCGCAGCCGGTCATCATCGACGCCGACACCTGCACGGTGCCGTCCCGGTCGAACTCCACTCCGGGCACCTGGCGCAGGAACGCCGTGTCGGTTTCCTGGCCGAGCGCCAGGATCACGGTGTCCGCGGCGAGTGTCTCGAACCGCCCGGTCGGCCGGGGGAATCCGCTGTCATCCAGCTCCATCGCCTCGACCGTCAGCTCCGGGCCGTCGAAGGCGGTGATCGTGCGCAGCCAGTTGATCCGCACCCCCTCCCGCTCAGCCTCCTCCGCCTCCTCTTCATGGGCCGGCATCTGCTGGCGGGTGCGGCGGTAGACGATGAGCGCGTCATTCGCGCCCAGGCGGCGGGCTACCCGCGCGGCGTCCATCGCGGTGTTGCCGCCGCCATAAACGGCGACGCGCCGGCCGATCACCGGCCGCTCTCCCGAGGCGACGCTGCGCAGGAACGACACCGCGTCCACGATCGGTGCCGCGTCCTTGGCCGGGATGTCGACACGTTTGGACAGGTGCGCGCCCACCGCGACGAACGCGGCGTCGAACCCGCCCTCTCGCCGCTCAGCGTCCAGGTCCTCCACCCGGTGGCCGCAGGTCATGCGCACGCCCAGCCTCGCGATCCGGTCGACCTCACCGTCGAGGACATCCCGTGGCATCCGGTAGGCAGGGATGCCATAGCGCATCATCCCGCCGGGCTGATCGCCCGTGTCCCGTATCTCCACCTCGTGGCCAAGCCTGGCCAGATGATAGGCAGCGGAAAGCCCGCTCGGTCCCGCGCCGATGACCAGCACCCGCTTGCCGCTGCGCACTGGCGGCGGGTCAAAGGACCATCCCCGCTCCAGCGCCAGGTCCCCCAGGAACCGCTCGACCGAGTGAATCGAGACGGCGCTGTCAAGACTGGCCCGGTTGCAGACGCTCTCGCACGGGTGGTAGCAGACCCGCCCGTGAATCGCCGGCATCGGATTGTCGGCGACCAGCTGCCGCCACGCCTGCTCATGACGGCCGACCTCGGCATGCGCCAGCCACGCCTGGATGTTCTCCCCGGCCGGGCAGCCCGCATTGCACGGCGGCAGCAGGTCAACGTAGATAGGGCGCTGCTCCCGGACCGGCCCGGCGCGAGAATGCCCGTGCAGCAGATCCGGCAGCGGTGTAACATCCCGTCGCTCCGGCAATGCGGCCATTACCTCAGCCGCCATCCGGGACAGCGAACAACCCCGCGGTGGCAACCCTGCTGGCTTTGGGCGGGCACCGCGCCAGCGTCGCGGCCGTTGTGGCCGAACGGAGCAGCAGCCGAGCTGCCGCGGAATTCGAAGGTATATCCATGTCGGGCTCCCTGGGTCCGCCACCGCCAACTGTGGGTCGTGATGGCGGCTGCCGCCAGATCCGGAGCGACGCGATCGCCTGCACCCTGAGCCGGAACTAGCACGGCGGCCTTCCGCACGACGGTACGCCTAGTCGGGATCAAAGGAAATGCGGGCGCAACGGTGAACATGAGCATGGCGGCCGGGCCGGGCCCGTGCTCAGGGGCCGTGGATGCGGGCGTCAGGGGGGCTGGTCCTGGTCGGCGGGCGGGGTGTCGAGGATTTCGGTCACCGGGCGCCGGGGTGCTCCCGGGGGCAGGGGCAGTCCGTAGCCGATCCGCAGGATCATCTGCGGCTGCTCGGAGCCGGACCGCGGATCGCGGACCTGCCACGCGTCGGCGGTGTCCAGCGGCTGGGTCAGCGGGCAGACGGCGATCCCGCGGCTGGTGGCGGTCAGCCAGACCCGCTGCAGGGCCTGGCCGGCGGTCAGCCAGTCGCTGCGGC
>JBKQSL010000542.1:0-24180 GCA_052143655.1 Streptosporangiaceae bacterium | reverse complement strand
CGGGCCGGTCCAGATCCCCCGGGGCCGGGGGCGGGCCGGGGCGGGCCGCGCAGCCGGCCCGCGGGGCGGGCCGGGCCCGGCGCGGCCGCGCCGGGATCGGAGTCTCGCGACGGCGCTGGCCATGGCTCCGCTAGCGCGGCGCGCCGGCGGCGATCCGCCCGGGCGGCACCGTCGCGCTGCCGGCGGCCAGCGGAAAGGCCACTCGTATCTCCAGCCCGCCGCCGGGCTGCGGCCGGACCGTCAGCGCGGCCTCATGCGCCGACGCGATGGCCGCCACGATGGCCAGCCCCAGGCCGAGGCGGCGGCCGGTGCGGTCGGTGCCCATCCGCTCGAACGGGCGCAGCAGCCGGTCCACCTCGCTCTGCGCTACGACCGGGCCGCTGTTGGCGATCAGGAGCACCGCGCGCCCGTCTTGCACGCACGTGCGCACGCGCACCCAGCCGCCGCTGGCGTTGTGCACGAAGGCGTTGTCAGCCAGGTTGGCCGCCAGGCGCTCGGCCAGCGCGGGATCGCCCGCGGTCGGCGCAGGGCGCAGCGAGGTCTCGATCCGCAGCCCGAGATGCCTGGCCGCCGCCTGGCGCTCGGCCAGCACGTCGCCGACGATCGCGTGCAGGCTGAACGGCTCGCGCCGCTCCAGCCCCCGCTGGCCGTGCGCCAGCGTGAGCAGCGCGTCCAGGATCCGTTCCTGCTGCGCGCCGACTGCCAGCACCCGCTCGCAGGTGGCCCGCAGCGACTGCGCCGACGCATCCGGATCGGCCAGCGCTACCTCGACCATGGCCCGTTCCAGGGTCAGCGGGGTGCGCAGCTCATGCGAGGCATTGGCGACGAACTGACGCTGCGCGCTGAAGGCTGCCTCCAGCCGCGCGAGCAGGCCGTCGAAGGTATTGCTCAGGTCGGTCAGCTCGTCCTGGGGGCCGCTCAGCGCCAGCCGCTCGTGCAGGTTCTGCTCGGAGATGCGCCGTGCCTTGCCGGTCATCACTCGCAGCGGCCGCAGCGTCCGGCCGGCGACCAGCCAGCCGAGCCAGGCGGACGCGACCGTCATCATGGCCAGGGCGATGCAGGCCGACAGCAGGAACTGGTGCAGGGTGTCGGTGCGCTGCCCGGCGACCAGCGTCCGCAGGGCGATGGCGGCCCGCTGGCCGCCCAGGATGCGCTGCAGCGCCTGCTGGGCCTGGATCAGCTGGCGGAACGTGAGCAGGCTCGCGATCTGGACGGTCGGGCGGGACTCGACCATCGCGTAGGTGACCGCGAGCAGCGCGGTCCCCGAGGCCAGGAACAGCGACCCGTACAGCGCGGTCAGCCGCATCCGCACCGTGCGCCGCCGCAGGCCGCGCAGCGGGCGGGCGACGGGCCAGCGCCCTAGTCCTGGCCGGGACACGGCACGATCCGGTAGCCAGCCTGGGCCACGGTCTCGATCACCGGCGGCTCGCCGAGCTTGCGCCGCAGGCGGCTGATCGTGACCTTGACCGTGTTGGTGAACGGATCGGCGGCCTCGTCCCACGCACTCTCCAGCAGGTCCTCGGCGGACAGCAGCGCGCCATCGGCGGCCAGCAGCTGCTCCAGCACGGCGAACTCCTTAGGCGTCAGCCACAGCCGCTGGCCTGCCCTGGTCACTAGCCGGCTGGCCGCATCGAGCGTCAGGTCGCCGCTCGTCAGCACCGGCGGCACGACCTTCTGCGGCCGCCTGCCCAGCGCGCGGATGCGCGCGACGAGCTCGGCGAAGGCGAAGGGCTTGGGCAGGTAGTCATCGGCGCCGATGTCCAGGCCGCTCACCCGGTCGGCGATGGAAGCCGCCGCCGTGAGCATCAGCACCCGGGCGGGCGACCCGCTGGCCACCAGGCTCTTGCACACCTCGTCGCCGTGCACCTCCGGCAGGTCACGGTCGAGCACCACCACGTCGTAACGGTTGACGGCAGCGTGCTCCAGAGCCTGCGCGCCATCGGCCGCGATATCGACGGCAAGCCCTTCCCTGCGCAGGCCGAGCGCGACCGTCTCGGCCAGCTCGGCATGATCTTCCGCGAGCAGAACCCTCACCTTCTGCCTCCTGCATTCCACAGTGCCCTAGTGACGATTACAGCCGGGTAACAAGCGGTGTTCCAGCCGTGTAACCCGGGTTGCGCCAGCATCGGTGCCGTCAGGAAGTCCCGGCCCGGGACTGCGGGCCAGCCAGCCCGCGCCGGCCGGGCGCTCGCCGCCGGCTCCGGCAAGGAGCCGTCGGCAGACGGCGTGAGGGAGACCATGTTCGTCATTTACCTCTGGCGGGAACTGCGCCGGCGGGCCCGGCAGGCCGCACTGGTGGCGGCCGGGATGGCGGTCGGCATCGGGCTAGTGATCACGGTAGCCGCTGCCTCGACGGGAGTCCGGAACGCGCAGGGCACGGTGCTGCACTCGCTGTACGGGATTGGTACCGACATGACGGTCACCAAGGCCGCAGCGCGGGGCAGCGGCGGGGCATCGCGCTTCTCGTTCGGCGGCGGCCTGCCGCTGGCCGGCCATAGCTTCCGCAAGCACCTGCTGCTGTCGGGCTCCGCTGGCCTCGGCACGCTGAGCACGGGCGCGGTCAGCTCCATCGCGCGGCTGCCGCACGTGTCCGCGGTCACCGGGGCGCTCGTGCTCAATGAGCTGGACATCTCCGGAACCATGCCGGGCATCACGCTGGGACCCGGCGGAGCCAGCCGGAGCAAGACCTCGATCAGCACGAACTCGTTCAGCGTCTTCGGCGCGAGCGTGATCCCCGGCAGCCTCGGGCCGCTCAGCTCCAGCAAGCTGGTCTCCGGCCGGGCATTCTCGGTATCCGACGCGCACGCAAACCTGGCCGTGCTGAGCGCCGACTACGCCCGGCAGCACAAGCTCCACCTCGGGTCCCGCATCACGATCGGCGACAGCAACGGCCACGGCACCCACTTCACGGTCATCGGCCTGGTGCAGGCCCCGCCGGGCTCGGCTAGCGCCGCGGATGTCTATATCCCGCTGGCCCGGGCGCAGGCACTCGGTGCCGTCCCGCAGGGCGGTGCCGCCCTGACCGGCAAGGTCAACACCATCTACATCGCGGCCACCAGCGCCGCCCAGATCGCCAGCGTGCAGCGGGCGGTCGGCGGGCTGCTGCCCAGAGCGACCGTGACCACCTCCAGCGACCTGGCCCGGCAGGTGACCGGATCGCTGGCCAGTACCTCCAGCCTGGCCAGCAGCTTCGGCCGGTGGCTCGCGGTCGCGGTGCTGGCCGCCGCCTTCCTGCTGGCGAGCTTGCTGACCATGTCCGCGGTGTCCCGCCGGGTGCGCGAGTTCGGCACGCTGAAGGCACTGGGCTGGCGAGGGCGGCGGATCGTCGGCCAGGTGCTCGGCGAGTCCATTGCCCTGGGGATACTCGGCGGCCTGGCCGGGGTCGGCCTGGGCTTCGGCGGCGCGGCACTGGTGAAACGGCTGGCGCCGCCGCTGACTGCCACCGTGGGCCAGCCCAGCACCCCGTCCTCCGTCCCCGGCAGGCCCCTGGGCTCGCAGATCCTGCAGCGGATGAGCCAGAACCAGGTTCACACCGTGTCCGTCCACCTCTCGGCGCCCGTCACGACCGACGCGATCGTCGCCGCCGTCGTGCTGGCCGTCGTCGGCGGCCTGCTGTCGGGCGCACTGGGCGGCTGGCGGGCAGCCCGGCTGCGGCCGGCCGCCGCGCTGGCCCGAGTCGAATAGCGCACTCGAAGGAGACGGCTCCGATGTATACGCTCACCGGCGTCACCAAGAGCTACCGCAAGGGCCACAGCGTGATCGAGGCCCTGCGCGGGGTAGACGTGCAGATCGCCGACGGGGAGTGGCTGGCCATCCAGGGCCCCACCGGGCACGGCAAGTCCACCTTGCTGCAGATGCTCGGCGGGCTGGACCGGCCCAGCGCGGGCCGCGTCGAACTGGACGGCCAGGACTTCGCCGCGATGCGCGAGGGGCGGCTGACGCGGGTGCGCGGCCGGTCCATCGGCTTCGTGTTCCAGACCTTCAACCTGATCCCCACCCTGTCGGCTGCCGAGAACGTCGAGACCGCGCTGGTCCCCCTCGGCGTGCGAGCGTCACAGCGGCGCGCGCGGGCGGCGCGCGCCCTGGAGAGCATGGGGCTGGCCGGACGGCTGCGCCACCTGCCGTCGGAGCTGTCCGGCGGCCAGCAGCAGCGGGTGGCGATCGCCCGGGCGCTGGTCAAGGAGCCGACCGTGCTGCTGGCTGACGAGCCCACCGGCAACCTGGACGAGACCACCCGGGACGAGATCATCGCCCTGCTCGCGGACCTGTGGCGCGATCGCGGGCTGACCATGGTGATGGTCACCCACGACAGCGCAGTGGCCCAGTACGCCCAGCGTACCGGGGTCATGCGGGACGGCCGGCTGACCTGCGGACCGCTGGCGCAGCCGGCCGGGGAACCTGCTGTCCCGGTCATCGCCGCGCGCACGCCGGTGACCGTCGGCGCAGCCGCGGTCACCCACCACGGTGACGGCTACCCGGCCGGCCACCCTGCTGCGACCAGGCCCGGTGCCCCGGCCGGCGCCGCCAGCCTGCTCGCGAGCCGCGCGCCCGCTGGTGAGGCCGCTGCCGCCGCCGCCGCGCCCGGAATGCCGCCCGCCCCGGACGGGGCGCAGGAGTGGACCGGGCCTGCGAGCGAGCTGACCGCGGACTCGCCGCTGCCCGCGCTGGTCAGCCGCGCGGCGCGGCTGCTGGGCGCCTACTTCGGCGCGGCGGCCAGCGGTACCGGCCTCAGCCCGGCCGGGCTGGGCGTGGTGCGGATGCTGGCCGCCGGCGAGGGCCTGAAGTCAAGCGACATCGCCGCGGAAGGCCTGTGGGCACCGAGCACTGTCAGTGCTGCGGTAGATGCCCTGACTCGCGAGGGCTACGTCGAGCGCCGCCGCTCCGGTCTCGACCGCCGGATCGTCCGGCTCTATCTCACCGACGAGGGCCGGCGCAAGGCGGCTGAGGCCGATGCGGAGACCATCCCGCGCTGGCAGCGCGCCTTCGGCTACGTGCAGCCAGCCGACGAGCCGACCGTCCGCAAGTTCCTGATGCAGACCATCGGGCAGTTCACCCAGCTACTACGAGACGAGCGCGGCGAATGAGCAGCCCGGCGCGCCCGGCTAGCACCGCCGGGCGGGCCGGACTGCCAGCGGCTATTTCAGCGCCAGGACATTCGCCGGGCGGCTGACCAGTTAATCCTCCGCAATCCCGCAGCTAGCGCATGGGAGGCAGCGTCCTGGATCCATAACGGCCATCAGCAACAGACAGCGGCATTTGGCAATTCCACGCCCAAGAAAAGGCAAAGACCGGGCTGCTGCTGTACTGCCCGGTCTTGGTCGGCCAGGGGAGCGGGTGGCTGCCGCAGTGGGCACATGTGATTCTCACCAGGCTGCCCCGGCCTGGATTTCATCGTGCCCGGATGAATGCTCGGCCACCGCCGGGCGCGGGGCCACCAGTAAATCACTGTCTGCGCAGCGGCAAAGGCTGCCGCTGCAGCATCAGCTAGGTGACCGGGAAAGACACCGGCCGTACATCTGCCGGTCAGGAAAGGCGCTCGGGCCGATGCGCCGAGGTGCCAGGAAGGGCGCCGTGGCCGCGCCTGGCGGTCGCGTGCCGCTGACGGCATCGGCCTGCCCGGGTGATCGGCAGCGCGCGCCCGGGCAGGCTCAGCAGACTGGCCCCCGAGCGCCCGGCCCGCCAGGGTGCAGCAGCACCGTCGCCGCACTCGCCCTGCGGGCCGCGGCCCATTATGCCCTTCCAGCCAAGGCCTTATGCGCTTTCAGCAGGTCACGCAGTCCGTGACAGCGGCGCATTTCATCGCACTGCGCCGCGCGTCACCCGGCCGGCCCGTCCGCCGGCTGCCTGCGGCCCGGCCACGGGCGCCGCAGGGCGCGGCCGCGTTCGCTTCTCCGGGTTACGAAATGCATCACCACGGTGACCCAGAGAATTTATCAGCATTTAACAAAGAGGTTCGGACCCGGTTAGTTCTCTTCATAAATTACTTTCCCGATAGGTTTAATAGTATATAGGAAACCATAACGGCGCTAGCTGCCAATACTTCGATTGTGGTGCAAGCCTCCTCCAGGGCCCTTGACAAGACGCCGGGTGCCCCTTTAGCGTCGCAACCGGCTTTAAATGATTCACCGCCGGAGTTATCGCCAATGAAATGACGGGAACTGCCGTGGACTCGTGAAGATCATCCCCATCTCAGGGCCGGGCTGCACGTTCGCTTATCGCACCCGCGGCCGCCGCCCGCACACAGATCTCCTGCGCGCGAACCGCGCAGGAGATACCGGGAAAGCGCTCCCCCTGGCCGCCTGATCGCGCCCCTGCCAGCCAGCCAGCCGAAAGGCGCCGGCCTGCCGCTAGCAATGGCCGACCGTCCATTACGGCTGACCAGAGCCTAAGCCGTATTCACCGCGTCGTGACCCTGCGCACGGCGCAGCGATCCGAAACGGGATTCTGTTATGCCTGCGGAGTCGACTTCTCGTGACCTTGTCATCGCCATCAGCCCCTGCGGCGCGCTGGAGCCGAGCCCGCACGTCGCGGCGCAGGCCTGGCGCGGCGGCGGCTGGGGCGTCCTCGACCTGGCGGACGGCGGCTGGCGCGCGATGCGGGCGCTGGCGCAGGCGGCCGGCTGGCCGGCTACGCCGGTCGGGGTCCGCGTGCCGGCCGGCTGTGCCGCGACGGCGGATCAGGTGCGTGCCTGCACGGGCAGCCAGATTGCCCTGACGGTGCTGACCGCGGACGCGCCGTGGGACATCGCCAGTACCGCCGCATGGTCACGGGTCCTGGTCGAGGTGACCAGCCGGGACGAGGCCAGGGCGGCAGCGGCCGGCGGAGCCAGCGGAGTGATCGCCCGCGGAACAGAGTCCGGCGGCCGGGTCAGTGACCTGAGCACCTTCGTGCTCCTGCAGCAACTGCTGGCCGACGATGAGCTGACCGTGCCGGTCTGGGCCGCCGGGGGCATCGGCGCGCGCACCGCGGCCGGGTGCGTGACCGGCGGCGCCGCAGGAGTGCTCCTCGATACCCAGCTCGCGCTGCTGCCCGAGTCGGACCTGCCTGGTGACCTGTGCCGGGTGCTGCGGCGGCTCGACGGCTCGGAGACCGTGCTGGACGACGGCGTGCGCGGGATCCGGGTAACCGGCACGCCGGTCCGCCTCGCCACACCGCGGGACCGCGGGACCGCGCTGCTGCCGATTGGCCAGGACGGCTGCCTGGCAGCCGGCTTTGCCGCCCGGTGGGCCGACACCGCCGCGGCCGTCCGCGGCGTCCGCGCGGCCATCATGGCTGCGGCTGCGGGCCAGCCGGAGCCGTATCCGCTGGCGGCTGGCGCTGCGCTGGCCGATGACCTGGGCGTCCGGATCCCGGTGGCGCAGGGCCCGATGACCCGGGTCAGCGACCAGGCCTGCTTCGCGGCCGCCGTGGCCGCCGCCGGCGCGATGCCGTTCATCGCGCTGGCCCTGGCGGACGGCGAGCGGTCCCGCCAGCTGCTGGCCGACACCGCGGCGGCCCTGCAGGGGCAGCCGTGGGGAGTCGGCGTGCTCGGGTTCGCCCCCGAGGAGCTGCGCGCGGCGCAGTTCCAGGCAATCCTGGACATCACGCCATCCTGGGCGATCGTGGCCGGCGGGCGGCCGGCCCAGGCGAAGGAGCTGGAGCAGGCCGGCATCGCCACGTTCCTGCATGTGCCCTCGCCCGGCCTGCTGCGGCAGTTCCTGCGCTCGGGCGTGCGCAGATTCGTGTTCGAGGGCGCCGAGTGCGGCGGTCACATCGGCCCGCGGGCCAGCTTCCCGCTGTGGGAAGCGCAGCTGGAAGTCCTCGGCAGCTACCTGGACGAGACGCCGCAGGCCGCCGGGCAGCTGCAGGTGCTGTTCGCTGGGGGCATCCACGACGCTAGGTCGGCTGCGATGGTCGCGGCCATGGCGGCCGACCTCGCCCGCCGCGGCGCCCGGATCGGCGTGCTCATGGGGACCTCGTACCTGTTCACCCGGGAGGCGGTGGAGCACGGGGCGATCCTGCCGCTGTTCCAGGAGCTGGCCGTGGCGGCCCAGGAGACGGCGCTGCTGGAAACCGCCCCGGGTCACGTGACCCGGGCGCTGCGCACCCCGTATGTCGCCGAGTTCGCCCGGCAGGCGGCCGGCCTGGCCGCAGCCGGCCGGCCCAGCCGCGACATCTGGGTAGAGCTGGAGCTGCTGAACACCGGGCGGCTCCGGCTGGCCAGCAAGGGGCTGCAGCACGATGGGGCCAGCATCGACGAGGCGACCCAGCAGGCCGAGGGGCTCTACATGGCCGGCCAGGTGGCGGTACTGCGCGACGCCGTGACGACCGTCGCGGAGCTGCACGCCGGGGTGACCTCCGGTGCCGCCGCGTTCCACGCCAGCCGGGCCGCCGAGCTGACGTCCCGGCTGGCCGCCGCCCCGGCTGGCGGGGCCTGCGCGGCGGAGGACAGCGAGCCATCCGAGTCGGCCGACATCGCCATCATCGGCATGGCGGCGATGTTCGCCGGCTCGGCTGACCTGGCCGGCTTCTGGCAGCTGATCCTCAGCGGGGCGGACGCGTTCGCCGAGGTGCCCGCCGACCGGTGGGATCCGCAGATCTACTACTCACCCGACCTGCTGGCAGGCCAGTCCGGCCGCCGCACCGTCTCCAAGTGGGGCGGCTTCCTGGCGCCGGCGGTCATCGACCCGATCCGCTACGGCATCCCGCCCAGCGCGCTGGGCAGCATCGACCCCAGCCAGCTGCTCGCGCTGGAAGTCGCCAACCAGGCGCTGAGCGACTCCGGTCATCCCTATGACGCACCCGGTGCCCGGCACGCCCGCACCGGGGTGGTTTTCGCGGCCGAGCCCGGCTCGGACAACAGCGGCGCGCTGGCCATGCGCGCCCTGCTGCCGGCTTACCTGGGCGAGGTCCCGCCGGAATTCGACGCGCAGCTGCCCCGGTTCACCGAGGACACCTTCCCCGGCAACCTGCCCAACGTCATTGCCGGGCGGATTGCCAACCGGCTCGACCTCGGCGGGGCAAACTTCACCGTCGACGCCGCCTGCGCGGCGTCGCTGGCCGCGGTGGACGTGTCCTGCAAGCAGCTGACCACCGGGGCCGCCGACATGATGCTGTGCGGCGCGGTGGACCTGCACAACTCCATCGGCGACTTCCTGATGTTCGGCTCGGTGTTCGCCCTGTCGCCCGTCGGCCGGGTCGCGACCTTCGACCGCGCCGCGGACGGTACGGTGCTGGGCGAGGGCGTCGCCTGCGTCGTGCTCAAGCGGCTGGCCGACGCGGAGCGCGACGGCGACCGGATCTACGCCATCATCCGGGGCATCGGCGCCGCCAGCGACGGCCGGGCCCGCAGCCTCACCGCGCCGCGGGTCGAGGGCCAGGTCCGCGCCATGCGCCGGGCATACCGGCAGGCGGGCATCTCGCCGGCCGAGGTGGAGCTGGTCGAGGCGCACGGGACCGGCACGGTCCTCGGCGACCAGGTGGAGCTGCAGAGCCTGACCGAAGTGTTCACCAGCGCTGGCGCTCAGCCCGGCAGCTGCGTGCTGGGGTCGGTGAAATCCCAGATCGGGCACGCCAAGTGCGCCGCCGGGCTGGCTGGCCTGATCAAGGCGGTGCTGGCCGTGCACTGCGGCGTGCAGCCGGCCACCAGCAACCTGGCCAGCCCGAACGAGGCCTGGGATGCCGACCGCAGCCCGTTCGCTTTCCTGCGCGAACCGCGGCCCTGGGTCGCCCCACCCGGCCGGCGGATCGCCGGCCTGAGCGCCTTCGGCTTCGGCGGGACCAACTTCCATGCCGTTCTCACCGGCTATGCCGGCACCCCCGAGCCGCGGCACGCGCTCACGCACTGGCCCGCTGAGCTGTTCTGCCTGCGCGGCACCGACCGTGAGGCCGCGCACCGAGCCGTGACCGCCCTGGCCACCGAGGTGATCGCCGCCGCCCGGCAGCCCGGCGGCGTGCCGCTGCGCCAGCTGGCCGCCCGGGCCGCGGCCGATGCCGAGGCGGCAGCAGGCCCGGTGCGGGTGGCCCTGGTCGCCCGGGACCTCGATGATCTCGCGACCCTGCTGCGCCGGGCGCTGGCGGGCGAGCACGATCCGGCCGCCGGACTGATCCAGCCCGCAGCCGACCAGGACCTGGCGGCCGGCCACGGCCGGCGGCCTGGGGTGGCGTACCTGTTCCCCGGGCAGGGCAGCCAGCGCACCGGGGCGCTTGGCGAGCTGTTCGTGGCCTTCCCCGAGCTGCGCCAGTACCTGGAGATCGGGGCACGCTGGGCGGGCCGGCTGTTCCCGCCCGCTGCCTTCGACACCGCCCGCGAGCGCGAGCAGTCGGACGCGCTGCGCGACACCGCGACCGCACAGCCGGTGCTGGGCATCTGCGGCCTGGCGGTCAGCCATCTGCTCGGCCGCCTCGGTGTCCAGCCGGATTTCTCCGGCGGGCACAGCTACGGCGAGCTGGTCGCGCTGGCCACGGCCGGCGCCTTCGGCTCGCAAGAGCTGCTTGATCTCAGCGAGGCGCGGGCCGCCGCGATACTGTCAGCGGCCGGCGATGACCCGGGCACGATGGCCGCGGTCAGCGGCACCGCCGGCCAGGTCAGCGCGGTGCTCGACGGCAGCGGGCTGAGCGGCGAGGTGACGCTGGCCAACCTGAACGCGCCGGACCAGGTCGTGCTCTCCGGCCTGACGCCCGCCGTCGGCCGGGCGCTGGCGGCACTGAAGGAAGCGGGCCTGTCCGCGCGCCGACTCCCGGTCGCCTGCGCCTTCCACAGCCCGGTCGTAGCCGGCGCCAGCGCGCAGTTCGCCGAGGTGCTCGCCCGGTACCCGGTGTCGCCGCCGCGGCTGCCGGTCTGGTCGAACCGCACCGCCAGGCCGCACGCGGCCGACCCCGGCCAGATCCGAGCCGAGATGGCCGCCCAGATCAGCGCACCGGTGCAGTTCAGCGACCAGATCGAGGCCATGTACGAGGCCGGCGCCCGCATCTTCATCGAGACCGGTCCCGGCCATGTCCTCACCGGCCTGGTCCGCGCGGTACTCGGGGACCGGCCGCACCTGGCGGTCGCCTGCGACGGCGGCCAGCAGGACACGCTGCGCCGGTTCCTCATCACCGCAGGCCAGCTCGCCTGCGCCGGCCTGCCGCTGGAGCACTCCTGGCTCTTCCAGGGCAGGCAGCCGGCTTCCGCGGCGGCCAGCCCGGACGCCCGGCCGCGCTGGCTCGCGAACGGGCAGCTGATCCGTGACCTCAACGGCGCCAGTCCCCCCGGCGCGCTGACCCCCGCACATCCGATCAAGGAGTTCGCCGTGTCCTCAGCCGAAGTTTCCGCGCACCAGCCCGTCGGCCCAGATTCAGCGCTGGCGGAATACCTGCGCGCCAGCCGGGAGATGGTCAGCGCGCACCGCGACGTGATGCTGGCGTTCCTCGGGCAGCCGGCTGGCAGCCGCCCGGCCTGGCAGGACAACGAGGAGGCGCTGGCCGGCAATGGATCGCTGCACAGTTCCGCGGTCGCGCTGGTGGAGCCCGCCGCTGTTCCCGGTCTTGCCGTCCTGCCGGAGGCAGCCGCCGGGCCGGCGTCCGCCAGCACGGCGGAGCCCGCCGTCACGGCGCCGCCCGCGGGGCTCGCCGCCGCTGCGGCCGACCCGGCCGCCGCGCTCTCCGGCCCCATGCTGCAGGACACGCTGATCTCGCTGATCAGCGAGCGCACCGGTTACCCGGCAGACCTGATCGAGCCGCAGCTGGACCTGGAAGCCGACCTGAGCATCGACTCGATCAAGCGCGCGGAGATCGCCGCGGAGGTCGCCTCCCGGCTCGGGATCTCGGTCGAGGCCGACGAGTCGGTGTTCGAGGGCCTGGTCAAGCAGCGCACCGTGCAGGCCATCATCGGCTGGCTCGACGAGATGCGGCAGGGCGGCCCGGCGGCCGAGCCCGCGGCAGGCGGCTCCGCGGCAGGCGGCTCCGCG
Organism: Streptosporangiaceae bacterium; assembly: GCA_052143655.1. GTDB lineage: Bacteria > Actinomycetota > Actinomycetes > Streptosporangiales > Streptosporangiaceae > CAVSUR01. The sequence goes on along the minus strand of JBKQSL010000542.1, from coordinate 12,253 downwards.
GCAGGCGAGCTGACGGGAGCTGCGCTGACCGCCGGACCTGCCGCAGCCGCGCTGACCGCTGGTCCGGCGGCCGAGCTGGTCGCCGGGCTGCCGCCCGCGAGCCCGCTCAGGCTGCTGCCCAGGCTGGTCAGCTGCCCCCTCCCGGCCGCGGCGGAGAGCACCACGGCAGGCCCGGACGTCATCAGCGGCGCGCGGTTCGTGATCACCGGCGACACCGCGGTGGCCGCCGAGCTCGCGAGCCTGCTGCGCGACCGCGGCGCGGAAGCCCAGGCCACGACGGCGAGCGCGGTCACGGCGGAGGACCTCGCGGGCGCGGCCGGGCTGATCATGCTCGACGGGCTCGGCGAGCCGCCCGACGCGCTGCCGCCCCTGCTGTTCCCGCTCGTCCAGCAGGCGCTGACCAGCCCGGGGCCCGCCGCAGGCGGACCGGGCCGGCTGCTGGCCGTCGGCGCGGCCGGCTGCGGGCAGGCCGCTGGCCTGGCAGGCCTGTTCCGGGCCGTCAGCACCGAGTACCCCGACCGCACCGCCCGCTATGTGCAGCTTGACGTGACCGGCCCGGCCAGTGCGGTCGCCGCGCGGCTGCTGGCCGAGCTGGCCGACACCTCGCGCGAGCCTGCGGTCCTCTACGCCGGGGATGGCCGGTACAGCACCGAGCTCGTCGCGGCCGAGCTGGCCGCCGGGCCTGGCCCGGGCCTGCCATCGGCCGGGCCCGGCCAGGCCGAGGCCCGGTGGATGGGCCTGAACAGCGATTCGGTGGTCGTGCTGATTGGCGGGGCCCGGGGCATCACGGCCTGTCTCGCCCGGGAACTGGCCGCCGCCAGCGGCTGCCGGCTGGAGCTGGTCGGCCGGACGGAGCTGACCGCCGCCGAGCCGCTGGCCGCCGAGCTCGCGGCGGCACCGGATGCCGTGGCGCTGCGCGCCGCGCTGGCCGACCGCGGCATGCGGGCGCCGGCTGAGATCGAGCGCGCCAGCCGGGCCATCCTGGCCCGCCGGGAGGTCGAGGCGACCCTCGCTGAGCTCCGCGAGCTGGGCGCCCGGGCCCGGTACCACTGCGCCGACGTACTGGACGAGGAAGCGATCGGTCAGGTGCTCAAGCTCGTGCACGAGGAGCACGGCCGCCTCGACGGGCTGGTGTTCGGCGCAGGGATCATCGAGGACCGGCTGATCGCCGAGAAGGACCCCGAGTCGTTCGCCCGGGTGTTCCGCACCAAGGTGAGCGGCGCCCAGACGGTGCTCAGCGCGCTAGCCGAACGCGAGTACGCGCCGGGATTCGTCGTCCTCTACGGCAGCATCGCCGCGGCGTTCGGCAGCCGCGGCCAGGCAGACTACGCCGCCGCCAACGACGCGCTGGAAGCGGCCGGAGCGGCATGGGCCGCGGCCACCGGCCGCCGCTGCCTGACCGTGCACTGGGGCCCCTGGGCACCAGCCGGCCCGCATCCGGGCATGGTCTCGCCGGAACTCGCCCGCGAGTACGCCAGGCGCGGGATCGTGATGATCGACCCGGGACAGGGCGCCAGCAGCCTGCTGCGCGAGCTGGCCTGGGGTGACCCGGGGCTCACCGCAGTGACCTACGCCGGCTCGGTGCCCGATGCCCGCTAGCGACAGCAGCGGGCCCGGCCGGGCGGCCGAGCCGGTAGCGATCGTCGGCATGGCCGTGCTGCTGCCGGGCGCCGGCTCGCTGGAAGAGTACTGGCACAACCTGGTCGCCGGCGTCGACTCGATCACCGACGCCCCGGCGAACCGCTGGGAGCCGGAGCTGTACGACCCGGGCCCTTCGAGCCGGCTGGAGCGGCTGTACTGCCGCCGCGGCGGCTTCGTCGACGAGTTCGCCGAGTTCGACCCGCTGGCCTACGGCATCATGCCCGCGTCGGTCGGCGAGACCGAGCCAGAGCAGTTGCTGGCGCTGCGCGTCGCGGCGGCTGCCATCGAGGACGCCGGCGGCCCGGGCCGGCTGCCCGACGGCGACCGGATCGGCATGATCCTCGGCCGCGTCGGCATCAGCAGCGTCTCGCAGATGCGGTACTACCTGCGCGTCCGCCTCGGCGCCCAGGTGCGGGTCTTCCTCCGGGAGCTGATTCCGGGGGTGACCCCGGACCAGCTGGACGAGGTGGACCAGCGGATCAGCCGGAGCTTCGGGCCGCACCACGCCGAGAGCGTGATCGGGCTGCTGCCGAACCTGACCGCATCGCGCATCGCCAACCGGCTCAACCTGCGTGGTGCCGCGTACACCATCGATGCGGCCTGCGCCTCGTCTCTCGTCGCGGTCGAGCACGGCATCGCCGAGCTGACCAGCGGCCGGCTCGACGCGGTCCTGGTCGGCGGCGTGCACCATAACCACGACCCGGCGTTCTGGTCGGTGTTCACCCAGCTCAGCGCGCTGTCGCGGCGCGAGGAGATCCGCCCGTTCGACGCGGCGGCCGACGGGCTGCTGATGGGCGAGGGAACGGCCGTAGCCGTACTGAAGCGGCTGGCCGACGCTGTCAGCGACAGCGACCGTATCTACGCGGTGATCCGCGGGGTCGGCACGTCCAGCGACGGCCGCTCCGCGAGCCTGGTCAACCCGGAAACCGGCGGCCAGGTCATCGCGGTCCGCCGCGCGTGGGCCGCGGCCGGGCTGGATCCGGCTGCCCCGGACGCGCTGGGACTGCTGGAAGCGCACGGCACGGCCACTCCGGTCGGCGACGCCGCGGAGCTGGCCACAGTGGCCGAGGTATTCGGGCCGCCGGGCGAAGGCCCGCCGCCAGTGATCGGCTCGGTCAAGTCGATGATCGGCCACACGCTGCCCACGGCGGGGATGGCCGGGCTGGTCAAGGCCGCGCTCGCGGTATCGCGAGGCGTGCTGCTGCCCACGCTGCACTGCGACAGCCCGCGGCCGGAGCTGGCGCAGACCCGATTCGCCCCGATCGAGGCCGCACAGCCCTGGCCGGACGGCTGGCCGCGGCGCGCCGCCGTCAGCGCGTTCGGCTTCGGCGGCATCAACGCGCACGTGGTCCTGGAACAGGCCCCGCCGCCGCAGGTGCCGGGGCGGCCTGCCTCCCCCGCAGCGCCTGCTGCGGGGGCCAGTGTCCGGGCGGCCAGTGTCCGGGCGGCCAGTGTCCGGGCGGCCAGCGGTCGGGCGGCCAGCGTTCAGGAGCCAGAACAGGTCGTCCTGCTGGCTGCCCGGGACACGGCCGCACTCGCCCGGCTGCTGGACGCCGACGACCACGCCGTCCGGGCACACGGCACCGCGCGGACGGACGGCAGCGCCCCCGCTGCGGGTCCCCGGCTGGGAATTGTCGGCCCCACCGCCGAGCGCCTCGCGGCAGCGCGCAAGGTGGTGGCGGCCGGCGCCGCCTGGCGGGGCGGCCGGGACATCTGGTTCAGCCCCCGGCCGCTGCTGGCCGACGGCGGCCGGATCGCGTTCGTCTTCCCGGGCCTGGAGGCCGAGCTCTCCCCCAGCGTCGAGGATGTCGCCGCGCATTTCGGCCTGGGCACGGTGACGGCCGGCACCGGGGACAGCAACTACTCGCAGCGGTTCGTCGAGGTGATCCGGCTGGGGCGGCTGATGCACGAGGCGCTGCTGCGCATCGGCATCACGCCCGGCGACGTGGCCGGGCACAGTCTGGGCGAGTGGACAGCCGGGCTGGTCGCCGGGCTGGCGGACGAGTCACGGCTAAGCAAGTACGCGACCGTGCTGCTCAATCCCGCCTTCGAGCGGCATGACCTGATGCACGCGGTGATCGGGGACAGCGCGGCCGCGGTCACGGGCCAGCTCGCCAGCTATCCGGGCGTGCTGCTGTCGCACGACAACGCGCCCCTCCAGTCGGTGGTATGCGGCTCGGCCGAGCAGGTCACCCGGCTGCTGAGCGATCTTGCCCGGCAGAACACGATCTGCCGCCCGCTGCCGTTCGCCACCGGGATTCACACGCCCTACCTGCAGCCCATGGCCGACCTGCTGCGGCCGGTCGTCGAGGAGGAGATGGTGCGGCCGTCCCGGATCAGGGTCTGGTCGGCCACGACTGCGGCGCCGCTGCCGGCCGATCCGGCCCAACAGCGCGAGACCTTCCTGCGCCAGCTGGTGCAGCCGGTGCTGTTCCGGGCCACCCTCACGGCCATGCACGACGCTGGCGTCCGGGCCTTCCTCCAGGTGGGGCCGGGGCAGCTTGCCTCGCTGATCCAGGACAACCTGCGCGAGCGCGATCATCTGGCCATCGCCGCCAACGTGGCGGCGCGCAGCGGCCTGGCGCAGCTGCGCCGCGTGGCCACGGCCCTGTGGGCCGAGGGATACGCGCCCGACCTGTCAGCCCTCGACCCGGCGGTCCGGCCGGAATCTGCCCAGCCGGAATCTGCCCAGCAAGAGCCTGCCCGGCCGGAATCTGCCCAGCAAGAGCCTGCCCAGGCCGAACCTGGCCAGGGGGCTGCGCCCCGGCGCAGCCTGAGCATGCGGCTGCAGCTCGGCTCGCAGCTGCTTTCCCTCGGCGCGGACGCCAGTGAGGTGCTCGGCCGGACGGGCGCGGCGCGAAGCACCATCCCGGCCGCAGCCCGGAGCGCAAGCCCGGACATGGCCGGCAGCGCAGTCCAGGCCGCGAGCACGACCCGGCCAGCAAGCACGGTACGAGCTGCGGACACGGGACAAGCCGGGAGACCGGGACAAGCCGGGAGCCCGGTCCGGCCTGCGGGCACGGGGCAAGCCGCGGGCACGGGGCAAGCCGCGGGCACGGCACCGGGCCGCGGCACGGCGGCACCGGCCGCTGCCCCGGCTCGGCGCGCGGGTGCCCGGGCAGCTGCCCCGGCCAGCGCCAGTGCCTTCGCCAGCCGCACCCAGGCCGTGTCCGAACTGGCGGAATTGCTGGAGCAGGCCGCCGGGCCGGCCGCAGCCGCACTAGCGGCGCGCGGCCGCGGAAATGGCGGCGGCGCGCCAGACGGCCCGGGCAGCCCTCCGGCGCCAGCGAACGGCGGGCCGGCCGGGCCGGGCAGCCAGGGCGGCCCGGCGCGCGAGCCGGGCCAGAGCACGACGCTGCACGTCAGCGTCGGCGCGATGCCCTACCTGACCGATCACGCTTTCTTCGCGCAGCCCGGCGGCTGGCCGCACCTGGTGGACCGGATGCCGGTAGTGCCCGCGACCACGATCGTCGCGCACATGATCGACACGGTGCAGGCCATGACCCCGGGCCTGCGGGTGACCGGCCTGGCCGACGCCCGGTTCACGCGCTGGGTGGCGGCCGAGCCGCCGCAGGACGTGCAGATCAGCCTGCGGCCGGAGGCGCCGGGCGAGTTCGGCGTAGCCTTCGGCCCGTACGCGCGGGCCAGCGTCCGGGCCGCCGCGGCGCTGCCTGATCCGCCGCCTGCCTGGGACTGCGACTCCGGTGCCGAGCGGCCGCCGGAGTACACCCTCGACTTCATGTACGGCTCGCGCATCCTGTTCCACGGCCCGAGCTTCCGCGGCGTGCAGACCGTGCACGGCGTGGGTGAACGGCACATCCGCGGGGCGCTGCGCGCGCCGGCGCCGCCCGGGGCGCTGCTCGACAGCGGCTGGCAGCTGCTCGGCTGCTGGGTGCACGAGACCCAGCGGACCCGCAAGGTGACCTTCCCGGTCGGCTTCGCCTCGCTGCGGTTCTTCGGGCCGGCCCCGGCCGCCGGCGACCTGGTCGAGTGCCTGGTCCGCATCCCGGCCAGCGACGAGAACCTGATCACCGCCGACATCCAGTTCCTCGCCGGGGGCCGGGTCTGGGCGCAGGTCGATGGCTCTGTGCACCGGCGCTTCGACAGCCACCCGCACTCCCGCACCGCTGAGCTTGCCCCTGGTGAGCATGCCTTCGCCCGGCCGCAGCCGGAAGGCTGGGTGGCGGCCTTCGATTACTGGCCCTACCCGGAGTCGCGGAACTCCGTCGCCACCCTGGCGCTCGGCGCCATCGGCTTCCTGGAGTACTCGGCGCTGCCGGTCGCCCAGCGCAAGCAGTGGCTGCTGGCCCGCCTCGCGGTCAAGGACGCCGTCCGCTTCCGCCTCTGGGAGGCCGGCGGGAAGCGGCCGGTCTACCCCATCGAGATCCGGGTCTTCGATCACGCCGACGGCCGGCCCCGGGTGGCCGGCTGGCCGGGCCGCCTCGCCGTTCCCGGATACGACCTGTCCGTCGCGGCGACCGACCATGTCGGGGTGGCGCTGGCCGGGCCGCCGGTGCCGGGCCGGCTGCCCGGCAGCCCGGGCGCGGGCATCGGCGTCGCCGAGATTCCCGGCCAGCCCCCGGCCGGGGGCGCCCGCCGGCAGGCCGGCCTGCCGCGGCCCGGCGTCCCGCGGCCCGGCGTCCCCCAGCCCGGCAGCCTGGAGCTGCGCGGGCAGGAACGCGCCGTGCTCGATGCCGTCTGCGGCTCCGGGGATGCCGAGCGCGCCGGGTGGCTCGCCCGATTCGCCGCGGCCAGGCAGGCCGCTGCCCAGGCTGCCGGCGCCGGCGCCGGCAGCAGTCCGGACGCGCACGTGGTGGCCGCCACGCAGGAGACCATCACGGTCGCGCTCGGCGAGCGCAGCTGCGAGCTGCAGCACCGCGAACTGCACAGCCCGGACGGAGTGCCGCCACGGCGCTGCGCCGTCGCATGGACCTGGGGACCCGGCAGCGGGGCGCCGCCGCGACCAGACGTGAGCGTGCTCTTGCCGCCCGGGGAGGCCACCGAGGAGGAAACAGCGCAATGAGCGCGGACGACAAGACGATCCTCGCCGACATGGGCGAGATGCTGCGGGCGATCTCCGATGGCCTGCTGCCCGGCGAGGAGGTCACCGGGCAGCTGCGGCTCGTCGACGACCTGGGCCTGCAGAGCATCAACCTGGTGAACCTCAGCGGGCGGCTGCAGAGCCGGTACGGGTCCGGAGCCAACCTGCTGCCGCTGCTGGTCGGCCCGGGCGCGCCCCCGCTCGGCGAGCTGCGGGTCGCCGACCTGGTCGACTACCTGGTCACCGCGCTGGAGCGCAGCGGGCCCGAGCCCGCCGGGCAGCCAGGCGGTGACCTGGAGACACTGCTCACCCGGCTGATCGGGCGGGCCACCGGGCACTGGCCTGCCGCCGACACGTTCGGTGCGGCCGGCCTCACCGAGGCGGACATGGCCCGGGTGACGGGCATGCTCGAAGCGCGGCTGGGCCCGCTGGGCAGCAGCCTGCTCGACGACGCGCCGACCGTGGCCGATCTGGCCCGCAGCCTGGAGCAGCGCTACGGCGCCCGGCGCGCGGCCGGACTGCTGCGCACGGTGCCCGTTCACCCGGTGCCGCCCGGTGCCCCAGCCGGTGCCCAGCCAGCCGGTGCCCAGCCAGCCGCCGCTGCCAGCGGAGCCGCGGCCAGCTGGACCGCGGCAGACGAGACCGCCGGCCGGATGGCGGCGGCAGACGAGACCGCGGCAGACGAGACCGCGGCAGACGAGACCGGGGCAGACGAGACCGCCGGCCGGATGGCGGCGGCCGAGCGCACTCGGCCGCGCAACGACAACGTGGCCGTGCTCCGCGAGCACGCGCCGGGCACCGTTCGGACCCTGCTGCGGCTGCCCGAGGGCGACGTCGAGGTGTTCACCGCGGGCGACGGGCCAGCGCTCGTGCTGATGCACCCGGTCAACGTGGGTGCCGGGGCGTTCGCCCGGCTGTTCGCCAGCATGGCCGGCTCCTTCCGGCTGGTGTGCATGCACCACCCCGGGGTGGGCGCGACTACCTGGGACGACGACCTGACGCTCAGCGGGCTCGCGCAGCTGCACCGCACCGTCCTCGCCGAGCTGTTCGTGCCGCCGCCCTACCACGTCCTGGGCTCGTCATTCGGCGGGCTCGTGGCACAGCAGTTCGCCCTGCTGTACCCGGAGGAATGCGCGTCCCTGGTGCTGGCGGGCTGCTCATACCAGGCCAGCGCCCGGCCCGCGGCCCGGCCGCTGCCGGTGATCGCCCGGGAGGAGTTCGACGCGATCCGCCGCGGCGGCGCGGACCAGCGGCTGGAAGGAAGCCCCGGCGACCTGGCGGAGTTCCTGCTGCGCTGCGAGAGCATGGCTCCCGGGGCCGGCCTGCGCTACCTGGACGCCTTCGCGACCCGGCCCACCTTGTACTCCCAGCTGCCCGGCATCAGCGTCCCCGCGCTGATCCTGCACGGGTGCTACGACACCCTGACCCCGGCCCGGGACCCGCATGTGCTCTACGGGGCGATCCCGCAGGCCCGGCTCATCGAGCTGCCCGACGCCGGCCACTTCCCGTACCTCACCCACCCGGCCGCGGTCAGCGGCCTGCTCCTGCCCTTCCTGGACGCCTGCGCACAGGGGCAGCGGCCCGACGCATCGGACCCCATCCCCCGGCCCGCCCCGGCCCGCAGCCGGGGCACCGCGACCCGGCTGGCCGACCCGCCGCCGCTGGATCCCTGCACGATCATCATCAGCAGCGGCCGGTGCGGCTCGACCCTGCTGTCCACGCTGATCGAGGCCGAGCCGCAGACCCTGTCGGTGTCAGAGTCCCTGGCCTCCATCCGGGCGCACATGACCCAGCTGCCCGCCACCGCCCAGCTCACCGGGGCGCAGTACTGGTCACTGCTGAGCGACCGCGGCGAGATGGCCGGGGCGATGGCCGGCCAGATCACCGTCAGCGAGTTCCGCTATCCCGCCAGCGGCCGCTTCGCCAGCGACCCGGCCGGAATCCCGCCGATCCTGTACGTCACCCTGCCCGGGGCGAGCAGTGACCCCGACCTGCTGTACAGCGTGCTGGCGGACATGGTCCCGCGCTTCCCGGCCCAGCCGATCGGGCTGCACCACAAGATGCTGATGGACCTGATGGCGGTCCTGGCGGGGCGGCGCCGGTGGGTGGAGCGCTCCGGCGGGTCCAGCTCCGTGGCCGAGCCGCTGCTGGCCACCTTCCCGGACACCAGGATCGTCTACCTGACCCGCGATATCGCGGACACGGCCCGGTCCATGAGCCGGCATGTCTTCTTCCAGCTGGCCGCGGTCCGGCACGAGTTCATACTCCGCTTCGGCACCGATCCGTACAGCCCCTGGCCGCGGCCCGAGCTGCTGCCGCCCGCCGCCGAGCTGCCCGACGACATCCGGCGGCTGCTGCCGGACCAGATCAGCGCGCAGGTACTGGCCGAACTGGGCCGCGACACCGGCCGGTTCGAGGCCATGTGCGCGTACATGGCCGGCTCGGCCGAGCAGGCGCTGGCCGACCTGAAACCGCGGCACCTGCACCGGATGCGGTACGAGGACCTCGTCGCCGACCCGGCCGGGGAGCTCACCCGGCTCGGCGAGTTCATCGGATTCGACGACCCGGCCGGCTGGGCCCGGCAGGGCGCCGGCCAGGTCAGGCCGCCACGCGACCGGGCGTCCCAGCCCGCGTGAGCAGGCCCGGTCACAGCACGCTCCCCGAAGGGCAGGTCAGGTGAACTCTCCAGCTGGCGGGATCCTCGCCAGGATCGGCCATTACTGCGCCCGTCAGCCGGTGGCCGTCGTCGTGCTCTGGCTGATCCTCATCACCGGGGCCACCATCGGCCACCGCGCGCTCGGCGGCGCCTACTCCGATGACTTCTCGCTCCCCGGCACTGCGGCGGAGCAGGGCGCCATCCTGCTGAAGGCGCACCACTTCGGTGCCGCGGACGGCGGCAGCCAGATCGTCTTCGCGGTCGGGTCCGGCACTCTCGCCCGCGACCGGGGCGTCATCGAGGCGTCGATGGCGAAAGTGCGCGGCCTGCCCGACGTCGTGGCCGCCAGCGACCCGCTGGGGCTGGCGAGCACGGCGGCCAGCGGCCGCATCGCCTACTCGACCGTGTACATGTCGGTGAACCCGGTCACCCTGGGACCGGGTTATGTGAGCAGCGTCGACCAGGCAGTCGCCGCCGCCCGCAGCGCGGGCGTCAGCGTCAGCTACGGCGGCCTGCTCGGCCAGGCGGCGCGGCCCAGGGAACGCGACAGCCGCTCCGATCTCATCGGCATCGCGGCCGCGATCGTCGTGCTGCTGATCGGCTTCGGCAGCGTCTACGCCGCCGGCCTGCCGGTGCTCAGCGCCGCGCTGGGCGCGATCGCCGGCCTCGGGCTGCTGGGCATGCTGGCCGCCGCGACGGCGTTCGCGACCGTCTCGCCGACGCTCGCCGTCATGATGGGCCTGGGCGTCGGCATCGACTATGCGCTGTTCCTCACCACCCGGCACCGCCAGTTCGTCATGGACGGGGCCGACCCGGCGCAGGCCGCGGCCGCCAGCCTTGCCACCAGCGGACCGTCGGTGCTCGTGGCCGCCGTGACCGTGGTGATCGCCCTGCTCGGCCTGTACGCGTCCGGCCTGGCCTTCATCGGCAAGCTCGGCCTCGCGGCCGGCGTCACGGTGGCGACCGCGGCCCTGGGCGCGCTCACCCTGTGCCCGGCGCTGCTCGGCCTGGCCGGCCGCAGCATCGACCGGCTGCGGGTGCGCACGCCCGCCGCCGAGGGCTCAGCGGACCACGGCGGCTGGCAGCGGTACGCCGAGCGGCTCGGCGCCCATCCCTGGCGTTTCCTGGCCGCCGGCGTCGCCATCATTGCCATCCTGGCGGTCCCGGTGGCCTCCATCCGGCTCGGGCACGTCGACGCCGGCGCCGACCCGGCCAGCTACAGCGACAAGCAGGCCTACGACGCGATCGCCACCGGGTTCGGCCGGGGCGCGAACGGGCCGTTCACCGTGGTCGTGCAGCCCGGCCGCGGGCAGAGCGCTGCGCAGCGCCAGCAGCTGGCCGCGCGGCTGCGCCCGGCGCTGGCCGCCGTCCCCGACGTGGCCGAGGTGTCCCCGGTGCAGGCAACGCCGGACGGCGCCCTGCTGGTCGCCGTGGTGATCCCGGGCAGCGCCCCGCAGGCGGCGCGCACCGGCCAGCTGATGCACGTCCTGCAGCAGCGGGCCCTGCCGGCGGCACTGGCCAGGACCGGCGGCACCGGGTACGTGACCGGCCTGCTGGCCGCCCAGCTGCAGTTCCGCGACCGGGTCGCCAGCCGGCTGCCGCTGATCATCGCCGCGGTCATCGCCGCGGCGTTCGTGCTGCTGCTGATCACCTTCCGCAGCCCGGTGCTGGCCCTCAAGGCAGCCGTGCTCAACCTGATGTCCATCGGCGCCGCCTACGGCGTGGTGGTCGCAGTGTTCCAGTGGGGCTGGGGCGGAACGCTGCTCGGGGTCAGCGAGCCGGTGCCGATCGAGTCGTACGTGCCGATGATGATGTTCGCGATCGTGTTCGGCCTGTCCATGGACTACGAGGTCTTCCTGCTCTCCCGGGTGCGCGAGGCATGGCTGAGCACCGGGGACAGCCACGCCAGCGTGGCCCGCGGCCTCGCCGCCACCGCCCGGGTCATCAGCTGCGCCGCCCTGATCATGACCAGCGTGTTCCTGTCTTTCCTGCTGTCCACCGATGTCGTGGTGAAGATGCTGGCGCTGGGCCTGGCGGTCAGCGTGCTCATCGATGCCTCGGTCATCCGGCTGCTCATCGTGCCCGCCGCCATGTTCCTGCTCGGCCGTTACAACTGGTGGACGCCGGGCTGGCTGGACCGGCTGCTGCCGGGTCAGGTGCTGCCGGCCGGCCCGCCCCGGCCGGGGGCACCAGGGCCGGCCGGGGGCAGCGCGGCGGCCCGGGCCGCCGCCAGTCAGCAAGGATCAGCCCGATGACGCCCCCGGGCGGCCGCGCGGCATCGGCCGGCCTGGCCCGGCTGCGCGCTGCGGCCGGGAGCCGGCGGCCCGGCAGCACGCTGCTCGCCGTCGGCTGCGCCGCCTTCGCCGTGTCGCTGGCCGGGTACCTGGCGGGCTGGGCGGCCGGCTGGGTGACGGCCCCGGGCAGCGTGGACCTGCAGGTCTACGTCGACGGCGGGCTGATCGTCCGGCACGTCGCGCCGCTCTACGACCCGCACCTGGCGTCGCCGCTGTATGACTGGTCGAACCTGATGGGCCTGCAGTTCACCTACACGCCCTTCGCCGCTGTGGCGTTCGCGGTGCTCTCGCTGCTCGGCTGGCAGTCCCTCACCGTGCTGACGGCGGCGGCCAGCCTGCTGGCGCTGGCCGGGACCTGCTGGCTGACCGCGGGCATGCTCGGCTACCGGTCCGCGGCCAGGGCCGGCGCCGCGCTGCTGGCGGCCGGCGTGCTGCTGTGGACCGAGCCGGTGCAGCGCACCCTGTTCCTCGGCCAGGTCAACCTGGTGCTGCTGCTGCTGATCATGGCGGACCTGTGCGCGGCAGGCCGGCCGGACGGCCCGTGGCGGAAGCGCACCTGGTGGGCCGGCGCGGGCATCGGCATCGCCGCCGGCATCAAGCTCACGCCGCTGATCTTCATCC
>JBKQSL010000541.1:0-3586 GCA_052143655.1 Streptosporangiaceae bacterium | reverse complement strand
CGAAGTAGACGTTCGAGTCTCGCCGTTTCCCGGTGACCAGGCAGTAGACCCCTGTGGCGACGGTTTCTTCGAGCGTGGCGCCGTGCAGGTACCTGTCCACGTCGAATTGACGGCCCCCGAGCCAGTCTTTTTGTGATGCTGCCACAAAGCCCGTATATAACGACCCTGGGCGTGCAACCAGGGTCGTTGGTCCTTGTGGCCGCGAAGGCCCTCAAGATGCAGATCATCTCATCGGAGTGGACAACGCTCACATCGCGCTTGCAGCAAAGGCCACACCGATCGGCGGCTACGGCTTGTCAAGCAGCGGGCAAGGCCGGCCACGGAGCGTGACGTAGAGGGCGGGCGAGGTTGCGGCAGATTTGCGTTCCAGCTCGAACGAGCTGGCGCGCGGGCCTGCCGGGTGCGGGCGTTCGGCCGGGCGGCTCCTAGATCAGGATCCGGGCAGCCCGTACAGGCCGAGGACCTGCGGGCGGGTGACGACGGCGATCTGCCCGTCGCCGACTACCAGGGCGCGGGCCGCAAGGTGCGCACGGAGGGCTGCCACCCGGGCGCCTGTCCTGGCGTTCAGGGCCAGCCCGTCGGACAGGTAGAGCACCCCGCCGGCCTCGGCAGCCGATGACGAGCCGTCCGCTGTGGCCCAGACCCGCTTGCCGGTGGTCTTGCGGTACCCGCAGATGGCCGGGCCGGCGCAGGTGGCGTAGGCGCGGCGGGCGTCGACCGCGAGCACGCTGGTCGCCCCGGCGAGCCGGAACCTGGTCTTGCCCGACGACGGGCTGAGGTCGGCGAGGTGGCCGCCGGGGCTCAGGACGTACAGGTGGCGGCCGGCCAGTGACGCGGCGTCGCCGCGCTGCGGCTGCCAGCTGCCGGGCCGACTCCAGGACTTCGCGCCCGTCGCGAGGGCGTCCGCCGTCAGGGCGGGCGCGCCGCTGGCATCGCAGCCGGAGTAGATCACCCGCTGGTCGACGACCAGCAGGGTGTCGTCTACGGAGCAGTTGCCGAGGTGATCCCACACCAGCGCGCCGGTGCGGACCCGGCGCACGGAGACTTCCGTGCCCGTCGAGTAGTCTCCCCCGGCCGCGATCACGAAGCGGCCCGACACCACCATCTGAGTCAGCGCATCACTGTCAGGCGAGCTCACCGACCAGGCCAGCGAGCCGTTGCTGACGCGGAACGCCTCGATACGGCCCAGCGGGCTGGTGGTCGAGAAACAGAAATCCCCGCCCACCACGACCAGGCCATGGGTCACGGCCAGGAATGAGAACCCATAGGAGAAAGTCGGGTCGGGATTGACTGTCCATAGCAGGTGCCTGGTGGCCGCGTCCCACTTGGTGACCCAGCCGTCGGCCACGGCATACAGGTCACCCCCGGTCAGCGTCGGCGCGACGATGGAACTGTCCTGATTGCACGCCCCGGCCGGCGGCTTGGACCTGGGCCGGACACTTCGCAGATGGCGCACGCGGGCGACGGTGGCGGCGGTCAGGGTCGTCTCGGCGAGATTCGCCCGGCTCTGCGCGGCGTTGTAATTCGTCTGAGCCCAGGGACTGCCGGGGGCAGCGGCCGCCCCCGCGCGATGGCCGGCTGGCCGGCTGCCCGCCAGACGGCGCTGGCCGCGCCAGCCGGACCGGCCCCGGCTAAACCCAGTGCAGCAAGCGCGGCCACCGCCGCGGTGGCGCAGAGTCCGCGGGTGATACGTGCAGGCATTGCAGTTTCCTCCCTGCCATCAGCCCGGACCGGGGCAGACCATGTCCTGGCACGAGCGGTGATCATGCGGCCGGTCCCGGGTCCGCGTCCTGCCGATCACCCGGTCTTGACGCCAGGCCAGGCAGCACCTGCCGCGCCCGCGGCACCGCCACCGTACCCACGACGTTCGGCGCGGCGAAAGGCTGCGCGCCAGTGTCGATAGCCGGCACACCAGGGGACCTTAGGCCCGCGCCGGGTCATCGACCCGCGCCAGCCATAACCATCCGAATCCGCGGCGGCATCCGCCGGACACCGCGCACGCCGGTCAAACCAGGCCCGCAGGACGCCGCGCCGTCACCGGCATCATGCCGGTGATCAAAGATGACCGCGCCCTGGCGGGCTTACACAATGCCTGATCTGCGCGCACTCCCGAAGGGAGAACCAGCCGGGGCTGTACGCGGCGATGCCGACGCGGAGACCGAGGCGAACCTGCAGGTGCAGGACCTGATTCCCCGCCTGCAAGAGGTGGTGCTGCGATGAGCCGGGTGTTGGTTACCGGCGGGTCCGGCTATGTGGGCACGCAGCTGATCGCTGCGCTGCTGCGGGACGGTCGTCGGGTGCGGGCGACGGTTCGCTCCCTGGAGCGCGAGGCCGATGTGCGTGCGGCGGTGCGGCGCGGTGATGCGGACGACAGCGGCCTGGAGGTCGTCGCCGCCGACTTGACCGCCGACGAAGGCTGGACTGCCGCGGCGGCGGGCTGCGAGGAGGTCCACCACGTCGCCACGCCAATCCCGGCTGCCCAGCCCGACGATCCCGACGAGCTGATCGTTCCCGCCCGCGAGGGCACGCTACGTGCCCTGCGGGCCGCGCGAGACGCGGGCGCTAGGCGGGTCGTGCTGACCTCGTCGTTCGCGGCGGTCGGTTACTCACCCGATCCCGATGCCGAGTACACCGAGGCGGACTGGACCGATCCTGACATGCCCGGTCTGCCAGCCTACCCGCGGTCCAAGACGATCGCCGAGCGGGCCGCGTGGGACTTCATCGAACGTGAGGGTGGCGAGACCGAGCTGGTCGTGGTCAACCCGACCTTCATCCTCGGCCCGACACTAACGACGCAGGTGCGTTCGTCGTTGCAGCTGACCAAGGGCGATGCTCGACGGGACGATGCCCGTAGTGCGACGCCAGCGCTTCGGCGTCGCCGACGTGCGCGACGTCGCCGATCTGCACATCCGTGCGATGGCCACGCCCGAGGCCGCCGGCATGCGCTTCTTGGCGTTGGCCGACGGACCGACGATCAGCTTCCTGGAGATGACCCAGATCCTGCGCGAGCGGCTCGGCCCGCTGGCAGAGCGAGTGCCAGCCGAAGAAGCGCCCGGACCGGAGCCGCCCCGACTGATCATTCACAACGACCGGGCCCGCGAGGAGCTCGGCTGGCGCCCACGCCCGGCCGAGACCACGATCGTCGAGACCGCCGAGAGCCTGCGCGACCTCGGCCTGCTGGAGAAACGATGATGACGAGTGGTGACACTCACGCCTGGCAGAAAGGCATCGCTCACGCCGCGATGGGTGGTTCGCGAAGGCGGTTTCCGTGAGTCGTCGGGCCAGGCCGGCTGATCTGTCGGCGCCATGTGGACGTGCGGGCACGCGCGCTCCGTGTCCTCACGGCGGAGATGCCTCCGCCCCTGGTGCGCGACGCCGGCCGCCCGGATGGCCGCCGGTAACAACGCGCCGCTACGGGCGCGAACCCAGCTGCAAATGCACCCACATTCCGCCGTGCATGCGATAACGACACACTTCAGCTCCGCGCTCATGCGACCCTGACCGTCCAGTCGCCCACCCGGGCTACGACGTCGACCGTCCCGCCGAGGGCCTCGACGTAGCCGCGGATGGCGTCCACCTCGGTGAC
>JBKQSL010000540.1:0-6718 GCA_052143655.1 Streptosporangiaceae bacterium | reverse complement strand
GCGGGGCAACCATCGTTTCCAGCGCCCCGTTGACCGCGGCGATCCCGGCGGTGCCGGCGAAGGCCGCCCGGGCCGATGCCGCGGTGACCAGGGTCACCGAGCCGTCCCGGCGCAACTGCGGCAGCGCGGCCTGGACCGCCTTCACATGCGCGAAGAACTTACCGTCGAAGGCCTGCCGGAGCGCGGCCTCGTCCAGGGCGGCGATCGGGCCTGCGCCCACGGCGCCCGGGCTGGCGCTCAGCACCAGGTGGTCGATCGTTCCGGTGGTGGCGAAGAAGGCGTCCAGCGCCCTGCGGCTGGTCGCGTCGAGCTCGGCGGCGAGGACGGGCCGGCCGATCCGCTGCGCCGCCTGGTCCAGGCGTTCCTTGGACCGCCCGGTGATGGTCACCGCCGCGCCTTGCGCCGCGAAGGCCCTGGCGGCCGCTTCGCCTATCCCGGCGCTAGCGCCGATGATCACTACTCGCTGCCCGTCGAATGACATGCTGCCCGGCCTTTCGATTTGTCGAGACTGACTGTCTCTGCAAATCTTACCGGTACTAACAGTCTCGTCAAATTGGTAAGCTGCCTGTCATGGATGACGGCCCCCGCCGGCCGCATACCGGCAGGCGGCGCAACGACGCGGCGCGGGCAGCGATCCTCGACGCCACGTTCCGGCTGCTCAGCGGCCCCGGAACCGAGACCCTGACGATCGACGCGATCGCCGCGGAAGCGGGCGTGGGACGGCAGACGATCTACCGCTGGTGGCCGTCGAAGGGCGCAGTGGTCGCCGATGCCCTGGCGCGCCACGCGTGGGTTGTCGTCCCCGAACGGGATACCGGCTCGTTCACCGGGGACCTGGCGGCATTCTTCACCGACAGCTTCGCGGGCCTGGAAAACGAGGGCCTGGCCGACAGGCTCCGGCAGATCGTCGCCGAAGCGCAGCACGACGAGCATGTCGCGGGAGTGCTCGCGGACTTCACCGCCATCCGGCGAGCGGCGCTGCGCGCCCTGCTAGAGCGCGGCCGCGCCGCCGGGGAACTCGCGGCAGACGCGGACCTCGACATGCTGGTGGACATGGCCTACGGCGTGCTCTACTACCGGCTCCTGGTCGGCCACGCGGCGCTCGATGAGAAGGCAGCGCGGTCACTCGCCGCCGAACTCGCCAGGTCCGCCAGGTAAGCGCAGTCCCTGGCTACATGGGCCACATGGAGTAGAGACCGGCGGGTCCAAGCAGCCGCACGTCGCCTGTGCGGCTCTGAACTTGGGGGTGCCCTCCTGGAAGTCCACCCGCAGGCAGACACCGGCCGCGTTCTGCCAGACGCCGTCATGCTCGGTCGCGGCGAAGCCAGCTAGTCCAGTTCCGCGATGCCCTTCATCTCTTCAGTCTGCACGACATCGCCGCCGCACAGCACCACAGCACGGAGAGCGGGCAAACCGGGTAGAACGCGGCGGGAAGCTCCGGCCCCCGCCGAGTGTCGGGGAACGCGGTATGCCAAGGCCGGTAATACCGGGTCGGCCAGAATGCCTACGTCGTCGGCAACCCGAACATCGGAAATTGACATTTCTTTGCTTAGGGGTGCTGCTGCCCGTGTCAGCGGCGCGCTCGGCCGGGCCGAGCGCGGTGGCGCCGACCCGCGAGGCGCGGCGTCGCAACTTAGGTCATACCCCTGTCCTGCGCGCTGACCAGCGAGAACATCGGCTCCACGGGCGGAATCCCGGAAACTACGGCTAGCGCTTACGGGCGACTGCAGCCCAGGCCGACACCTCGTATGCCCGGACGTCTATGCCCGGCCCGGGACGCCACCGGTGGCATTGCACAATGCCGGGCTCCACGACATCCAGGCCCTCGAAAAAACGGGTCACCTGCGTGAAGCTGCGCCTGGTCTGCCGGGTGGCGACCGACTGGTTGTAGCGTCGGGCGCCCTCGGCGACGGCCTCGCTGTTCACGTCGCTGGCGGGGTGCGTTATCACCAGGGAGCTGCCAGACGGTACCGCGTCCATCAGCTGCGCGACGATACCGTACGGGTCCTCGTCGTCGCTGATCAGGAACAAGATCCCGACCAGCACGATGGCGACCGGCCGGGCGAAGTCCAGGGTCCGGGCCGCCTCCTTCAAGATCGCCCCCGGGTCGCGCAGGTCGGCGTCGATGTAGGCGGTGGCACCCTGCGGGCTGCTGGTCAGCAGGGCACGGGCGTGAGACAGCACGATCGGGTCGTTGTCCGCGTAGACAACCCGCGCCGCAGGCGTGATGCCCTGGGCCACCTCATGCAGGTTCGGACGAGTCGGGATGCCCGTGCCGATGTCCAGGAACTGCCGCATGCCCGCCTCGGCCGCCAGGTACGCCACCGCCCGGCGCATGAAAGCCCGGTTCGCGCGGACATCACGGACGACGGTCGGCCTAGCGGCAATCACGCTCTCGGCCGCCTCCCGGTCGGCGGCGAAGTTGTCCTTTCCGCCCAGCCAGTAGTCATAGACCCGGGCCGGATGAGCGACGCCGACGTCGAATTCGGACCGCTTTGCCCGCGCTCCGGGAGCGGGCACCCCCTTTGCCTGGTTGCCAGCCGCCATGCGCTTCCTCACTGGCCGGGAGATCACATCTGTTCAGCAACGCCTAGTGCCATGCTACGCGGCAGCCCCCCCGCCGTGATGCGCTGAACGTCTCTTTGATCGACATTGGCACGCCGTGCAGTGGACCGACGGTACCGACGACCCACCTCGGCAAGGCTGAGTCGCGTCGCCACACCAAGCGCCACGCCCTCGCGGCGTCATTACGGACTATCAGCCGCAGTCGGCAGCCGATTCAGTCGGCAGTTAGGCCAGAAGACCTACGGCGCCGGCAAGGCCAGAAACGGACTTTGACACTTCTTTGCCCTGCTTGCCATCGCGCCGGTAGCGATCCCGCCCGACGCCGCTTCGAGGGCATCTCGGGCTGCTGGCTCGTCCGGCAGTGCCGAGCCGGGGTCGGCGCAGATGAGCGGGATCGCTGCTGATCTGCCCGGAACTCAGGCAGCGAACGGATTCTCGATCCTGACGCCGCGGATCACCTGACCCGCGTTCAGGTCTTCCGACAGCACCTGGCTGCACCCCGCCCGGCCCGCCACCTCAATGATCAGGGCATCCCACAGCGAGATCTTCGCCGTACGTGAGGTATCGACCGCGGCGAGCACTAGCGGGGCGTCCACGCCTACCACGTCAAGTTTCGCGAGTGCGCGTACCGCCTTCGCCGCGCGCTCCTCGCTGAGCGGGCTCTTCAGCTTGCGGGTGGTCACCACGTAGAACTCCTGGAGGACCTGCGTGCTCACGACAAGATCCTCAGCCGGGCCGGAGAGCAACCCGACCGCCAGGGTGTGCTTCACCTTCTCGGCGGGACTCTCGTCCACCGAGTAGACGAGAACATTACTGTCGAGGAACGTCCTACCGGTCATACACGTCATCCCGGGTCCATGTCCGGCCCTCAGGTCCGCTCCCCGCCCCGGCGCCCTTCGTCGCCGCGAGGAACTCCGCTATCCCCTCGGCTGCGGTGGAACGGCCGGCAAGCTGCCGTAGATACTCCCGCACCAGGGCGTTCACCGAAGTCCCCAGTTCCAGGGCGCGGATGCGAGCCTTTCGCAGGATCTCCTCGTCGACCGTAAGCGTAACGTTCGTCACGTCAGCCCTCCAGATAGCACATTATCAGTGTAGCACTTATCCCGTGGAGCTATCGTGCTGTTCGCCGGAAGACCGCCACCTCCGTCCAGCGGTATGGCGCTGAAACTCCTCTGGCCACAGACGAGGCCCGGCGGTCCAGCGATCTGGCTGACATGAACTCACTGCTTACCGTGGCCACGCCCGATGACCCCGATCCAGCGCGAACTGCAATCACCACGATCAGCCAGCGCAGCTTCAACCGAGACTGTGGCCTTCCGGCTGCCCTGAGAGCGTTCGTCTCGCGCCGACCGCAGTAAGAATTCAAAGAAGACCTACGTCGTCGGCAAGCCGAACCTCGGAAATCGACACTTCTTGGGGGGCGGCGCCCAGGCGCTGGTCAGAGCAGTTTCCGCAACTCATCCGCGGTCATGCCAATGATGGCCAAGACGTTGCGTAAAGTGCCCTTGGGCAAGTCATGGCCTGCGTGAACCGGTACGACGACCGTGCGGCCATCGGGATGACGCATGACGTGATGGCTGCCGCTGACTCTCGTGACCGTGAATTCGGCACGTTCGAGCGCCCTGACCACCTTCGCCCCCGGTACTGCCGGGATGGCGCCAGGCATCAGGCGACGTTAAGTGTCAGCGTCAGCTCATCCGGCGGGCCGGTCTCGGCGAGCAGGACCTCCAGCGCCTCGCGCAGGTCGGCGATAGCGGCTTCTGGGGTCGGGCCGTCGCCGACCGCGCCGACGCCGGGGCGGAGCTGGGCAGAGGCGCACCAGACGCCGTCCTCATCCTGCTCGACGGCGTAGGGCACATGAACAACGCGGGTCACGGTACCGATTGTCGCATACCACCGTCGTTGACCGCTCCAGCGCTGGTCCTGTGCCGTTCTGACACTCCGCAATCGAGGACGGCGAGGGCGGAGATCACAGAGCGCCCGAAACCTGACCGCCGCCCTCGACGGGCTCGACGCCGTCCTCCCCAACGCCCGCCGGGTCACGCTGCCCCGGACCCGGTCACACCGCCGCCGACAACAACGGCAAGCCAGAACTCGTCGCAGCGCAGTTGCGCGCCTTCTTCAACTAACACCGATTTTCACTGAGCGAATCGGCCCTGAATGGGCTTGACGCGGTTCGGCGCGCGGCCGATGATGCGCGGCATGGCGCGCACATCCGCCGGGTCGCCGGTGCCCACTGGCCCCGGCCTCTTCGCAGCTCTTGGCGGCCGTCCGGGCATCGGCGTGATCGTCGATGGCCTCTACGACCGTCTCGAGCACGATCGGGAGCTCGCTCGCCACTTTCGAAACCGTCGCCTGGGCGAACGGGAACGTCTGAAGCAGTTTTTCGAGACGATCTTCGGAGGTGAGGTCAGCGGCAGCCGGGATGTCGGCGTGCAGCGCCGCCATCTGCATCGGCTCATCACGGCCAGCGAGTCCGCCCGGTGGCTCGGCCACCTCGGTGCAGCCATGCAGGCAGCCGGCGTCGGTCAGGGCGGGCAAGCCGCCGTTATGGACCTGTTGCAGGGGCCCGCGGCACGCCTCGTGAACGACGGTGCGCCCAAGGACGTGCTCCAACAGGCGCTTGTGCTGGCGGGCAGGGGCGATGTAGATACCGTCGCCTCCCTCGCCGGGCAGCATCCCCGGCTGATCGATCAGCGTGGCGGAGACGGTGTCACGATGCTCTGGACGGCAGCCCGGCGCGGACGGCTGGCGGTTGTTCGCTGGCTCGTCGCCCAGGGCGCGGACGTCGAGATCCCCGGCTCGGCGGTTCACGTGACCCAGGTGATGATCTCGCCCTACTGCATCGCGGTGCGATCACGCCGGGCTGAGGTCGCGCAATACCTGCTCGATCACGGCGCGCAGGCGGACGTGTTCGCCGCCGCGTTCCTGGGCCAGCTCGACGCGCTTCGGGCGCATATCGCCGAAGGGCTGGCGAACGTGCAGTCACCGCACGAGGACTTCCACCCGGTCACACCCCTGCACTATGCGGTGGACGGAGGGTCCGTCGCTGCCGCGCGCCTGTTGCTCGCCAGCGGAGCCGACGTGCGCACTTCGGGTGGAAGGCTCCTCACTTCGGCTGCCAACCAGGGCTCGACCGAACTAGTTCGGCTCCTCCTTGATCAGGGCGCCGAGGCCGCCCGCGCAGAGAGCCTCGGCCCGTTGCACACCGACCGGACGATCGCCGGGCTTCTCGTTGCGCGGGGTTCGATCTGAACGTTCCCATCCGCGACCAGGAGACGCCGCTGACTATGGCCTGCCGCGCGGACAAGGGCGAGCACCCCGCCGTAGTCGCGGCCCTGCTGGAACTCGGCGCCGACCCAAACGCGAAGAACGCGAGGGGACGGACGCCGCTCGCGGTCGCGACGCGCGCGTGCTTCGACAGGACCGTTGCGCTGCTCCGCGCCGCTGGCGCACGCTGACCCTCCGGCCAGGGCGAACAGCCCGCAGGCCGCTACTTAAGGATCTGGCGACCAGGCCGGCAGGCAGTAGCGCCACGGCTTGGCGCCGGCTGCGGGCGATGGCTCGGCGCCCTGCTAGAGCGCGGCCGGACTGCCGGGGAACTCGCGGCAGACGCGGACCTCGACATGCTGATGGACATGGCCTACGGCCTGCTCTACTACCGGCTCCTGGTCGGCCACGCGCCGCTCGATGAGAAGGCAGCGCGATCACTCGCCGCCGAACTCGCCAGGTCCGCCAGGTAAACGCAGACCCTGGTTATATAAGGGCTGGCTCCTTCGCGTAGAGACCAGCGGGTCCAGGGCGACCGCACGTCGCCCAGGCGGCTCTGAACTTGCCGCCGAGTCCAGTAGACCTACGGCGCCGGCAAGACCACCGCGGTCCGCGTGTTCGCCACGCTCCTGCGCCCCGACGGCGGCCGGGCGCGGGTGCTGGGTCAGGACGTGGCGGCGGTCCGCCGCGTCATCGGGCGCACCGGGCAGTACGCCGCGCTGGATGACTACCTCACCGGCCGCGCCAACCTGGTCATGCGCCTCTCGGCTCCGGTGGCCGCAGTCGCCGGGCTGATGACCACGGTGGTTCGCGCACTAGATGCCGCCGGAGTCCAGGTGGATGACGTGACACTCCAGCGCGCCTCGCTCGACGGCGTTTTCCT
>JBKQSL010000539.1:0-20390 GCA_052143655.1 Streptosporangiaceae bacterium | reverse complement strand
GCCGCGGCGCTGCCCGCGCAGGGTCTGCGGGGTACCCCAGAACACCGACAGCCGCTCGTGCAGGTCCGTCCCGCCGCCCCGGACCACGGCGGCGGCGCGGCCGACGGCCCGGCGGTCGAGGGGCCGCAGCGGTCCGGCCAGGATGAGGCCGACATCGACGTCGCTGACCAGCGGACTGAATCCGCCGTGCGCCAGGCTGCCGAGCGCGTACACGGCGATCAGCCGGGGGCCCATCGCGGCCTGGTAGGCCTCGACCGCTGCCGCCAGCACGGCCTCGCCCGCTGCGGTATCCGGCTGCAGGCCGGGGTGCGGCGGACCGGGATGCGGCGGACCGGGATGCGGCGGACCGGGATGCGGCCGGCTGGCTCGCGCCGCGCCGCATGGGCGGGGCTGGTCACCCATGGTTGCCTCCTCGCGCACCGGCACTCCCCTCGTTGGCGACAGCCTGAATCTAGGCTGCGCTGCGGTTGCCTCGCAGCGGCTGCCGCATGCGAGGAGCCGGATCATCTGGCCCGGCGCGGGCGGGCGCTGCGCCGGCCGGCATCGGCACAGTGGACAGGGCTGGCCCGGCGAGTGCTCTCGGGCCGGGCCAGCCCTGACTCTCAGCGGAACGAGCCCGCGGTCAGACCCGTGATGATGCGCCGCTGGGCGAAGATCACCAGCAGCGCTATCGGGACCGAGATGATGACGACCGAGGCGTCGATCAGGCCGTAGACCGTCTGGAACTGGGTCTGCTGGCCGATGTCCACCACTGCCAGCGGTGCGGTCTGGGTTCCGTTGTTCAGGAACGACACTGCGAACGTGAAGTCATTCCAGGCCAGCATGAACGACAAGATCGCCGCGGTGAAGACGCCGGGCATCGCGACCGGGACGATGATCTTGCGCAGCGCGTATAGCCGGGTGCTGCCGTCCATCAGCGCCGCCTCCTCCAGTGACTGGGGAATCTGGGAGAAGTAGCTGGTCAGCAGCCAGGTCGCCAGCGGCAGCGTCAGGATCAGCGACGAGATCACCAGCGCCGGCAGGGTATTGAGCAGGTGGATCTTCTGGTAGGCAATGAACAGCGGGCCGACCAGCGCGATGACCGGGAAGAAGTTCACGATCAAGACGAAGCCCAGGATCAGTGGCTTGCCGCGGATCTGGGTGCGCGACAGCCCGTAGCCGGCCAGCGAGGCGATGATCACCGTGAGGATCGTGGTCGACCCGGCCACGATCGCGCTGTTGAGCAGCGGGTGCAGCAGCCCGAACCGGACGGCGCTGACGTAGTTCGCCCAGGTGACATGACCGGGCAGCAAGCTGCTGGTTCCGGCGTCGAACTCGCGCTGCGTCTTCAGCGAGCTGATCACGATCCAGTAGAACGGGAACAGGCTGACCAGGACGAACAAGGCCATCAGCGCGTAGAAGCCGGCCCGGCCCGCCCGCTGGCGGACGGCCCGGCTCATGCCGGCTGCTCCGGCCGGAAGGCCCGCATGTAGAGGCCGGCGATGACCAGGGCGATGGCGACGAGCACGACGGAGATGGCGCCGCCGTACCCGTAGTCGAAGTTGTTGATGAACGCGTTGAAGTCCAGGTAGGCCAGCACGTTCGTGGCGGTGCCCGGGCCGCCGCCGGTCATGACGTACACCACGTCGAACACCAGGAATGACTGGAGGGTGCGGAAGATCAGCGCGACCAGCAGGGCCGGCTTGAGCAGCGGCACGGTGAGCTTCCTGAACGCCTGCCAGGCGTTCGCGCCGTCGATCCGGGCCGCCTCGTAGATGTCGCCGGGGATCACCTGCAGGCCGGCCAGCAGCACTATGGCGATGAACGGGGTGTTGCGCCAGGCGTCGGCGATCAGGATCGCGGCCCACGCGGTCCAGCTGCCGTCCAGCCAGGTGGCGGAGGCCAGCGGCAGGTGCAGTTGGGTCAGCAGGTAGTTCACGAAGCCCTGCCGGGGGTCGAACATCGTCTTCCACAGCTCGGCGGAGACCACGGTCGGCACCGCCCACGGGATGAAGATCGCCGCCCGGACGAAGCCGCGACCGCGGAACGGCTTGTTCAGCGCGACCGCGATGCCCAGCCCGATCGCGATCTCGATCAGCACCGACACGATCGTGAAACCGATCGTGTGCACCAGGGCGGGCACGAACTGGTCCGACGCCTGCACGGTCGAGCTGTTGAGCAACTGGGCGTAGTTGGACAGCCCGGCAAAGCCCTTGTCGGGATTGGTCGCGATGTCATGGTGCAGGGAGTTCCAGATGTTGTACACGAGCGGGTAGCCGGTAATCGCGAGGAGCACGATCAGCACCGGCGCGACAAGCGCGTAGCCGAACCGCCGGTCCTGCGCCACGAGGCTGCCCCGCCCGGGCCGGCGGCCCGGGCCTGACCGCCCCGCCCGGGTCAAGCGGGACCCGGGCGGGGCGGCCGTCATAGGGGATTCGGTCATAGCCGGTCAGGATCCGCCGGCCTGGAACGCCGACTTCACGGCAGGCGCGGTGCTCTTCAGCTCGGCCGCCGCAGTGCCCTGGCCGCTGATCACCGAGGAGATCATCGTCTGCAGGGCGGTGGAAATCGCCGGGTAGTTCGGCGTCACCGGCCGCGGCACCACGACCTTGTACACGGCCTGCTCCTGCTTGTAGTAAGGCGCCGCCGCGTACAGGGCGGGGGTGTAGGCGGCCTCCAGCGACGGCGGGTCGCCGGCGCTGATCGCCCGGGCGTCCTGCGCGGTCGCGCTTGTCAGGTACCGGATGAACTCCCAGGCCGCGGCCTTGTGCGTGCTCTTGGCGTTGATGGCCAGGTCGTCGCCGCCCAGCGAGGCCTGCGGGGTGGCGCTGGGGAACGGCACCCAGCCGGTCTTGCCCGCGACCGCCGGGTACGCGGGCTTGCCGCCGGCCGCCTTGGACTCCGACAGCTGATACAGATAGGGCCAATTCAGCGCGAACGGGGTCTGTCCCGTCAGCCAGGCGGACTGCACGTTGGGCTCCTCCCAGCCGCTGACCGCGGCCGGGGCGATCTTGTCCTGGCGGATCGCGGCGGACATGAAGCCAAGCGCTGCGGCGTTCGCCGGGGTGTCGATGTTCGCCAGATCCTTCAGGCTCAGATGGGCGCCGAAGCTCTGGAACGCGGTGACCGCGCCCTCGTACTTGTCACCCTCGAACGCCAGGCCCTCCCTGAGCGCCTTGTCCCTGGCCATCGCCGCCTTAGCGTCGGCGACCAGCGCGCTGATCGACGTCGGCGGGGTCTTGACCAGGTCGGTCCGGTAGTACAGGCCCTCGGCGTTGATGAACCACGGCATCGCGTACTGCCCGGACCCGAGCTTGCCGGTGGCGACCTGGCCGGGGAAGAACCCGCTGGTGTCGGGGTGCAGCGAGGTGAGGTCGTCCAGCCAGCCGGACTTGGCGAACTCGGCCGGCCAGGTGACGTCGGTCGCGATCACGTCCGGGGTAGTGTCGCCGGCCACGAAGTCGTGCTGCAGGTTCGCCAGCGTGGTGTCCGAGTCCGGCGACTGCTCCTGGAGCTGAACCGTGATGTTGGGATGCAGCTTCTCGAACGCCGCGATCGCCACTTTGGTCGCAGTGCCCTCAGCGCCCAGGCCCTGGGTAGAAAACACGATCGTCTGCTTGGCGGTCCCCGAAGCCTGCTTCCCGCTGCCCTGCCCGCTGCTGCCGCAGGCCGCCAGGCCTAGTGCGGTGAAGACCGCGACCGTGATCAGCGCTATCCGATGCTGCTTTCCTGGCCACGCGTGCATGCGGCCACCTCCTGATTCTCAGCGGCAGACCCGGAGCTGTCCGGATCAGCGGGTTCGCACGAGCCGGTTTAGCTCGCTATTCAGGCTGGTGAGCGTTTTGCTCACCGGCACTTGCGCGGCCAGGGCCTGGTGCACCGAGCTAGAGATCGCCAGGCTGAGCTGGTCGTAGATGGGGGTCTGCGGCCGCAGGACGGCCGACATGATCGCCCGCCTGAGCACCGGCAGGTAGGGGAACCGGCGGATCAGCGCCGGATCGCCGTATAGCCGGGTCCACACCGGCGGCAGGGCCGCGTCGACCAGAATGCGGCGCTCGCTGGGCAGGCTGGTGAGGAATCTGATGAACGCCAGCGCGGTCGCCGGGTGCTGGGAGAAGGCACTGATGGCGAGGTTGGCGCCGCCGAGCACGCTGACGCCGGGGCCGTCCTGCCCGGGCAGGACCGCGACCCCGAACTTGCCCGCCACCTTGCTGTGGCGCGGATTGCTGGCTTCGCCGTAGACGTAGGGCCAGTTGCGCAGGAACAGCAGCCGGCCGGCCACGAACGCGTTGGCGGACGCCGTCTCGTCCCAGCTGAGCGCGGCCGGTGGGATCCAGCCCTGGCGGAAGCCGCTGACCAGGAAGCTGAGTGCGTCGCGGGCCTGCGGAGTGTCCACCGTGGCCCGGGTGCCTGACCGGGCCAGGAGGGAGCCGCCCGCTGACGAGACCGCCTCGGCGAAGTTGACGGTCAGGCCCTCATAGTCGGCGAACTGGCTCCCGTAGCCGGCTATGTGGTGACGGGGGCCGATCGTCCGCGCGTCTGCCGCCAGCTGCGCCCAGGTGGCGGGCGGCCTGGCGACCAGGTCCGTGCGGTAGTAGAGCAGGCCCGCGTTGCTGGTGAACGGGATGGCCCACAGCCTGCCTTCGTACCTGGCGGTAGCCACGGCCGGGGCCAGGAACTTGCCCAGCGGGGCTGCCGACGGGCTCAGCGGTTCGATCCAGCCGTTCGACGCGAACTCGGCCGTCCAGTCCACGTCCAGGCTCATCACGTCGTAAACATCGCTTCGGGCCTGGAGGTTGGAGACCATCTGGGCATGCTGCTCATCGGCCTCGTCCGGCAGGTCGATGACCGTAACCCGCTGCCGGGGATGCGCGGTGTTCCACTGCGCGACAAGACCGGTCAGATAACTGGTATCCACCCGGCCGGTGGCGAAGGTGATCGGGCCGCGCCCGGTGACCCGCGAGGACTGCACCGAAGCCGCGGGCACCCCAGCGGCGCAGCCAGCCGCGACCGCGCTGATCAGCGCCGCCGCCGCCGCCGTCCGGAGGAACCTGCGACCTCGTGCTGACTGGCGCATCTTCTCCCCCTCGCGCCCGTGGCGGCGCCGGTACGGCCGGCTGGCCGGCGGGCTTCATGCATACCTGTTATATACACTTGTTAAGTAAACGTCAACGGATCGTTTCAGATCCGGGCACTGGATCTGGCCGTGCCAGCCCGGGCGGCCCGCCGGGCTGGAATCGTTGCCGGTAAGCCTGTCATGGTCAAGGGCCACAGGGCGGGACGATGGACCAGGCAGCACCGGCCCGGCCGGTGGATTACCTGCGCGTTAAGCACTACTGTTGGGTAAGGAGGAGCGTTCAGCAGGCCGGACACCAGGACGTAGCTGGACCGAAGGGGGGGTGGCCATGCGGATGCCTTTGCTGGCCCTGCTGGCCAAGGAGCCTGCGCACGGGTATGAGCTGAAGGTCTTGCTGGAACAGATCTTCGGCGAGGCCTACCCGTCGCCCAACATCGGGCAGATCTACATCACCTTGCAGCGGCTGGAACGGGACGGGCTGGTGCGCAGCCAGGACGTCGTCCAGCGGACCAGGCCGAACAAGCGCGTCTACGATCTGACCGACGCCGGCCGGGAGACCCTGGCTAACTGGGTGGACCAGGTCAGCAACAGGCCCCGCATCCGCGACGACTTCTTCATGAAGCTGGTGCTCAGCCCGCTGGCCGGCGCGACCGACCGGCTCGGCCTGATCAACCGGCAGCGGCGGGCTTACCTCAACCAGATCCGCAGCCTGTCGACCCTGGCCGCTGCGACGCAGCCGGGCGCGGCCCGGCTGCTCATCGAGGGCGCGATGCTGCACCTCCAGGCAGATCTTGACTGGCTGGAGAGATGCCAGGAAGAGCTGGTGTGATGAGGTCCCGCCCGGCTGCTAGCAGCAGCGCCGGGCAGCCGGCCCTGCTGCGCGCCAGCCAGATCACCAAGATTTTCCATACTGACGGGGTGCCCGTCCCCGCGGTCCGCGGAGTCGATCTCGAAT
Organism: Streptosporangiaceae bacterium; assembly: GCA_052143655.1. Taxonomy (GTDB): domain Bacteria; phylum Actinomycetota; class Actinomycetes; order Streptosporangiales; family Streptosporangiaceae; genus CAVSUR01. The sequence continues at coordinate 14,379 of JBKQSL010000539.1, read as the reverse complement.
TGCGGCGTGGCGAGTTCGCCGCGATCATGGGGCCGTCCGGTTCCGGCAAGTCGACGCTGCTGCACCTGCTGGGCGGACTGGAACGGCCGACCAGCGGCGAGATCTGGATCGACGGCCTGCGGGTGGACGGCCTCAGCCAGGCCAGGTGGGCGGTGCTGCGGCGGCGCCACATCGGGTTCGTGTTCCAGTTCTTCAACCTGGTCTCGAACATGACCGTGGCCGATAACGTGGAACTCGCGGCGCTGATGGGCGGCGCGACCAGGCGGCAGGCCCGGGAGCGGCGCGCTGAACTGCTGGCCGAGCTCCAGCTCAGCGCAAAGGCCGACGCCGCCCCGGCCCGGCTGTCCGGCGGTGAGCAGCAGCGGGTGGCGCTGGCCCGGGCGCTGGCCAACCAGCCCAGCCTGCTGCTGGCCGACGAGCCGACCGGGAACCTGGACAGCGCGGCGAGCCAGTCCGTGCTGCGGCTGCTGAGCCGAGTGCACGCGGACGGGCAGACGATCTTGCTGGTGACTCACGACGCGCGGGTGGCAATCACGGCCGGGCGGGTCATCAGCCTGTTCGACGGGATGATCGCTGACGATGCCCCGCTGCCCGCACCGCGGCGGCAGCCTGCCACGCTGCCTGCCGTGCTGCGGCTGCAGGGCTGACCGATGCGGGCCATCTTCCGCTGGATCCGCGCTGATCTGCGGGCCCGGCGCGGCCAGGCGCTCGCCGTGGTGCTCGTCGTGGCCGGGGTGGTGACCGCGCTGCTGCTGTCCGCAGCGCTGCTGGAGGGGGCCACGAACCCGTGGCAGGGCTTGTTCGCCGCCACCAGGGGAGCCCAGATCTGGCTCCGGCTGGCACCCGGCAGCGACATCAGGGCGCTGCGCACCCACGTCCACGGCATCACCGCCATCGCCGGGCCGTATCCCGCCGCAGCGGTTACCGTCGTCCAGGGCGCGGCCCGCCAGCCGGCTGAGCTGCGCGCGATGAGCCCGCGGCTGCCCGGGATCGGGGTGCCGCTTGTCGAGCCGGGCGGCCGCTGGCTGACCCGGCGGCAGCCCGGCGGGGTGGTACTGGAATCCTCGTTCGCTCAGGCATTGCGCGCCCGGGTGGGCAGCACGCTGGAACTGGGCAACCTGAACGGCGTCACTGTGGGCCGCGTCCGGGTCATCGGCACCGCCGAGACATCGGACCAGGGCTTCTACCCCGACCAGACGCCGGGACTGATCTGGGTGCTGCCCGGCGTCCTGCACCGGCTGCGCGAAGCCGGCAGCCCCGGGCTGGACATCGTCGGCCTGCAGGTCGCCGACCCTGCCGACACCGCGCTGGTAGTCCAGGAGGTGACCACCCAGCTGGGCCCCGGCGCCGTTCAGGACGTCTCCACCTGGCAGCAGATCCGCCAGTCCATGGCCGGCCGCGATCCGCTGCTCGGCGTGGTGCTCGCCCTTTTCGCTCTGGTCACGCTCGGCACGGCGATGCTGGCGCTCATCAACGCGACCAGCGGGCGGGTGCTGGTGTACGAGGCCGATCTGGGGATGCTGCAGACGCTCGGCTTCACCCCGGTGCAGGTGATGACGATGCTCGTCGCCGAGCACGCGGCCCTGAGCTGCGGCGGGCTGGCCGTGGGCGCGGTCGTCGCCCCGCCGCTCGCCCGGCGGCTGCTCGGTGACGTGCCGGGCGTGAGCGCGGGCGCGGCGGTGCTGCCGTGGAGCTGGATCCTGCTGATCGCCGGCGGAGTCGAGCTGGCGGTGGTCCTGGCCACCGCCGTGCCCGGCTGGCGGGCCGGGCGGGTCTGGCCGGTTGCCGCGGTACGGCCGACTCCGCCACGCGGCCACCTGTCGAGGCTGGCGAGAGCCGCGATGGCCTCCCCGCTGCCGCCGGCGATCGTGCTCGGGGCGCGGGCGGCCTTCGTCCGCCGGCTGCCCGCGCTGCTGACCATCGGCGGCCTCGCTGTCCCGATGGCGGTGATCACCGTCGGGCTGGGTTTCTGGGCGACCGTGGACGAGATCCAGCGCAACCCGGCGGAGATTGGCCTGGTCGCCCCGCTGACGGTCAGCCCCGGCACGCTGCCAGCGGCACGGGCCTGGCAGCTGGCCAGCCGGGCCCCGCAGATCGCGGCGGCATACCGTTGCGTCCGGGTGACCGCCATGCTGCCCGGCGAGACCATCACGGTCACCACCCTGGGGATGGGAACTTCCGCGCACCCGTACCCGTTCCGGGTCGCCCAGGGACACATTTACCGCAAGCCGCTGCAGGCGGTGGCTACCCAGGGCATGCTCAGCGCGCTCAGCGCCCGGATCGGCAGCTTCGTCCGGATGCCGCTCGGCGGCAGGCTCGCCACCTTCCAGATCGTCGGCCGGATCATCGACCCGCAGTACGGCGGGCAGGTGCTGGCATACGGCCGGGACACTCTCGCCGCCGAGGGCGTGGCCGCGCCGCCGGCCTTCTATAGCCTCATGCTGCGGCCAGGCGCGTCCCCGGCGGCGACCCGGGCCTGGCTGGAGCGCAGATCGGGCGGGCAGCTGGACGTCAGCCTGACGGCCAACCCGGCGGACCAGCTGGGGATCGTGCGCGTGCTGATCGCCGGCGTGACGGTCATCCTCGCGCTGATAGGGCTGACCAACCTGGTCACCGCGTCGCTGGTGGGATTGCGCGACCACCTGCGCGACGTCCGGGTGCTGCGCGCCATGGGCCTGACCCCGGCGCAGGTCCTGACCGCGCTGGTCGCCCGCACCAGCGTCCTCGCGCTGGTCGCAACGGCCATCGGAGTGACGCTCGGGCTGCCGGCGAGCACCCGGCTGGCCAACCTCGCCGCCCGCATGTACGGCCTGGGCAGCGGGATCGGGCGGCCGCCCGGCGGGCTCACGCTGGCCATCGCGATCACCCTGGCCATCACGCTCGCGGGGCTGACCGCCGTCTTCCCTGGCCGTCGCTACCGCCAGATCCCGGTAGACGCCGGGCTGGGCGCTCCCTGACCAGGCACCCGCGTCCCGGTCCGCTGCCCGCCGGCCGGCGCCTGCGGCTGGCCCAGCCGCCTGGCCCAGCTGCCTGGCACTGTGAGGTTCGCCCGCAAGCCTGGGCCGCCGCCGGGCTGGGGAGCGGGGGATACAGAACCGGTCCTGACCGGCGAATCGCGGGCCGCGGGCCGGGGAGCGCCGCAAGACCGGCCTATGCTGCGCGGGTGAACCGCAAAGCCGCCGCGACCGTGGCCGCCAGGCCGGGCCGGCGGGCCGGGCGGGCATGCGGCAGCTGGCTGGCCGTCATCGGCGCGGCTGCGCTCGTGGTCTCGGTCGGCGCTTACCTTGGCTACGCTCTGACTCACCCGAGCTTCGACTGGCGCGATCCGGTCGATGCTGGGGTTTACCGGCAGGCCGGGTTCCTCGCCCGCGGCCTGCCCGGCCTCGCCGGGCTGTCCGGCCTGCACGGCCCCGCTCCGCTGTACCACTGGGGGGGCCGGCAGCTTCAGTTCACCTACACCCCGTTCGCCGCCCTGGCCTTCACTGTGCTGACGCTGCCGTCGTCGTTCACGGTGCTCTGGGAAATCGCGGCCATCGCCGACGTCGTGCTGCTGGTGACGACCATCTGGGTCACGCTCGGCGGGCTCGGGCACCGGCGCAGTGCCGCCCGGGTGGGCGCCACCTTGCTGCTGGCCGCGATCGCGTTCTGGACCGAGCCGGTGCAGCGGACGCTGTTCCTCGGCCAGATCGAGATCGTGCTGATGGCCCTGATCATCTGGGACTTCTGCCAGCCGGACCGGCGCTGGTGGAAAGGGGCGGGGATCGGCCTGGCCGCCGGGATCAAGCTGGTGCCGCTGATCTTCATTCCGTACCTGCTGCTGACCCGGCGGCTGCGGCAGGCCGCCGTCGCGTCGGCGGTGTTCGCGGCGACCGTCGCCGTCGGCTTCCTGGTGCTGCCCGCCGACTCGCGGGACTGGTGGCTGGGCGGGCTGTTCCTGCGCGGCGGGCGGACCGGGTTCGTCGGCTGGGAGGGCAATCAGTCGCTGCTGGGGATCATCACCCGGCTGGCTGGCAGCCAGGCCGCCGCGCAGCCCGGCTGGCTGGCCGCAGCGGCCGTGACCGGGGTCGCGGGGCTGGCCGCCGCAGCGGCGCTGGACCGCCGCGGGCAGCCGGTGGCCGGGCTGCTGACCGTGGCGCTGACCGGGCTGCTGGTCTCGCCCATCAGCTGGGACCATCACTGGGTCTGGGTGGTCCCGATCGCAGTGGTCCTCGCCGACCGGGCGGTCCGCGCGACGGGACCGGCCCGGTGGGCCTGGGCGGCGCTGGCCGCCGCGGTGACGGCGGCCTTCGCGGCGTGGCCGGCCAGCTGGTGGGGCGAGGCCAATGCGGTAGGCCGGTTCGGCGAGGGGCTGATCTGGATGCCGCCGAACACCAGCCCCGGCACCTACTTCCGGCTGGGTGACCGTCCCTGGTACGTCGAGTACCACTGGCACGGCAGCCAGCTGATCAGCGGCAACCTGTTCGTGCTCGCCGGGATGGCCCTTTTCGTCCTGGCGCTGGCCCTGGCGGTGCAGTCGGCGCGGACGGGCCGGCCCGCAAGCCGGGCCGCCGTCAGAGCGCCTGCGCCGGACTGAGCCGGCCGGGCCGCCGGGCGTTCCACCGGCCGGTGGCCCCCAGCCATGCCAGCCCGAGCAGCGCGGCCAGCAGCACCGCCGGGGCCACGAACTGGTTGATCCAGCGCGCGGCCGTGATCAGCGCGGGCATCAGGGGCTGGCCCGGCGTCCCCGTCATCAGGGCGAGCGTGCCCGCGGTCAGCCGGGCCAGCACCAGCCAGTCCAGCCGCGACGCCGGAGACAGCAGCAGCAGGCAGATCGCCATCGTGTCGTACCAGGGCATCTGGTAGGGCCAGACGAACAGCCACGCCGCGCTGAGCAGCAGCGCCACCGCCAGCGCCGGGTGCCGTGGCGAGCCGGCCGGCGGCCGGCCCAGCAGCAGGACGACGAGGACGACGCCACCGGCCACCGGCAGCCAGCGGTCCACGGCCGTCTGCTGCCCGGGGCCGAACAGCAGCCGGTAGTAGCTGTCCGCGGTCAGGTAACCGGTCCGGGCGAAGACCGCCCGCACCGCCGGGTAGCCGACCTGCAGGTAGGACGGCACGAGCACAGCCGCCACGCCGGTCACCGCGGCGGCGGCCGCGGTGACCGACCGCCGGCAGGCCCACAGCAGCGCCACGGCGAACAGCGCGAAGTTCAGCTTCACGTCAGCGGCCGCGCCGACCAGCACGCCCGCGGCCAGGGCGCGGGCCCAGCAGGGCGCGCGGGCCGCGGCCGGCGCGCTGGCCACCACCAGGCCGAGGAAGCCGAGCGCGGCGGCGATCGCGTCCACGTGCACGCCGGCGATCAGCGCCCAGATCAGCAGCGGGTTCAGGGTCCACAGCAGGTGCGCGCGCGCCCGGCGGGCCGGATCGGAGCGCAGCAGCCGGTCCGCGGCCAGGGCCACGGCGCAGAACGCCAGCGCGTTGGCCAGCTTCAGCCAGAAGACGATCCGCAAGATCGATGTCCCGCCCAGCGCAGCCGCAGCCCGCTGCTCGGCGGTGGCCAGCGGACCGTACACCGACACCTGCGTGCCCCAGAACGGCGCGGCCGCCCGGCCGACCGGATCCCCGGCGGCCGCCAGCTGCTGCGGCGTCATCAGGTAGGGGCTGTGCCCGAGGACGGCGATCCGGCCGTAGGCGGCGTAGTCGAAGGAGTCGGTGGAGCCCAGCGGCGGCAGCACGACCAGTGCCGCCACCCCGGCCAGCACCACCGCCAGCAGCAGCCGGACCGGCATCCGGGCACCGCGCCGGACGGCCAGTAGCCCGGCGAGCACCCCGCCCCCGCCGAGGACAGCGGCCGCCCACAGCGCCACCGTCACCACGGCCGGGGCCACATGGACGCCGAGCAGCCACGGCGGTCCCGCTGGCCGCCCGAGCCCCTCAATCGGCCAGGCCCGTGCCGCGCTGGCCGCCACCAGCACGGCCATCGAGACGATAATCGCGGCCGTCGCCAGCCAGGCCAGCAGGCGGGCACCGCGACGGGGGCCGTACCAGGGCGCATCGGCCCATTCGGCGGGGTTGACGACCGGGGCCGGCCGGGTGGCCGGCACGACGGCGGCAAGCGCCGGTTCCAGGTCCCGCAGCGCGTTGCTCACTATGCTAGGTGAGCATGCGCGGCTGACTGCAGCGGCCATTGTCGTGGGCTTATATATGTATCCATGCCAAATAATTCCGTGCAGCAGAATTTAATGAGACGCAGGCTTTAAGAACTCTTGACATCCGGCCGGAAAGGACACCGGGGCGGCCGCCCGGCGGAAGATGTGCAGATGACCGACGCGACCGAGCTGACTGAGCTGACCGGGCGGTGGCAGGCCGACCTGGCGGCCTGGGCGATCCCCGAGCACATCACCGCGGCCGTGGCGCAGTCGCCGTGGGTGCTGCCGCACGAGGTGTTCGCCCGGCGCGCCGACCGGCTGGCCGCGACCCCGGCCGGGCCGTCCTACGAGCGGGCATGGGCCGCGCTGGACCCGCCGGGCAGCGTGCTGGACATCGGCTCCGGCGCAGGAGCGGCCTGCCTGCCGCTGCTGCCCAGGGTCACCGGGCTGACCGCAGTGGACTCCGACGCCCGGATGCTCGGCCTGCTTGCCGAGCGCGCCGCGGCCCGCGGCACCGCGGCGCGGTGCGTGACCGGCAGCTGGCCGCAGGCCGCCGCGCAGATCCCGGCCGCTGACCTGGTGACCTGTCACCACGTGCTGTACAACGTGCCGGACCTCGTGCCATTCCTGGATGCGCTGACCGGGCACGCGCGGCGGCTGGTCGTGGTCGAGATGTCCGCCAGCCATCCGCTGGTCCACCTGAACGCGCTGTGGCTGAAGTTCCACGGGCTGCGCCGTCCGACCGGGCCGACCGCTGAGGACCTGCTGGCGATCCTCACCGTGATGGGCCTGCGGCCAGCGCAGCAGGCCTGGCTACGGCCGGGCGGCCGGGACTACGCTTCGTTCGCCGAGCTCACCGAGGTGACCAGGCGGCGGCTGTGCCTGCCGCCGGACCGGACGGAGGAGGTCGCAGCGGCGCTGGCGGCCAGCGGGGTCGATCCGGATCGTCCGGTGGATCCTGGCTCGCCGGGCCGGGACACGGTCACGATCTGGTGGCAGGGCGGCGCCCGCTGAGCCGCCCCGGTGCGGCCTGGCCTGCCCCGCGCGCCGCCCGGTGCCGCGGCGGCCTGCCGTGAAACTCCCCGCCCGGGGGATCCGATTTGGCAACGGGGACGTCTGACAGGTAAAGACGATGACGACAGCTTGACGAGAGCGTCTGTCAGCGGTAAGGCGGCCGATATGAACGAATTCCCAGACGACTGGTTCCGGGGCGGGTCGCCGGGCGGGTCCGCGCCGCCTCCCGGGGCAGGCGACCCGACCGTCCGCGTGCCCGGCGGACGCCCGGGGGCCGCGGCCCCGATCGGGCAGGCCGGCGCGGGCGCGAGCGGGCACGACGCCCCGACAGCCGCCTGGCCGGAGCAGCCGCCCGCGCACAATCAGGCACCGCCTCGGTCGCGGGCGGACGGCTGGGGCGCGGCCGCGGCCGGTGCACCGCCGCGGTCGCCGCGGTCGCTGGGCGGCGGCGGGGCCCGGAGATGGCTGCGGCCGCGCCGGATCACCATGATCGTCGCACTGGTGATCGCCCTGGTGCTGATCTTCACGGTCGGGATGTACTTCTTCCTCGACTCCAAGCTGCACCGGCAGGACGTCCTGGTGAACTACTCCGGCCGGCCTGCCGCGGCAGCCGGGACCAACTGGCTGATCGCCGGGTCGGACAGCCGCCAGGGCCTGACCGCGCGGCAGGAGCGCAGGCTCGCCACCGGCTTCGACGTCAGCGGCGGCCGCTCCGACACGGTCATGGTGCTGCACATCCCGTCGAGCGGACCGCCCTTGCTGGTCAGCCTGCCCCGGGACTCTTACGTGGACATCCCCGGCTACGGATACAACAAGCTCAACGCGGCCTACTCCTTCGGCGGCCCCAAGCTGCTGGCCAAGACCGTGCAGAACATCACCGGCCTGCGCATCGAGCACTACATGGGCATCGGGTTCGGCGGGTTCGTGCACGTCGTCAACGACATCGGCGGCGTGCGCATGTGCTTCAAGACGAACCTGAACGATCCGGCATCCGGGCTGCACCTGAAGAAGGGCTGCCACATTCTGTACGGGGCGCAGGCGCTCGGCTTCGTCCGGTCCCGGCACCTGTTCGCCGACCAGGACTTGCAGCGGATCCAGGACCAGCGGCTGTTCCTGAAGGCGCTGCTGACCAAGATGACCAGCCCCGGCGTCATGCTCAACCCGTTCGACTCCGTCCCGGCCGCCACCGGGGTGGCCGGGACGCTCACGGTGGACCAGGGCACCAGCCTGTACCAGCTGATCGAGGTGGCGTTCGCGCTGCGGCACCCGGAGACCACGACCGTCCCGATCGCCAACCCGAACTACGTCACGCCGGCGGGCGATTCCGTGGAGTGGAACACGGCGGAGGCAAAGCAGTTGTTCAGCGACCTGAACAACGGCCAGCCGGTGCCCAGGTCCCTGATCACAGGGTCACAGCTGGCGCCCTAGTACCCGGGGACCCGCGCTGGCCGGGCAGCGGCTCCGCTCGCCCGCGCCGCAGGAGTCCTTCAGCACGCGTTCAGGTAACTTTCAGTCACCTGCGGCACAATGAGGATCATGACCGCTGGGCAGAACAACGGACACCAGCCGCCGGATGCCCGGCTGCTGGTCGTCGAGGACGAGCCGAACATCCTGGAACTGCTCGCCGCGAGCCTGCGATACGCGGGATTCGAGGTGGTCACCGCAGCGGCGGGCGGCGAGGCCGTCCAGGCGGCGCAGCGGCACCGGCCCGACCTGATCGTGCTCGACGTGATGCTGCCGGACATGGACGGCTTCGACGTGGTGCGGCGGCTGCGCGGCGGCGGCGCCCGGGTGCCGATCGTGTTCCTGACCGCGCGGGACTCCACCGAGGACAAGATCCGCGGCCTGACGCTGGGCGGCGACGACTACGTGACCAAGCCGTTCAGCCTGGAGGAGGTTATCGCCCGGATCCGGGCCGTGCTGCGCCGGACCCGCGGCGACGGCACCGAGCCGCCGCCGCGGCTGAAGTTCGCCGACCTGGAACTGGACGAGGACAGCCACGAGGTGTGGCGGGGCGGCCGCCAGATCCAGCTGTCCCCGACCGAGTTCAAGCTGCTGCGCTACTTCATGGGCAACGCCAACCGGGTGCTGTCGAAGATGCAGATCCTCGACCACGTCTGGGACTACGACTTCCGCGGTGACACCGGCATCGTCGAGTCCTATGTCTCCGTGCTGCGCCGCAAGATCGACACCACCGAGCCGCACCTGCTGCACACCCTGCGCGGGGTCGGCTACGTGCTCAGACTGCCGTCGTCGTAGGCGTTCCATGGCGCAGTCGAGTCGCTCGGGGGGGTTCTGGCGGTCGGTACGCCAGTTGCCCGACCGCACCCCGCTGCGGATCAAGCTCATCACCGCCGTACTGGCGTTCCTCGCCGTCGCCCTGGTGATTACCAGCCTCGCTGGCATTGCTGCCTTGCGAAGCTACCTGCTGGGGCAGGAACAAGATCAACTGACTACCCTGGGCGAGCAGACACCCGATTACATCAACCGGTACGTCTTCACCGGCTCTCCGAGCCCTGGTGACAGGGAATCGATCACGCTCATCCCCGGTGGCGGCACACCGCATCAGGTGCTGCAGCCGATCAAGGGCGTCACCAGACAGGGCCAGGGTATCCCTGCCCCCGGCCCCCGGTATTCGGCTAACCCCGGGTGGCTGGCCGCACACGCGAACCAGCTCACCGTCGTACCCGCCCAGTACGGTCATGGCAGGTGGCTGATCGAGGTCTATACCCATCAGTTCTTCAACACTGGGAGCGGGCCAGTGACCGGGACCGTGATTCTCGGTGTCGATGAGACCAGCGTGTACTCGACGATAGGAAAGCTCACCAGCATAGACCTGATCATCGGCCTCATCGTGCTCGTCGGCCTGGCGATAGTCGGGGTCACTGTAGTGCGGGCCAGCCTGCGGCCGCTGACCGATATCGAGCTGACTGCCGGGGCGATCGCCGCCGGCGACCTGACGCGGCGGGTACCGGACCGAGACCCGCGGACCGAGGTCGGGCGGCTGGGACGGTCGCTGAACGCGATGCTGAGCCAGATCGAGAACGCGTTCCGGGCCAGGGCCGAGTCCGAGAAGGCTGCCCGCCGGTCCGAGGAGCGGATGCGGCAGTTCGTCGCCGACGCCAGTCATGAGCTGCGCACCCCGCTGACCGCGATCCGCGGCTTCGCCGAGTACTACCGGCAGCGCGGCGGGGCCGCGGGCGGCCCGTCCCCCGACGGCCCGCAGGCCGGAGAGGTCCCGGCAGGAGCTGTCCAGGCCGGGCCCGTACAACCCGGGGCCGAGCCGGCCAGGGTCGTCCAGCCTGGGCCGGGGCAGCCCGGGGCCGCGCAGCCCGGGGCCGGGCACTCCGGGGCCGTACCGCCGGCCGAGGTACCGGCCTCGCCGGGCCCGGGCGGCGGGCTCAGCCCGGCCGACCTGAACCGGATCATGCGCCGGGTAGAGCAGGAGGCCGCCCGGATGGGCGTGCTGGTCGAGGACCTCTTGCTGCTGGCTCGGCTGGATCAGCAGCGGCCGCTGGAGCACCGCACGGTGGACCTGCTGGCGCTGGCCGCCGACGCGGTGCACGACGCCCGGGTGGTCGCACCGGACCGGGCCGTCAACCTGACCGTGGGCGCCGGGGCGGCGCTGCTCGTGCTCGGCGATGAGACCCGCTTGCGCCAGGTGATCGGCAACCTGATGAGCAACGCGCTCGTGCACACCCCGGCGGGCACGCCCGTCGGGGTGCGGCTGAGGTCCGGGCGGCTGGACGAGGCACCGGCCCCCGACGGCGCGCCGGCCGCCGCGTCGCAGCGGGCCGCGGTGCTGGAAGTCGCCGACTCCGGGCCGGGGCTCACGCCGGAGCAGGCGCAGCACGTGTTCGAGCGGTTCTACCGGGTGGATACGGCCCGTACTTCGGGCGGCACCGGGCTGGGCCTGGCCATCGTGGCCGCGCTGGTGACCGCGCACGGCGGCCGGGTCTGGGTCGAGTCACCGCCCGGCGGCGGCGCGGTGTTCCGCATTGCGCTGCCACTGGCCCCCGAAGCCCTTGTTCCGGATGATCCCGAGCCCGAGACGGCGCAGACCGCTGCGCAGGCCGCCGAGCCCGGCAGCAGCGGCCCGGCAGATCAGGCCGCCAGCGCGGACCGGGCGGCAGCCAGGGCCGACTCCCGGTAGCTGCCGCCGAACAGGCAGACGTGCACCAGCAGCGGGTGCAGCTGGTGCAGCGGGATACGCGCCCGCCAGCCGCCGGCCAGCGGCGCCACCTCGGCGTAAGCGGCCAGGATCGTCTCCAGCCAGGGCGCTCCGAACAGGCCGAGCATGGCCAGGTCGGTTTCCCGGTGCCCGCCATGCGCGGCCGGGTCGATGAGCCAGCCCCGGCCGCCCGACCACAGCACGTTGCCCGACCAGCAGTCGCCGTGGATCCGGCTGGGCGGCTCCGGCGGCCCGGCCAGCTCCGGCAGCCGGTCCGCGACGGTCTCGATCAGGGCAACATCCGCCCGGCTGAGCTGGCCGTCGTCGCGGGCCCGGCGGGCGAACGGCAGCAGCCGCGCGCTGGCGTACCACTGCGGCCAGGAATCCCCGTCCTCGCCCGGCAGCGGCAGGCTGGCGATGTATCCCGGCCACGGCGCGCCGAACCGTCCGGGACCCGCCGCGTGCAGCCGGGCCAGGTCCCGGCCGAACCGCTCGGCCGCCTGCCGGTCCGCCTGGCCTGGGTCGACCCAGCTGATCGCGAGCAGGCCATCGGCGCAGCCCAGCACCTGCGGGACCGGTGCGGCGCCCGGCTCGGCCAGCCAGCGCAAGCCCGCCGCCTCGGCCGCGAGCATCGCCGCGGCCGGGCCGGACGCGCTCGCGGCCGCCTTGACGAAGACGGCGCAGCCGTCGTCCAGGACGGCCCGGTAGTGACTGACCCCGTGCTGAGCTCCGAGCGGGCGGGCCTCGCGCACGCCGGAACTCAGCAGGCGGCTCAGCGAGCGGGCCGGATCCAGCGGCATCGCGACCTGCCGTCCGCGATCAGCCGACGTCCGGAAGCTCGCTGGCGAGCTGGCCCGCCAGCGCCCGGGCCGCGGGGAGCACCAGGTCGAACGCCTCGGCGTAGTCCTGCGGGCTGCCGGAGTAGGGGTCGGGCACTTCCGCATCCGGCCCGGCGGCCGGGTCGAACGACCGCAGCAGCCGGATCCGGCCGGTGATCTCCGGCTGGCCGACCGCCATCGCGCGCAGGCTCGCCAGGTTGCTGCGGTCCATCGCGACGATCAGATCGTAGCCTGCCAGCCAGGAGGGGGCGATCTGGCGGGCCCGGTGCGCGGACCCGTCGTAGCCGCGGCGGGCCAGCTCGGCCCGGGCCTGGCGGTCCATCGGGCCGCCCACGTGCCAGTCGCCGGTCCCGGCACTGTCCACCACGACCCGGTCCGACAGCCCGGCGGCGTCCAGCTCCTCGCGCAGCACAGCCTCGGCCATCGGCGACCGGCAGATGTTGCCCAGGCAGACCAGGCACACGCGGTACGGGGCGGACGGCTGGCGGGGCGCGGGGACCGGGAGCATGGCGCGGGACTCGGCAGGCATGACACAAGGATGCCGCACTGCCGCCACAGCCGCTCCGCCTGCCACGATGGTTCGCATGACCTCGACCGGGGAGTACCGCAAGCTGTCGTTCTGGCACGACACCGTGCCCGGGTCGCTGGAACCGGGCGACGCGCTGCCCGGCGACACCGACGCCGACGTGGCGATCGTCGGCGCGGGCTTCACCGGCCTGTGGACCGCGTACTACCTCTCGCGGGCCGACCCGTCACTGCGGATCGTGATCTGCGAGAAGCAGATCGCCGGGTACGGCGCGTCCGGCCGCAACGGCGGCTGGTGCTCGGCGCTGTTCCCTGCCTCGCTGGGCAAGCTGGAGCGGATCGCCGGGCGCGAGGCAGCGATCGCCCAGTACCGGGCCATGCAGGCGACCGTGGACGAGGTCGGCCGGGCGGCGGCCGCCGAGTCCATCGACTGACTCTGGGCCAAGGGCGGCACGATCGCGCTGGCCCGGTCCGCGGTGCAGCTGGACCGGGCCCGGGCGGCGGTGGCGCAGGCGCGGGAGTACGGGTTCGGCCCGGAGGACATCCGGCTGCTCGACGCGGCGCAGGCCAGCGAGATGGCCGGCGCAGCCGGGGTGGTCGGCGGCGCGTACACGCCGCACTGCGCGGCGATCCACCCGGCCCGGCTGGCCCGGGGCCTGGCAGCCGTGGTGCGCGACCGCGGCGTGCGGCTGTACGAGCGGACGCCGGTGACCGCGATCTCGCCCGGCCGCGCCGAGGGCCCGCGCGGGACGGTACGGGCCCGGTACGTCGTCCGCGCCACCGAGGGCTACACCCCCGGGCTGCGCGACCACCGCCGGGTGATCGTGCCGGTGTACTCGCTGATGATCGCCACCGCGCCGCTGCCGGACGCGGTGTGGGAGCGGATCGGGCTGGCCGGCCGGCCCACATTCAGCGACATGCGGCACCTGATCATCTACGGGCAGCGCACCGCGGACGGCCGGCTGGCCTTCGGCGGCCGCGGCGCCCCCTATCACCTCGGCTCGACCGTGCGGCCGTCCTTCGACCGGGTGCCAGCGGTGTTCAACGCGCTGCGCCGCACGCTGGCCGAGCTGTTCCCGGTTCTCGGCGACGTCCCGGTGACGCACGGCTGGGGCGGCCCGATCGGGGTGCCCCGGGACTGGTGCGCGTCGGTGGGCCTGGACCAGGGCACCGGCCTGGCGTGGGCGGGCGGATACGTGGGCGACGGGGTGGCGACCACCAACCTGGCCGGCCGCACGCTCGCCGACCTGATCACCGGCACCGAGAGCGAGCTCACCCGGCTGCCGTGGGCAGGCCACCGCTCCCCCGCCTGGGAGCCCGAGCCGCTGCGCTGGCTCGGGCTGAACGCCGGGCTGCGTGCGATGACCAGGGCAGACAAGGAGGAGGCGCGCAGCGGCAGGCCGTCGCGCACGGCCGCGTTCATGGGCCGGTTCCTGGGTGAGTAGGCGGCCTGGCCCCGCACCCGGAGCCGCCGCGCGGTGCCCCTGCGGCCCTGCGCAGACACTCCCGGCCCCTGCCTCGCGCGGGCGCCCAGGTCAGCCGACTCGCCCGCGCGGAGACGGCCTGACGATTCGCGCGGCTTTGTGGATGCTGCTAGTATCGCTCGCGTTCTAAGCGCCGCTAGCTCAATTGGCAGAGCAGCGGACTCTTAATCCGCGGGTTCGGGGTTCAAGTCCCTGGCGGCGCACCCGTCCTGACCTGG
>JBKQSL010000538.1:0-8478 GCA_052143655.1 Streptosporangiaceae bacterium | reverse complement strand
GGAATGCGGGTCGGGCAGGCGCTGGGGTTGCGGCACGCCGACTTCGTCTCACACCGCCGCGAGCTGCATATCGTGCCGCGGGCCGACAACGCCAACGGGGCGCGGGCCAAGACGCTGACCCCGGCCGTGATCCCGGTCTCGGCCGGGCTGGTGCGCCTCTACACCGCTTACATGTTCGAAGAGTACGGCGACTGCGACTCCGACTACGTGTTCGTCAACTTGTTCGCCGAGCCCTGCGGTGCTCCGCTGCGCTACCAGGCCGTGCACAAGCTGGTCTACCGGCTGCGTGAGCGCAGCGGGGTCGACTTCACCTTGCACATGCTGCGCCACACACGGGCGACCAGCCTGCTGCGCGGCGGTGTCGATGTCGAGGTGGTGGCCCGGCTGCTCGGCCACCGCTCCTCGGTCACGACCTCGCAGATCTACGCCCACCTGGACACCGGCGACCTGCGCGAACAGCTGACCCGCTGCGGCGCCTGGGCCGCCGGGGAGCCGCAGTGACCGCCCCGGCGGCGCTGCGGCTGGCATCCGCCGGCGAGGCGATCGACCAGCTCTACGCCGCCGATGCGTGGCGGGCGGGCGACCTGGGCGTGCCAGCCCGCCGCGGCCGGGACCGGGTGACCTTCAGCGGCATCGAGCCTGCGTGGCTCCGGGAGGCGCTCAAGCGGTGGGCGCGGCAGCGGCTGGCCGGCGGCTGCTCGTTCAACACCGTCACCACGGCGATGACCGCGATGCGGCGGTTCTCGCTGTTCCTCGGCGAATGCACCCCGCAAGTCGTGGCACCCGGGCAGATCAGCCGGCCGCTGATCGAGCAGTACCTGGCCTGGGTCACCACCCGGCCGCTGGCCGACGCCAGCAAGAACGTCGCCCGGCTATTCGTGCGCGCCTTCCTCAATGACAACAAGCGCTACGGCTGGCTGCCGATCCCGGCCGAGGCGGTGATCTATCTCGACGAGCTTTCCTCGCACAAGCGGCCGCTGCCCCGCTTCCTGCCCGAGTTCGTCATGGGCCAGCTGGAATCCGAGGCCGGCCTCGCCCGGCTCGCTGTCCCCTACCGGCATCTGGTGGTGCTGATCACCGAGACCGGGCTGCGGGCCGGCGACGCCTCCACTCTTCCGTCTGACACGCTGATCACTGACAGCAGCGGCTGGCCGTGCCTGCGGGTGCTGATCAGCAAGATGGGCGCCGAGCACCTGGTGCCGCTGTCAGCCCGGGCGGCGGACGCTGTCCGCGCCCAGCAGGCCAGCCTCCCGGATGGCGCGGCGTGGCTGTTTCCCTCCGCCAGCGACCCGCGCCTCCCGGTCGCTTACAGCACGCTGCGGGGCGTGTTCAACGCCTGGCAGGAACACATCGGGTTGCACGACGAGGCAGGCCGGCCGGTGCACGTCACCTTGCATCAGCTGCGGCATACGTTCGGGACCCGGCTGATCAACTCCGGCGTCCCGCAGCACGTGATCCAGCGCCTGCTGTGTCATGCCAGCCCTGAGATGACCAACTTCTACGCCCACCTGCACGACACCACCATCCGCGCCGAGTTCGAACGCTACTGCCAGACCCGGGTGGACATCGACGGCAAGCTGCTCGGCTTCGACCCCGCCGCGGCCACCGCAGACGCCGAATGGGTCAAGCACCGGCTCTCCCGGGCGGCGGACACCCTTCCCAACGGCTACTGCGGCCGCCCGCCGCAGCAGGACTGCCCGCACCCCAACGCCTGCCTGACCTGCCCGGATTTCCAGACCACGGCCGAGTTCCTCCCTATCCACCGCCAGCACGCCCGGCAGGCCCGCGAGCTGCTCGCCGACGCCGAAGCCGCCGGGCGGGAACGGCTGGCCGCCAACCACCGCAAGGTCCTGATCAGCCTCGACAAGATCATCACTTCCCTGGAGACACTGCGCCGAGGAGCGGGGAACGACGATGCCTGACCGGATCCAGGCCCTCCGGCAGGCCGCGCAGGCCCGGCACGAGCAGACCCTGCGCCGCGCCGAGGCAGCGCTGAACAGCCTGGCCCGCCGCAGCGAGCCGGTCACCGTCCGTGGCGTCGCTGACGCCGCCCGTGTGTCCCGGTCCTGGATTTACCAGCAGCCACGGCTGCTCGCCGAGATCGACCGGCTCCGCCAGCCCAGGCCTGACAAGCAGTGTGCGGTGCCGGCCAGCCAGAAGGCCACCATCGACTCGCTTCGGCAGCAGCTGCACGCCTACCGGGACGAGATCACCCGGCTCCGCGCGGAAATCGCCTCCCTGCGCGAGCAGCTCGCCCGCCAGCTCGGCGCCGCCCGCACCGCGGCAATCACCAGCCAGATAGGCAACGTTCTGGACATGTCCACGACGCCGAAACCCTGAAGGCCATTACGAACCCGGCTCGCCGCTCCAGAGAACGCCGAATATTCACCTACTTGCACTAGGTCGATCTTGAGGCTATGGGGCGCGCAGATCATCCAGTTCGGAATACACGCGCTTTACGGTCGTGCCGCAAGCTGCTCGTATACCCGGCTCCGGAGGGGGTTGCTGTATGCGGCCGCTGCCTGGCAGAACTCACGGTAACTGCTCAGCTGGGGCAAAGGGTGGGGCGGGCTCATGGCAACGGAGGGGGGATCAGGGCTCGCGCTGGGAAGCACGACGCGGCGCAGGCGCCAAACCCTGGTCGTCAGCGTCCGGCAGAGCCGCCGCGGGGTGTCTCAACGCGTGCTGGACGGGATGCGGGCGAAGGACGGCATGACAGCGCAGGCGAGGATGACTATGACCGTAACGGCCGGTGGAGATCCTCCGTGTCCTGCCCGTCCAGTTCCACGGGGAGTCGCGCGGGATGAGCGGCGGCTCGCTACTGCGTGGAGCTGATCGCTAGTCGCGTCGGTCCGCCCAGAGGTCTCCAGTCCGCCTGCGGATGTCGGGCACCAGGAACTCAACCAACTTGCGGGTGTGTCCGGGGACGGACATTATGCAATACGCCGCAGACGCCGTTTCAGATGACCTGTCGCTGGCGCGGCAAACTGCTCCGACGGGACGTCTTCCCTCGGGGAGGATACACAGCGCATGGCTAGCATCAGCGCCGCGGACCGGAAGCTCCTGTGGGGGCGTTCGGGAAATGAATGTGCCTTCCCGCAGTGTGCACAGAACCTGACCATGGCTGCTGGGGCTGGTGCTGGGGCGGCGCCGGTACCGCTCGGATCCTCTCCGCTCGTTGTTGTGGGAGAGGAGGCTCACATCGTGGCTGAGCGTGACGACGGCCCTCGCGGCGATCCCAGCATGCCGGTTCCCGAGCGGAACGCTTATCCGAATCTCGTACTTCTGTGCCCCACTCATCACACCCTGGTCGATAAGGATCACGGGGTCAGCTTTTCGGTCGGAGACTTGCGTGGCATGAAGGCCGCGCATGAGGAATCCGTCGAGAAGCGGCTGCGGGGGACCATCGGCAGTTCCGCGCGTCGGGCTGACCTGCTTCTGGAGGCTGCCTCTGAAGGCCGCGGGCGCCTTGTCGCGAGCTGGGTCGCGGCGGGCGTCGGCGCCGATCTCGCGCAGGCTCTCGCGGACGATCAGGGGATCGGGGCGCCGGCCAGGCTGGCTCAGGCCCTGCCGCCGGCGGGGATGGTTGTTCTGGAGGGGGATTTCGGTTCAGGCAAGTCGGTAACTGGCGAGCGGGTGCACGCGGCGGCCGTGGCGGCCGCGCTAGAGGACGATGGAGCCCCGGTACCTGTGCATCTTGATGCCAAGGCGGTCGGGGGGTCGTTGGCAGATGCGGTGCGCGAGGCCGCTGCTGGGGTGGGCGACCCGTGGCGCGTCGGCTTGCGGCTCGTCCTGAACGGCCTGGACGAGCCGGGCCCTGGCCGGGCCGCGGAACTGCTTAATGAGGCCCGCTGCCTGGTGCACGGCCGGAATAACTGCCAGATCGTCGCGACGGCCCGTCCTGGACTGCAACTCAGCCCCGAAGAGAAGATCACGTATCCTCCGCTAGACGATCAGGAGGCAGAGGCGCTGGTCGGACGCCTCGGCGTGCATCCCTCCCTCCTGCGCCATGGGCCGGAGTCCGTCAATGAGATGCTTCGGCTCCCCCTGTTCCTGATCATCGCCGCCGTGCGTCAGCTGGCCGGGGCGGAGATCCCGAGATCTGAGGGCACGTTCCTGCAGGCCCTTGCCGACGGTGCCCTGCAGCGGTCGCACGCGCCCCAGGACCAGGCGCGGCAGGCGCTGCTGACGCTAGCGCGCCTGAGCACCGACCTCGGCGGCCCGGTTCCGGCTGCCGAGCTGGGCGGTGATGATGCCGTCAGGTCTGTGCTGGAAACACGCCTAGTGGTGCGCGCGAACCGGGCGCTCAAGTTCGCGCTCCCGGTCATCGAGCAGTACTTCGCAGCGCAAAGCGTCCTGGAGTCCGGTGCCGGGGACCTGAATCTGGAGGATGTGAGGCAGCTTGACCAGTGGCGATACCCGTTGCTGCTGGCCGTCACCATCGGCTCCTGGCAGCAAGTCACCCGGTTGCTCGACCATCTGACCATGTCGCAACCGGGCCTGGCCTCCTGGCTAGTCACCGAGGCCCTTCCGCGGAGGGGCTACGGCGGTGACGCCGTCCTGCCCGGCAGTCTTGAGTGTGCACGCAGGCTGCGCCACAGCCTGACCGCGTGGCTGGACGCGCTAGGCCCGCTCGGCCGGATGCTCGGGCTCACTGACAGCACCGGCAGGCCCCGGACTGTTGGTGCCTTCACCGAAGCAGGGCAGCGTCTCTCGGCCGGGCTCAAGCTGGGCGACACCGCTGGAACCGGCCTAGCTCAGCTTCCGTATGGCCTGAATCCATTCACCGGGCGGGCGCCTGACGGGTCGGAGTGGCGGCCACTGCTGTCCGGCGGCGCGCAGGCTGACTTCGCGGCCTGGCCGTGGCAGCTGTCACTCCAGTGGGTATCGGCCGGGATCGAGGCCGTACTCCGCAGCGAAATGCTGAATCTTCCAGGCACCGCGCCGTTCCAGGCAGAACGACGTTGGGCGGTCGCTCGGGCTGTCACGGGCCAGACAACTCACCTGGCTCACCGGCCGCTGGCCGCCGACGACGTCCGAACCGCTGCGCGGCAGTTCCAGTCCAGGCTTGCCGCCAGGGGTGCGTCCCGCGGTCGCCCGAGCCGTCACAGGCGGATTGTCGTCAGCGCAACCGAGATCGAGGAGCTTCTTCAGGAAATAGACACGGGAGAACTGGCTGACGCGGACGGCATGATTCACCGTCCCTATCTCATTCCCGACGTCAACCTAGCCGGGGGAAGTACCATCAGCGATCTCTATTCCGGCGAGTCATTGCGGCAACTGACGGAGGACGTCTACGGAAACGCCTTGATAATCTACCGTGATCTCGTCAGCACCTGGTTCCCCGGATTTGCCCAGATTCTTGGGCTCATGTCAATTCTGCCGGTCGTCTTCCGCGGCCTGATCGTGCCACGCTCCAGTTCATTCAGCGGACCCGATTTTTTCTATGACATGGACGTGCTTCCGCCCGGAGATCCTGTCAGCTCCGAAGTGCGTGTGGCGGCTGAACCGCCAGTGCAAGAGTGGCGTGTCACGATCGAGGAAATGCGGCGGCTCCGAGATCGGATAAGCGCTCTGCATCCAGGCGCCGAGCGCTGGGCGCATCCCCGTGCCGGTCTGTCTGATTTGTGGGTATATGGAGACGCCCCGGCTACGGCACAGGCGTGCCAGTGGCTCTGGGAAGACCTGCGGGGCGTGCATATGATCACGAGCGTAACGCCAATTCTCCAGAACTGGTAAGACAATTACGACTAGCCGTACCAGTGGCATGCTCCGGTAATTCCCTGAGGCTCTCCTGGCGCCGCATAATCGTGGTTCTCTGATAGAGCCCAGGCCGTGAGGCGCCGCTCAGGCTTCGTCTGGCCGCGGCATCAGGACGGCTGATAGCCCGGCTGGCGCTGCCCGGTACAGCTGCGTATAGTCCCCCGCCACCAGGACTACCGGACGGCCTGCCAGTTCCCCGATGGCGACCGCCTGGTCGATGATCTCGCCGTCGTTGTTCGGCCGCCGCTGATGCCAGTCGCCGTCCAGCAGTACCTCGATCGTGACATCCGGACTACCGGGCAGCGCCGCAGCCTCCGCTGAGTCCGCCCGGTGCAAGTCCCACAGGTTGCTGAGCACCTTGCGGGCCTGCGCCTTCTGCCGGCCGTCCCGGTGTCGCTTCAGGTCATCCAGCTCCTCGACTACCAGGGACGGCAGGATCAGCCGGATGGGCCCCTCTCTCAGGCTTCCGTCGAGAGCGTGCCAGTCGTAGTCCGCGAAGAATACGCCCTCCATGAGCGCCGAGGTATCCAGGACCACGAGGTGGCCGGCCCGGAGAAGGAAGGCGATGCGGTCCTCCAGGTCAGCGACCAGGCGCGCGAGCCGCGCATCCCACTCCCTGCGCTCGCGATTAATGAGCCCGTTCAGTTGGCGCTCTGGCCCCGGGGGAGCCATGACCATGCGGTGATAACTCTCGGACAGTTCCGCGAACAGTGCCTCGGTTGGTGGGAAATGGTTACCAAGCTGAGGGGTGCCCCAGTTGTCGCACCAGGTGAGGAAGGCATCCCTCCGGGCGCCTGCAGTGTTGCCCTCCACGCTGGCATTCGAAAGCTGATCCTTCACCTGCCTGACCGTGGTTAGCGCCGCCGCAGCGCCGCCCGGATTCCGCAATCGCATTGCCACAGCTTGCCACCGAACGGCAACAGGCATCGACCAGTAGGCTCCCAGGTGTTACGCGACGCTCGCCATGAGCATCTGCCGCCACCTATCGTGAGCACGGCCAGGGCGGTGCTGTCCCACCGCCAGCGACAGGATCGGGAGCATCAATTTGGTAAGAACCGCTGCCGTGACTCTGCGCTTGGTCGGCTATCGCCACGGAGGGTGACCGCGCCGGGATGTTACGGACAGGGTAGGGCGCGCAGATCGATGCTCCTATTACGGCAGCCGCCATTGGGGTTCTGAGCTGGAGTGTCCCGGCGTGTCGGGCATCGTAGGCGCGGCCGCCTCATGATCATGTTTGTGTGACGAAACAACAATCTGAGGCGGCCGCTGCCGCCAGGGTAGCGGCCGGGCTGGG
This sequence comes from Streptosporangiaceae bacterium, assembly GCA_052143655.1. GTDB lineage: Bacteria > Actinomycetota > Actinomycetes > Streptosporangiales > Streptosporangiaceae > CAVSUR01. The sequence continues at coordinate 1,421 of JBKQSL010000538.1, read as the reverse complement.
CCGCCGGAAGCGAGCCGAGCTGCTGACCGTGATGAGGCCCGCGTTCACGCGGACCGAGGCGTGGCTGCAGGCGGCCCGGTACACGGCGGCGGTGATGAGCGACCTGCCGCGGCGCAACGGGTGGACGATCGCGAGGCTGATCGGGGATAAGACGCCGGACCGGACGCAGCGGCTGCTGAACCGCGCGTGCTGGGACGAAGCCGCGGCGATGCGCGCGGTGCGCCGGTTCGCGGTCGCGGGGCTGGATGAAGCCGCCCGCCGGTCGGGGCGCAGGCGGGGCCTGGCGGTCGGGGCGCTGGATGAGACCGGGCAGGAGAAGCACGGCCAGGCCACCGCCGGCGTGCAGCGCCAGCACATGGGCTGCGCGGGCGGAGTCGAGAACGGGATCAATACCGTGCACCTGTCCTATGTCCGCGAGGGCACCGGGCACGCGCTGGTCGGCGCCCGCCAGTGGATCCCGCAGCAGCAGATCAGCGACCCGGTCCGGTCGCTGGTAATGGCGCTGCCGCTGGATCTGGAGTTCGCTACCAAGGGGCAGCTCGCCCGGTCGATCGTCGCGGACGCGCTCGCTGACGGCGTCCGCGTCGACTTCGTGTGCGGCGACGAGGTGTACGGTTCCTGCACCCAGCTGCGGGACTACCTGGAAGAACAAGGCCAGGCCTACGTGCTGCGGGTCCCCTCCAGCTTCCGCGTCACTCTCGCCCGCGGCGTCACGCTGACCTGCGCCCGGGCCGTTCGCCGGCTCTGCGCCGCGGACCGGCGCTGGGAGATCCGATCGGCGGGGAAAGGATCCAAGGGCGAGCGGTGGTACGCCTGGGCGCAGATCGGCATATCCTCACCCCGTCACTGCCTGCTGATCCGCCGGCACGTCCGGACCGGCGAGCTGGCCTTCCACTACTGCCACGTCCCCGGCGGCCAGCCGCCCGGCATAGCCCGGCTGATCCGCGCTGCCGGGCTCAGGTGGCCGGTGGAAGAGGACTTCGAGTTCGGGAAGGACGGCTTCGGGCTCGACCAGTCCCAGGTCCGCCTCTACCACGCGATCCTGCGGCACACCATCCTGGTCATGGCCGCCCTGGCGATCTGCGCCGTCACCGTTGCCCTCCTGAAGGACCGGACCAGCACCCAGGCGCCTATGCCGGCGCACCCCGACCAGGAACCGCCCGCCAATCCCGGCATGATCGCGCTGACCGTCCCGGAGATCCGGCGGCTCATCGCCGCCACCGCCCGGAACTCACCACCAGGCCACGCGGAACACTGGTCCGGCTGGACGCGCAGCCATCAGGCCCGAGCGCGCTGGTTCCACCACCGGGCAAGGCTCGCCCGAGACCAGAACCTCACCCTGAAACCCCTGGCCAGCTAGCCAATGGCGGCTGCCGTACTATGCGCTGGCTCTGTAGGTGAGTCTTGACGCCAGTTATCGG
>JBKQSL010000537.1:0-5485 GCA_052143655.1 Streptosporangiaceae bacterium | reverse complement strand
CAAGGCCCTGTGGTTCCTGTTCGTGCTGTTCATCCCGCTCATCGGCGTGCTGGTGTACCTGATCGCCCGCGGCGGCTCGATGAGTGAGCGGGCGGCAGGGCGGGCACAGCGGTAGCACGCCGAGTTCCGCAGCTACGTTCAGCAAGCCGCTGCGAGCGCCCGGCGGAGTGATGGCAAGGAGGCAGGATGTGAAGACACTTGATCCGCCGCGGCATGGCTGGACGACCGTTCTGCGGCGCCAGCCGGGCCGCATCGTGGACGGCCAGCCGCAGGGCGGCTACACCGACGCTTTTGAGATCATCTGCTGCGACTGTGGTGATGATCCCGGCCTGGATTACTCCGAGGTCTCACCCGGGCTTCAGCGGATCCGCGGGCCCTACCCGATCGCCGGCGGCGTTGCCGCATATGAGAAGCACGTCAAGCTGCACCCGCAGCCGGGCGGCGCCACTGGCCGGGGCCGGTGGCCGATGCTGGGTGACCGGCGATGAACGCCCAGTTCTTCGCACTCGCGTTCGTCGCGGCGCTGAACCCGAAGTTTCTGGCGGTGGATCTGCTGCTGATCGACAACCGGCGGCCGCGGGCGATGTTCTTGTGCATCCTGCTCGGCGGCATGACCGTGGCGCTGACGATCGGCCTGCTGGACGTGCTCACCATCCACGCCGATGCCATCAACTCCCAGAAGACGGCGAGCGCGGGCGTCGACCTGGCCCTCGGCCTGGTCCTGGTCGCTGTCGGCGCGCGGGTCGCCACCGGCCGCCTGCAGGGCCGGCGCAAGACGCCGGCCCCGGCCGGGGACGGGCAGCCGGAGAAGAAGGAGAAGAAGGACGGCTGGGCGCAGCGGGTGCTGGCTGAGCCCCGGCTCGGGCTCGCCATGGTCATCGGCGCGCTGTGCGGCATCCCCGGCGGCGCCTACCTGAGCGCGCTGCACATCCTGGTCACCAGCAAATCCTCGACCGCGAACCAGGTCGTCGGCGTAATCCTGTTCGTGGTCATCGAGTTCTTGCTGATCATCATCCCGCTGGTGTTCCTGGAACTGCGGCCCGAGGCGACCAAGGCGTTTCTCAAGAACTTCCAGGACTGGCTGGCGGGCCACGCCCGGCAGGTCCTTGCCTACACCGCCGTGGTCCTGGGCGCCTACATGGCCATCAGCGGCCTGGTGCTCCTGACATGACCCTGCCACTGCGCCCGCTGGCGGCCGTCGGCAACACCTGTGGCCGGTTCAGGGTGTAGCCGGGCTCCCTGGCAAGTGGGCTGAGGAGTCATTGTCTCACCCGTGCTGGGTAATGCCGGTGATCCGCTCAAAGGCGAATGCTGAGCCTGCGCTGGGCGCAGGACCCGTTAGCCAGCCTCGAGCAGGGCCGCGGGATCGGCCCGCTGCCGCTGTCGCTGCCGGCCGTGGGCACAATGCGGTCGTATGCGGACATGTCGCCGATGGCCGCGGAGATCTCGGCCGCACGTATGCGCAGCTCGGTGGCGGCCGCGCGGGGCGACCTGTCCAGCCGCGAGCTGGACGTGCTCCGGACTGCTGTTCAGTGGCTGACCACGCAGGAGATCGCAGGCACTTTCTTCGTGTCACCGAACACGTTGAAGTCACACATGAAGAGCATCTACCGCAAGCTGGATCTGACCTCGAGGACGGACGCGTGCACACTGGCACGGCCCGCGGGCTGCTCTAGCAGGGCAGCAAGATGCGAAGTTTCACCCTGCTGAGGGTGAGGCTCGGGTGATGTCACCGCCTTCCGGGAGCGAAACAGTCCCTGCAAGTGCACCAATAGGTGGGCGCATGGTCTGGGCCACGTCATCCGGTTGGCCGCCCGGGACATGGAGTCCCCACCCTGACGGAAGGTCAACACAATGGCAGACAGGACGCTGGTCCTCGCGATCTTCGGAAACGAGGCAGCCGCAGACAACGCAGCGCGCGATCTGAAGGACCCGGGCTCACCTCCACCGACGCCATCGGGGTGCTGGCGGTCGACGCGACCGGAAAGCTGAAAGAGGAAAAGGTCGGCGCCCGGAGCACCGGCAAGGGCGCCGGGATTGGAGCGGCGCTCTTCCTCCTCGGCCCGGCCGCCGTGGGAGTCGGCGTGATCGGTGGTGCGGCGGCCGGCGCCCTCCACCATAAAGGGCTGGGACTGACCGACTCCGACCGCGAGCGCATCGGCAAGGAGCTCACCAACGGCAAGGCAGCGGTGGGCGTCCTGACGCCATTCAACGAGTCGTCGATGATCTCGGCGAAGCTGGGCGAGCTCGGCGGCGCCTCCGAGGAGCACACAGTCTCGGACGAGGCCCTTCAGGCCGGTCAGTAGGCCCACGCGCGGGTCGCGGCGACCGTCCGCCAGCGGCGCTGGCCGGCCGGGGCGTCGCGACCGTGCCAGCGGAGAGCGGCAGGGCCGAGGCAAGAACGCAAGCCCCGGCCCACGACGAACCTTGGCTGCAGAAACGGTGGGTACCCGGTCCCGGGCCAATCGGGCGAAGAGGACAAGGAGCAGCCAGATGTCATCAAGCCAGATTCGGCGAGCAGCACACGCGGCGCCTGCGCTGCCATCTTTCGCTGGAACGCTCATGATCATCGGCGGGTTCTTCTGGTCCCTCGAGGGCCTGGCCGGCGTCATCAACCACTCTTCTTCTACAAGCCGGTAAACAGCTACAGCATCAGCCCTGCGTTCCACAGCTAGGGGCCGGTTCTAGGCACGGGATTCGGTAACGTTGCAGGTCATGGTGGTGAGCGATACGCGGAGTCGTAGATTTGCCTAGTAACACGTTTAGGCATTGTGTCGCCGGTTTAACTGCGTAGATGCTGTTATGCTCTAGAGCCATGTACGTGAGAACGACGTCGCGGCGCACGAAGGACGGCACCGCGGTCCGCTACCTGCAGCTCGCGCACAACGAATGGGACGCCGCCGCCGGGATCTCCCGGCCGAAAATCTTGTTCTCCTTTGGCCGCGAGGATCAGCTCGACCGGGACGCGATCGAGCGGCTGATCGTCTCGCTGACCCGGCTGCTCGACCCGGAGGCCGCGGCGGCGCTGACCTGCCCGGACGGCTTGGCCGTGACGGAGTCCCGGCCGCTGGGCGGCACGTTCATCCTGGACGCGCTGTGGCGGCGGCTGCGGGCCGACGCCGCGGTGCGCGGTCAGCTGGCCGGCCGCAGGCTCGACCCGCGGGTCGAGCGGGTGCTGTTCGCGCTGGTCGCGAACCGGGCGCTGGCCGCGTCCTCGAAGCTGGCGGCGGCGGAGTGGATCACCAGCGACGTGCACATCGCGGGCCTGGAGGAGATCGGCGACGAGGCGTGCTACCGGGCGATGGACTGGCTGCTGCAGATCGAACCGAAACTCGCTGAGCAAGTGTACTTCCAGGTCACCGACCTGCTGAACCTCGAGGTCGACCTGCTGTTTTTCGACACGACCAGCACCTACTTCGAGCTGGACGAGCCGGATGAGCCGGCCGGGCGGGATGAGCGCGGCAACCTGGCCGAGGGCGACGACGTGGTGAAGGAGGCCGGGTTCCGGGACCACGGGAAGTCTAAGGACTCCCGTGATGACCTGCCGCAGGTCGTGGTCGGGATGGCGGTCACCCGCGACGGGATCCCGGTGCGCTGCTGGTCGTGGCCCGGCAGCACTGCCGACTCCGACCTGATCCGCCAGGTCCGCGATGACATGCGGTCCTGGTCGCTGTCGCGGATCGTGTGGGTCGCCGACCGGGGCTTCTCCTCGAAGCAGAACCGCAGGGCGCTGATGCGCGGCGCGGGCGGCTACATCATCGGGGAGAAGCTGCGCTCCGGCTCCGGCGAAACCAGGGCGGCGCTGTCGCGGCCGGGCCGGTACGCGACCGTGAAAGACAACCTGCAGGTCAAGGAAGTGAACATCGGCAGCGACGACCGGTTCGTGCTGTGCTACAACCCCGCCCAGGCCGAACGCGACGCCGCCGTCCGCACCGAGCTGGTCGCCCAGCTCGCCGAAGCGATCAACGATACCGACAAGCTCGGCACCGCCGGCCGGGCCAGGATCGAGGGGACCCTGTCGGCGAAGCCGGGGCTGAAGCGGTTCCTGCGGGTCACGCCCGGCGGGCTGCTGCGCGTCGACAGGCAGAAGATCAAGTCCGAGGCGAACCTGGACGGCAAGTACCTGCTGCGCTGCTCAGACCCGCACCTGTCCGCCGAGGACATCGCCCTGGGCTACAAGCAGCTCCTGGAGGTAGAACGCGGCTGGCGGGACATGAAGCAGATCCTGGACCTGCGGCCGGTATACCACCGGCGCGAGCACCGGATCCGCGCCCACATCCTGCTGTGCTGGCTCGCGCTGCTGCTGATCCGGGTCGCCGAGACCACATCGGGGTGGACCTGGGCGCGGATCCGCGCCGAGGCCGGCCGGCTGCACGCCGTCACGTTCACCGGCCCGTCCGGCACGTTCCGCCAGACCACCGAGCTGACCAAGCCCCAGCGTGACCTGCTCGCCGCGCTGGCCATCGACCCGCCCAGGCGCATCCAGGACCTGTCCGCAGCCCACTGACCAGCGCAAACAGCCGCCGCGAGCGCCCGCGCCGCCGCGAGCCCGCCTAGACACACGCCCACACGCCAGGAAGTCACGCATCTCTGCAGCTCAGGCCGCGTTTCCGTGGACTAGAGAGCACCTTCAACTGTGGAACGCAGGTCAGCGCGACGGCATGGGGCTGGGTACACGTGCTGTTCGGCCATCATCGTGCTGCAGGCTGGGTTCGCGGTGATCGCGGGTCAGACTGGGCACGTGTCACCGGGATCATCCTGGCGTCGATCCCGGCGATGCAAACTTCGTCTTCATCCCACCTGGGTTCCGCAGATAGGTGACGGCCTAGTCGGCAGTTTTCGCGGGTTGACCTGGGGGAATGCCGGTAGGCCCGGTGACGGGGCGTGTCACTAGGCCGTGGGGTTCGTGCTGGTCAGGAGGCTGCGGGCTGCGCGGCGTGGACGAGCGGGGGCTCGGGCAGGTCGAGGGCCTTGTGCGGAGCTTGTTCCAGGTCTGGCCGGTGGTGGTCTCGGCGATGCGGATGAGCAGGAGGGCGAGCCAGCAGAGGGTGACGTGGGCGCGGATCCGGTCCTCGAGCCGGTGACAGGCGGGGCGCAGGTCGATGAGCTGCTTCATGTCGCGCCAGCCGCGCTCGGCTTCGAGGAGCTGCTTGCAGCCCAGGGCGATGTCCTCGGCGGTGATCTTCGGGTCGCCGCAGCGGATGAGGAATTTCCCGTCGAGGCGTTCTTCGGCCCTGACGCGGGCGGTGTCGGTGCGCAGCAGGCCGGACGGGGTGACCTTGAGGAACTTCTTCAGCCCGTCCTTGGCCGAGATGACCCCGGCGAGCCTGGCCCGCTCCTGTGAGGGCAGCCCGTCGCTGCCGGCAGTCATCTCTTCCAGCTGGGCCAGGAGCTGGCCGCGGATGGCGGCATCGCGTTCGGCGGCCTCGGGGTTGAAGCAGACGACCATCCGGTCGGCGTCGTCGCCGAGCCGCACTTCCTTGAC
>JBKQSL010000536.1:0-9967 GCA_052143655.1 Streptosporangiaceae bacterium | reverse complement strand
ACATTCTCTATCGTCAGGCGGGCGCCGCCGCGTTACCCTCATTCGTTTCTCGCGACCTCCGGGCCGGTGATGAGGCGCAGCAACGGGAACGTGGCGGCGATGATGGCGAGGGACGCGGCGATGCCGGTCGCGGTGATCAGGTAGTACCCGGCGCCGGGCGCGACCAGCGGGTACTGCATCTGCGCGGACGTGAACATCGCGGAGGCACCCAGGCCGCGCCGATCGCGACGATGGCCACCGCGATGAGCGGGACGGCGCTTTCCAGCACGACCATGCGGCGTAGCGTGGCGATCCGGACGCCGGTGAGGCGGAGCATGCTGAACGGGCGCTTGCGGTCGGCCAGCCCGGCGGCGATGTTCGTCGCGAGCGTACAGCCGGCGATCGCCAGGCTGGTCAGGATGACGACGTCCGCGAGTTGCTGGTAGGGGTTGGTAAGTGTGTTGGCCGGGGTGATCAGCTCGCCCCGCCCGCGTCGTTCTGTGTGTTGGCCGCGTTTATGCCGGAGACGGCGGCCAGCAGCAGTCCGGCGCCCAGCCCGACCGCCGCCACCACAAGCAGCAGCCGTCTGACGGCCTCGCGGCCGCCGTGCAGCGTCAGGCGCAGGCCGAGCGGGATCATGGCCCGACCCCGGTGAGCGTGCTCCTTCTCCTTCGAGGAGCCAGGCGGACAATGTGTGTCATTATCGCATGCACGGTGGCGTGTGGCAGCATTCGCAGTTATAGGCTTTGAGCTGCGAAAACTTGGCCTGGATGGTGTCAGGCGTCGGCCTTGCGCCTGGTTGCTGTTACGCGAAGGTGAAGCGCCCGCCGGCCCTTATCGGCACTCCCATGCGTTGTCCGCTATCACCCGTACAGATCGCCGGATGAGACCAGGATCAGGCCAGGACCGCTGGCGGAACGGAGGTCAGCGCTGAATCCGGCGGCGGAATAGCAGGCCAGCGCGCAGTCGCTGATGTCGAAGCTGGCCGCGAGCAGGTCGCGTGCCCGGGCCAGCCTCGCGGTGTGCTGTGTGGTCATCACCTGGCCCCACTTGACCTCGCCGAGGGAGAGCAGCCGCCGGGGGCGTCCCGGCTCGGGGGGCGCCAGCACTGCGACGTCGACCTCGATCTGGGTCCGGTTCGCCGGGTCGTTCACGATGCCTGAGCCGACCTCCCCGACAGGGGCGCCGAAGAGCCCGGAGCCGGCCTGCAGGGCGAAGGACCTGCACAGCGACTCGAAGTGCGGGCCGACGACGCGGCTGAGGAAGTCCGCCTGCTGATCGTGCCAGGCGGCCTCCGCCTGCCCCGACTCCAGCCGGTACCACTCGGGGCGCATCACGGCCTCGTAGAAGGTGATGAGCGGCTCGGTGACCCGGTAGAGCCACCTGCCGCGGCGGAACACGTCTGCTTCCTTGGCGATCAGCGCAGCGTCCTCGAGGGCGCTGAGCGGATGGGTGATGTCGGCGGACTTGCGGCCCACGAAGCTGGCGATGGCCCCGTTGGTGCGGTTGCCGTCCGCGATGGCGGCCAGCACCGAGTGATAGAGAGCCGGGTCCCTGATCTCGGTTTCCTCCGCAGGAGATAGCGTGCCTCGCGGAAGAGCGGGCCCTGCGGGTTCAGCACAGTGCGCAGCAGCCAGGCGTCGAAGTCGCCGCGCCCGTTCGGCGCGTCGAACGCGACGAACTCACGCCGGTAGGCGGGCGTACCGCCGACCACGGAATGCAGCAGTACCGCGAGCTCCGGGTCGGCGGCCCCCCAGAAACGCGCCGCCTCCCGGTAGCCGAACGGGCGTACGAGCAGTTCGAGGGAGGCCCTGCCACGCAGCGGGGTATGTCCCGCAGGCAGGCCCCCATCACGGACATGGCCGACCCGCATAGCAGCAGCCGGACGGAGCTGCGCTGCCCCGAACCACCGGGGCCGAGTTCGCGCTGGATAATCGACGGCAACGACGGGCTTGCCTTGGCCAGGAACGGGAACTCGTCGATCACCGCCACTCGGGGCTGCCCCGTGACCGCGGAGAAGAGCAGCGCGATCGCGTTGTCCCAGTCCTGCACCGGACGGCTGACACTGATGCCCTGACGGACCAGCGCCGTGGTGAACGCGCGCAGACTGACCATCTCGGTAGCCTCCACCGCCGGGAAGTACAGGCCCCCGGTGGCAGAGGCAAGCGCCTCGAGCAGGAAGCTCTTACCTTGCCGTCGCCGCCCGCTGACCACGCCAAGCATGGCTCCCGAGTAGGCGTTCCGCGCGAAGGCATCTAGTCCTTCCCACTCACGCTCCCGGTCGAAGATGTGCTCAGGCTTAACCGTCACTGTGCCTCCGCGGATCAACCGCGCCCTAGGCCCAAAAGTATAGTTTTCAAAACTATACTTTTGCGCCAGACGTAGGTTACGCCTCCTACGCTAGCGTGGCCGCCCGCTCCTCCAGCCCGCTCCGAGGGTAGCGGACCGTCCTGGGGAAACGGCCGTCGTTGTCCTCGCCCACCTGCTGGTTCCTTGTCTAGGAGCCGCCTGGACAACGTGTGTCGTTATCGCTTGCACGATGGACTATTGCGGCACTCGCAGCAGGCACTTACGGGTCCAGCCGGCGGCCCTGCGGTCGGAAATGCTGGTGCGAGAACAGGCGCATGGTGGCAGAGTGCGGCGGTGCCCGTCATGCCTGAGCCTGCCGCGTCCCTGACCGCCCCCGCCTCGTCGCCGATGTCGCTGCCCCGGCAGTATGCCCTCACGAGGCGCCTGTCCCTGGGCGTTCCGGGTCACATCACGCTGAGACCTGACGGCGGCATGGGCTATTTCCTGAGGACCAGGGCAGGCGATGACCTGGTGTCCTGCCTGTGGGCTTTCGACTGTGCGACGGCGCAGGAGCGTCTGCTGGCTGACCCGGTCCGCTTGCTGGCGGGCGCGGCGGAGGAACTGCCGCCTGAAGAGAGAGCCCGGCGCGAGCGGGCCCGCGAGCAGTCGGCCGGGATTGTGGCCTATGCAGCCGACAATGCCGGCGAGCTACTGGTCTTCGCCCTCTCCGGGCAGCTCTGGACGATCCGTCCCGCGGCTGCCGCGATCCGCCGGCTCGCGGCAGCGGAGCCGGTGGTCGATCCGCGCCCGGATTCCGCGGGGCGGCGCATCGCCTACGTCTGCAGGGGCGCCTTGCGGGTGATTGAGGCAGACGGCTCCGCAGACCGGGCGGTAGCCGGGCCGGACGCCGTGGCGGCGCCGGACGCGCCGGACGCGCCGGACGTTAGCTTCGGGCTGGCGGAGCATGTGGCGGCTGAGGAGATGGGGCGCGATAGGGGCTACTGGTGGGCACCGGACGGTGAGCGGCTGCTGGTTGCGCGGGTGGACGCGACGCAGGTGCAGCGCTGGTACATCGCCGATCCTGCGGACCCGGCCAGCCCGCCGGCCAGCTTCCGCTACCCGGCGGCGGGGACGGCGAACGCCGCGGTGAGCCTCTGGATCGCGGAGGCGACGGTGGCACCGGGCCGCCAGCTCACCCGGGTGAGCTGGGACACTGCGGCGTTCGAGTACCTGACCCGGGCGGGCTGGGATGCTTTCGGCCCGTACGCCGCGGTGCAGTCGCGCGACCAGCGGCACGTCCAGGTCCTCCGCATCGACGCGGCGACGGGTGCCACTCAGTTGCTGGCGGAGCAGCGCGACGATGCCTGGGTCACGCTGGTCGATGGCCTGCCTGACCGCACGGCGGCGGGGATTCTGCTCACCAGTGGCGACCTGGACGACACGCGGAGCCTGCTGGCCGACGGGGAGCCGGTCACGCCCCCTGGCCTGCAGCTGAATGCGGTGCTGGCGGTGGATAGCGAGACGGTGCTGTTCACGGCGTCGGACGAGCCGACGGAGGTGCATCTGTGGGCCTGGGATCCGGCGTCCGGGACGCGAAGGCTGAGCGGTGAGCCGGGCCTGCACAGCGGCACCCGGCGAGGCGGCACGACAGTGCTGATCTCCCGCACGCCGGACCGGCCGGGTACGCGCACGACCATCCAGATAGGCGGCGCGTCCGGCGCGGACGGCGCGTCCGGCCCGGAACCGGCGAAGCGCGCGCTCGTGCAGATCGCCTCCTGTCACGAACAGCGTCGCCTCGGAGGCCACGCTGAACACCAGACGGTCCGGCCAGCGCCGCCGCAGGCGCTCTGCCGCCGTGGCGGCCTCGGCTATGTAGGAGGTGGCGTCCGGATTCCGGTGTAAATCGGCGGGCGTGGTTCCCGGCTTCATGGTCAGGTTAGGCGACGGTACTGACAGTTTCGCGGCCGTCGGCGGGCTGGCTGGTGGTGACGGTGCGTGGCCGGAGCTGGCGGGGCGGGTCGAGCAGCGAGCGGCGCAGGTCCTGCAGGAGCCGGAGGCCGCCGGGAGTCATGCTGACGCCGCGCCAGCCTTTGGAGGCGCGGTCCAGGACGGCCCGGACGAGGGTGAGGCAGCTGGTCTCGCCGGGGAGCCGGCCGATGACCTTGGTGCGGCGGCGGGTCTCGCCGAAGGTCCGCTCGATGAAGTTCGAATGGCGGATCCGCTGGTGGTGCCCGGCGGGGAAGCGCAGGCAGGCGGTCAGCCCGGCCTGGTCGGTGGCCAGGCACTTCATCGCCGACGGGTAGGTGGCCTGGTACTTGGCGGCCATCTCGCTGATCCGCGCATCGACCAGCTCGACGAGCCGGGGACCGGGCGGGGTCTTGAGCTCTTCGGTGTCGAAGAGCTTCCAGTAGGCGTCCTTGACCTCAGCCTGCATCCCGGCCGGAATCTTCGCCAGGACGTTCCGGCAGCGGTGAACGAGACAGCGCTGGCGCAGGGCCCTGGGGTAAGCCTGCTCGATCGCGGCGATGAGGCCCGGGGCGCCGTCGGAGATGACCAGCAGCGGGCTGGCCAGGCCGCGCTCCTCCAGGTCGGTGAGGAAAGAGTGCCAGGCGTCGGCGGACTCGCCGGTGCCCGGCGCCAGGCCGATGAACGCTGGCTTGCCGTCAGTGGTGATGCCCCAGGCGGCCAGCACCGGCTCCGCCGGCGAGCCGGGGTGCATGCGGAAGAAGCTGGCGTCCAGGAACAGGTAGTCGAGGGTGATGCCGTCCAGGCGTCGCTGCGCCCATGCCTGGTACTCGTCCTTGATCTGCTGGCAGACCGACGACACGGTGGACTTGGAGATCGCGGCCTGGTCGCCGAGGGCCTCGGCCAGGGCGGCTTCCACGTCGCGGACAGACAGGCCGCGGACGAACGAGGCGATCACCAGCGACTCCAGCGCGTGCGTCCTGGTGACATGGGCGCCGAACAGCCGGGACGCGAACGCCTCGGTGGTGCCGCGCAGCTTCGGCCGGGCCAGCTCAACCGGGCCGGCGGTGGTCTTGACCGTCACTTCCCGGTAGCCGTTCCGGCTGCCGGGCCGGGCACCCGGGCTGGCCGCGGCCCGCTGGTAGCGGTCCCGGCCGAGGAACTCGGTGACCTCGGCTTCCAGCGCGGCCTGCATCAGCAACTGCGCGCCGAGCCGGGCCACCCCCTCCAGGATCTCCGGCAGCGGACGCCCGGCGGCGAACAGCTCATCGATGTGGTGACGGACACGGTCAGCAGGCGATACTCGGACAGGCACGGGCGTGGGTCCTTCCTTCGAAGACTTGCCGGTCTTGAAGGGGAACCTACGCCCGTCCTCTCATTTACACCGGATCTTGGACGCCACCGTGTTCTGGGCCCGCAAGGATAACACCGAGCAGCACGAAGGCGCCGGGGAGATCTCAGTCGCGAGAGTTCTTCAGGCCATCGGCGGGCTGCTGGTCCAGTTCGACCTCATCGGGACCCTGCCGGGCGGCACGCTCACTTGTCGTGCGCGCGGGCACGCGCGGCACGAGGACTCCCAGGACTGGGGCGCCGCAGAGCTGGGTACCAACCTGCCGAAGAACTCGACGAGCTCCTCGCGGATGAGCCCGGCCCGTATCCCGCTGTTCTACCGCGCCGACGACACCGGCACCGCGCTCGCCGAGGTCGCCCGCGCTGACCCCAGCGAGTTCTTCACTGTCGGCCAGTTCGCCACCGCAGCGCCCATGGCGATCCTCAACTTGACCGATGTACCTGCCGTGCCGAGCATCTTCGACCCGGAGCTGGGACGCTGGTGGGGGCAGCTCAGGTTCCTGAACGACCTGGTGGAGGAGTTGTGCCAACCGGTAGACACAGCCCGCAGCAACCTCGACTACGTGCCCACGCAGGTGTTCTGCGAGTACTTCCTGCGCGTTTTCGACCAGGCCGACATCCGCGGCCTGGCGTGGAAGTCCGCCGCAGCAGCCGGTGGCGGCCGGTGCTTGGCGCTGGATGTCGCGCACGAGGACTGCGTCGACCTAGCCGACGGTGCCGCAGGTCGGCCGCAACTGGAGCTCGTTGCGGGCAGCGTGACCGTCCATCAGCGCCGCACCGACGAGTTCCGCCAACTGTAGGGCCGACGCCACGCATTAACCGGCCCCAGCCGAGAAAAGGGGCGTCAGAGGCCGGGATCTTTGCCGAGCAGTTTCGATAGCCCCTGTGCCACTCGTCCGGCTGCGCTGCTCTAGGAGAGCCTGGCAGCCACGGCACCATGCGGCGGTCGGCGTGCTCCCCTGCCGTGATCGTGGGTAGAGGACTTCGAACGCACTGTTATCAGGGGATCGAGCGGCTGATGCGCCGGCTCGGCCTGCGCGTAATACGTCGACGGCGCGATGCCGTACCCTTCCTGGCGCAGGACCCGGCAGATCGGCTCGACCCCGAACCGGTCCCGGTGAGCGTCGATATAGGCGACCCATCCGGGTGGTCCGCGACGCCTGGCTGGAGGGCGAGATCACCCGGGTGTTCAAGGCCAACGGGGAACGGTCGGTGACTCGCTCGCGCATTGGGCAGGGCTGCCGGCTGGCTCGTTCGGAGGCTTTCTCGCGGCCTGCCCGCGCTGCTGGTGCTTGATGAGTTCCCTACCTGTGCCAGGAGGCGCCTGGCGTGGCGCGCATCGGCGCGTTGCCTTAGGGTTTGGGCATGGCGGACCCGCAATCCAGCAGAGGCGGCCAGAGCGATCTGCCTGCCGCCGTCGCGGGCGAGGAACTCCGCGCATCACACGCGGACCGGGATCAGGTGGTGGAACTGCTGCGGGTAGCCGCCGGGGACGGCCGACTCTCCGCGGAAGAACTGGACGACCGCCTGGAACGCGCGCTGACCGCCAGGACCTACGCCGAGCTCGCGGCGCTGACTACCGATCTGCCGACCACGCCGGGTACCGCTGTCGTGCCGCCCGGCGCGGGCGCGGTGAGCGCCACGCCGAAGGATCTGGTACGGATCCACGTCCACGGCAGCGGCGCCCGCCGGGATGGCCGCTGGGTAGTGCCGAAGGAACTGGACGTCAAGGTGAAAGGCGGCGGCGTGACGCTGGACTTCACCGAGGCGGTGATCACGCAGCCGCTGCTGCGCATCACCGCCGAGGTGAGAGGCGGGGGGCTCAGGCTGATCACCAGGCCGGGCATCGTGGTGGACGCCGGTGACATATCTTTGCACGGCGGGAGCGTCACGCTGCCCGAGCCGCCTGGCCCTGGCGTCCCCGTCCAGCTGCGCGTCGAGATCGCAGGCTGGGTTCACGGCGGAGGCATCACCGCCGGGCCGCCCCCTCCGCCCCGCCGGCCGCGACGCACGTTCTGGCAATGGCTGCGCCGCGCCCCGCGTCCCCCCGCCATCGCCGCCTAGCGCGATGCCGGGTGCTCGATGGGAGCCGCAAATTTCCCGCCCGGGCGGCCAGTCCACCCATGGGGGCGGCTGCATGCCTGAGCGGTTGCCGGCGGGGTTACTAAAGCGCCGCCCCTCCGAGGCTCATCGGGAACCTATCTAGTTACCACCGAAGAGCTGGGAGCCGAGGCTTTCGGCAGCCAGGAAAAGATCCTGCTCGCCGCTTGAGATGCTCTACGGTGAGCCCTCATAACCTCGGATCGCCCCACCTGTGTGATTATCGCCACCACGACGGACCCTGCGGTCCTCCGCACTGATCGCGTTCACCGCGTTCGGTCTGCCACCGCGGACCTGCGGCCAGCAGGTAGCACTAGGTAGCACTAGGTGCTAATATCGTGCCATGAGTATTTACGCCGAGGTCACACAGCGGGATCTGCGGATGAGGTCGCGAGAGATCATGGATGCCGTTGAGCACGGGCAGTCCTTTACTGTCACCCGGGATGGTCATCGGATCGGGGAGCTGATCCCGTTGCGGGACCGTCGCCGGTTCGTCCCTCGGCAGGAGTTCATCGCCATGTCGCGTAATGCCCCTGCTGTCGACCTGGAAGCGTTCCGGGCTGATCAGGACAAGGCGCTCGACCATGAGGCGAGCAGCCCATATGAGCGGTGAGCAGCCCGCACAGGGAATGCTTGACACCAATATCCTGATCCTGCGCAGGTGGATCGACCCTACCGAACTGCCTGATGAGATGGCCATCAGCGCGATCACCCTGGCGGAGCTGTCCGCTGGCCCCCACGAGGTGCGGCGTAACGAGGAACAGGCCACCTATGACGAGCATGCCGAGCGCGCCCGCCGCCTTGAGGTCTTGCAGCGCGCCGAGAGCGGGTTCGACCCGGTGCCTTTTGACACTGAGGCCGCCCGCATCTTCGGCCGTGTGACGGCAGCGGTCGTCGCCGCCGGCCGCAAGCCACGCGGCAGAGTCGCGGACCTGATGATCGCGGCCACCGCCATCGCCGAAGGGCTGCCACTGTTCACGACTAACCCCGATGACTACACCGGCCTGGACACCCTCATCCGCATCATCCCGGTTACCAGACCAGCGGTCCCGCACGAACAGCCATCCAGCTGATCGCTGCTCATCTCTGATCCGCTGTTCTACCCGGCCAAGCCGCCCGCGCACTGGCTGATGTGCGGCGAGGTCGGCGGGCGGTCCTGGTGGTCCCACTGGCCCCGGCGCGCGCTGGGGATCCGCGCCAGTGCCGCCCGATTGGCTGCTACGAGGCGACACCTGGCCTCGCCGCCCAGTACCGGAGAGACCGATGAGCAACATGCCTATGACACCTGAGCAGGAATATGAGTTCTACGCCAAGGCGGAGAACCAGGAGCCGCAAGGTCCCGCGCGGCCGCGTCAGGCGTCCCGGCTTGGCCCGGGCTTGGCCCTCCCGTGCCGGTGCGCTTCCCGCCGGAACTGCTGGACCAGGCACGCCGGGCTGCTGACGGCGATGACCGGTCGCTGTCTTCGTGGATTCGTCGCGCCGTCGAGCACGAACTGGGCCGTACCGCCCAACTCGGATAGCCCCGCCAGCGAGCTACGTCGGCGCAGGCCACATGTGTCGCTATCGCTTGCACGCTGGACTGTGTCAGCATCCTCAGGCAACCCGCAGGGCTACTGGAAGTTCGGCCTGTCTATTCGGCGGTGCTGATCCTCCGGGCCCATGCGCGCATCCGTTCCCTGAGTGCCGCTGTGTCCCTCGGGCTCATGCCGTACGGCTGGAACAGGCTATCCGGCAGGCGGTCGATCGCAGCGAGTGCCTCCGCGAACCACGACTGGTCGAACCCGGGATCATGATCCGCGGCCAGGTCGAGCAACTCGTCTTCTGCGTACCGGCCGCTGGTCAGGATGGCGTCCACGTCGACGTAGTCCCTTACCTCTGCTCGTCCGAACAGGGCACAGACCTTGTTAGCCACGGCATCGTCCGCGTGCAGCACAGGCCCGGCCGCCAGGCGGACTGGTTCGTTCTTGCGCCAGTCCAGGCCCAGTTCGACCTGCGCTTTCCGTAGCGGACCTGACATCAAGACGCGCGAAGGATGCGCTCCGCAGTTCGGTTTCGACCTGGAGTCCTTCGCTCAGGCAGGCAGCGATGACGACGTCCACTGCCGCGAGTATCTGGTCCGCATCGAGCAGGGACGCGACCGTAACCCCTCGCCATCGGTGGTTCGACCGAGCTGGAGTGCTCAGCCACGGCGGTGCGCGGCCCCCGCTCACTTCGGCTCGGCCGCTCGGCGCCGGTTGTAGAGGCGGATGGCCCAGAGGTAGGCCACGACAGCGATGCCGATGCT
>JBKQSL010000535.1:0-7307 GCA_052143655.1 Streptosporangiaceae bacterium | reverse complement strand
CCGACCCCGCCGCGCTGCAGCTCCGGCTGCTGCAGACGGTCGTCGAGGTGGCCGCCGAGAAGAACAGCACCCTCGTCATGCCCGTCCCGGTCGAGCTGCTGCGCTTCTTCGACCGCGCCGGGCCGGCGACCGCCGGCGCGGCCCATCCGCCAGCGGCCCAGGCCGCAGACGTCCCGCCCGCGCCGCTCGCGGCCGGCATGCCCGCTATCTCAGTGCCCGATAGCCTTCCGGCCGGTGCCGCCTTGACCGCGCCTTTCAATTCGGCCCGGAAAGAGCCGGCCGTCCCCTAAACGCCATCTTTAAGCGGCACCGGGCTGTCGCGGCCGGCCCTCATCGGCGTCGGCCGCGACCAGCATGGCCTGGGCAACTCCGGTACCGCTGCCCGCCGCAGCCGTCCTCAGCGCCCGGTCCGCGCTGGCCGCACTGGCCTGCGGCGGGACCACCAGCAGGACCAGATCGTCACGGCCGGCCATCGTCAGGGCTGACAGTGCGCCCGTTCATCGGCCTGAACCAGGCCGCGGGCACCTTGCCGCCGCCGATACTGACCCGGTGCGGGATGTTGCCGAACGCGCCCGCCTGCACAGCCACCCTGCTCACGTGCCCGGCCGCCGGGGTCACCGCCCGTCGGTTACGACCGGTGTCATGTCACAGGCCTCCCCGGTCCGGCCTCGGACCGTTGTCGTTAAGCGCCCAGGGCGGTGCCGACGGGGTGCCGACGTGCGGAAAGCCGTATTTCGGGCCGCATTCGAGCCCGGCGGCCGCCAGCGCGGAATGGGCACGCTGCCCGGGCCTTCCCGGCGAGACAGGGGCAGCCATTCAGCGTAGTGTTAGCGCCCAGAAGCCGGCGAACGAGCCGCTGGGTCAAGACCACGCCTTGCTGCCAGAGCAGGAAGGCGTGCCTGATGTTCAGTATCGACTCGAGTACCCGCGGCAGCGACGGCCTGTGTGTTGTGACCCTGCGCGGGGAGCTGGACGTCATGGACGCCGCGAGCGCCGCGGGCGAGCTGTCAGCCATCGCGGCGCGAGGGCACCTGGTCATCGTGGACCTCGCCGGGCTGACGTTCATCGACTCCAGCGGCTTGGCGGCCCTGGTGCTCGCGCGCAAGCACGCGCGGGGGACTGGTGGTGATCTTCTGCTGGCTGCGGCGCAGGGACAGGTACTGCGGTTCCTCGACGTCAGCCGGCTCATCGACGTGGTCGGCGTCCGCGCCTGCGTGGCGGATGCGGCGGGCAGCCCGGAGCTGCCCCAGGCAGGTGTCCCGGCGGGCGCCGATCCGGCATTGCTCGCGACGCCCTGACGGTAACCAGCCTCATCGGCAGGTCTGTCACTCATCTCGTAACCCGGACACCGGGTCCCGGCGCCCGCGCGGGTCGATCATCGGCGTCGAAGGCACCTCTGGGCGGCAGTTCACCCATGACGCCGGGATGAGGTGACGGAGCCGGGAGGATAGGGCGGTGGCGGGCGAGCGGACGGGCAGGGCGTGGGCGCGGGTCGCGGCTGCGCACGAGGGCGACGGGCCGGTGTCGGTCGCGGCGCTGTGCCGGGCCGCAGTCCGCTTGCTCGGGGTCGACGGGGCGGGGGTGACGGCGGTGGGAGGGCTGGTCGCGCGCGAGCCGCTGTCCGCCTCCGATGAGCTCAGTGCCCGGCTGGAGGAGCTGCAGTTCACGACGGGAGAAGGGCCGTCCGCGGATGATTTCGCGTTCGGGTCGCCGATGCTGATCCCGGATCTGCTGTCGGTATCCGCGCGGTGGCCGGGCTTTGTGCCGGCGGCGGTGGCGGCTGGCGCCCAGGCGATGTTCGTGTTTCCGCTGCAGGCCGGGGCCATCCGGGTGGGCGTGCTCTCGCTCTACCGGGCGCTGCCCGGTCCGCTGACGCCGGAGCAGCTGGCCGACGTGCTGGCATTGGCTGATATTGCGTTGCAGATGGTGCTGGATGCCGCCGCCGGCATCAGCGGGTCACCGGAATACCGGCTGCTCGACGGCCTGTCCGACCGCCAGGCCCAGGTGTACCAGGCGACCGGGATGATCTCGGTGCAGCTGGGCGTGAGCCTGGAGGAGGCGTCCGTGCGGCTGCGGGCCCATGCCTACGCCAGCAGCACGGCGCTCGGCGACATCGCCGACGATGTGGTGAGCCGCAAGCTGCGCCTGGACCCCGCGCCCGGCCCGCGAGCATGATCCTGGCGGCCGGCCACGTCCCGGCGTACCCGCCCGCGGGAAGGCGGGGGCTAGTGTGACGGGCATGGCAGCAACCATGGACGAGCGCCTGGCACAGGCGTTCGTGGAGCTGGCGGACACGCTGGTGGCCGGCTTTGACCTGATGGAGTTCCTGCACACGCTCACCGAGCGCTGCGTCGAGCTGCTGGAATTGGACGCGGCGGGCCTGCTGCTGGCCGACGCCGGCGGTGCGCTGCGGCTCGTGGCGGCCTCGACCGAGCAGGCCCGGATCGCGGAGCTATTCCAGATCCAGAATGACGAGGGCCCGTGCCTGGACTCTTACCGCACCGGGGAGCCCGTCGTCGTCGGTGACATCAGCGCCGCCCGGGCGCGGTGGCCGCGGTTCGCCGCCGCTGCGCAGGAGATGGGCTTCGCCGGGGTGCACGCCATCCCGATGCGGCTGCGCGATCAGGTCATCGGCACGCTGAACCTGTTCCGCGGCGCCCCGGACGGCCTCGACCCTGCGGTCGCCCGGGCGGCCCGGGCGCTGGTCGACGTGGCAACGATCGGGATCCTGCAAGAACGCGCGGTCCGTCAGCAGGAGGTCGCCGCCAGCCAGCTGCAGGTGGCACTGAACAGCCGCGTCATGATCGAGCAGGCCAAGGGGATACTCGCCGAACGGCTCCGCAGCACGCCCGACGAGGCATTCCTCATGCTGCGCCGCCACTCGCGCGATCACAACCATCCCCTGACTCAGCTGGCCGGCGACGTCATCCGCGGGACGGCCATCATCGGCAACAGCTAGGCAGCGCCGCCGGCGGCCAGGACATGCCAGAAAATACGGAATGGACATGGAAGCGCCCGGGGTGACCGCTGCCCAGTGCTGGAATCTCCGAGGCGATCAGAAGGCTCCCGCGCCGGCATACCGGGCCTCCCACTGAGACAGTGACATCGACAGCAGCCGGCTGGCAGGATCCGGGACGGCGTTCTTCGCCAGGACGAGGTACGGCGCGCAGGTGAGCGCGCATCCAACGTGTCCTTCGGGAACCCATACCTGCTTGAATCCGATGAAGATCTCCCTGAACTTCACGTCCTGATCCGCGCCGCACAAGATCACGCTGTCGACGATGCTCGCCATCCGGTTCTGGGCGGCGCTTTCCCGGTCGGCGTGCGTGACCCGGTCGTGCCCGGCGTCCTCGATGAAGAGACTGGCGTCGCGCTCGCGATCCTCGGCGACCGCCAGCGCGATGGCTGACCAGACGGATGTGGGCCCGCCGGCCGTGATGTCCTTCGTCGCGCAGGCCACATGCGCGCCGGGGAGCAGCGGGAAGCGCCGCTGCGCCTCGGCGCCGAACAGTCGCTCGCCCGCCTCGAGCAAAGGTGCTACCGGAAGCACGGGGATCTGCGCGCCGTCATGGCGCTCTCGCATCATGACCGGCTTGATCGACCCGTCCGTCAGCCCGTCATGGCGGGCGAGGTCGTAGCCCCAGACCGCGCCGTTGAGTCCAGAAAAGGAGGAGGCAGCGATCATGTTGATCTGCCCCGCATAGGCGTCGTTCCTCGCGGCGCGGTCAAAGGACGCGATGCCCTGAAGAACGGTGTCCGTGGTAATGGCAACCGTACCGGTGGACAGCTTCAGCACGCAGACATAGCCGAGCCCGCTGGCCCCCGGATTGCCATAGCCGTCGCAGTAGTCATCGAAGGGACCGACTGCCCCGTCAACTACCTCGTCGGGCGTCAGTGCTTTGGGTGATCTCATCTGAACTCCCGGGGAATTGTGCGGCGCGAGTGCAGACGGGCGGGCTCGGATTGCGACAAAAATCCGGAGCATCACGGCGGCATTCGCGGATTCGAACGCCAGCCACCGAGGTCCAGAGCAACTGAACTGGACACTAGCACCGAATCAGCAGGGTCAGGCCCTGTGCCTCGGTCGTCTGCCTGTCAGATACAGGAGCCGCCGACGTGCAGGCAGTCGCTGTGCTGACTGGCTGCGAGGCGGGTCAGAAGATCACGCAGCAGGCGCTGCTCTTCCGCGCTGAACGCCTTGAGCAGCTCGGCTTCGGCATGGTCACGGACGCGGGCCACCCGCTCCTGGATCCGCCGGCCGGCCGTGGTCACTTCAGGGATGCGGGCACGGCGGTCGTGCGGTCCGACAGTACGGATGATCAGCCCGCCGGCTTCGAGCCGGTCCAGCAGCGAGGTCAGGGTGGTCTTGTCCAGCCCCAGCGCGTGACCGAGTGCCAGCTGGGCCCGGCCTGGCTGGGCGATCAGGGCCGACAGCACGATCCAGTCGCGCACCCCGGCGAGCCGTTCCGCCCTGGCTACCTGGTCGAGGGCGGCGCGCATGCGCTGCGCGGCGCGGTGCAGCAGCCATGTCAGGTCGGCGGGCTGGGTGGTTATGCCGGCCTGTGCGGACGGCTGCACGTGCATGCGGATAAGCGTACCCGCGCGGTCGGCTTGTTCCTGGCCCAGATATTCTCGGTTCGGATGAACTGCCGCAACCGGCCCGCGCCGCGCCCCGCATCGAGGAGAAACCAGGTCATGCCCGCTATCGCTGAGGCTAGGTTCGGGGCCTGGGCAGTCGATCGCGCTCCGATCCGGCCGCGGGGCTTCGCGGTCGTGCTTGCCTGCCCGGTCCTGGCCAGGCTCGATGAGGCTGTGAGGGGGTGCGGGAACCTCGGTGGAACTGGGCATTCCTGACGCGCGCCACGCCGGCATATGCCTGTGACACGAAGGGAAGATGACATGCGCGATGTAATGCTGCTCGGCACCAGGCTCGTGCTCGGCGGCTATATGGCTGTACACGGCTCGCAGAAGCTATTTGGCGCCTTCGGCGGCCCAGGGCTGGAACAGGCTGGAGCCGGGTTCGAGCGGATCGGGCTGACCCCCGGCAAGCCGATGGCCGCTCTGGCAGGCGCCACCGAGCTGGGCGGTGGCCTGCTCACCGCAGCCGGTGCCGCAGACCCGGCCGGCCCGCTGGCGATCATGGGCGCGATGACTGTCGCGTCCGCGGTCCACCGCTCCAGCGGGCCGCTTGCCGCCAGCCGCGGATACGAGCTGCCGCTGACCAACCTGGCCACCGCCGCCGCTCTGATCGCGGCCGGGCCAGGCCGACTCCGGCTGGGCCTGCCGCTCGGCCGGCGCCTGACAGCGGCGGTCGCGGCAGGCGGCGCCCTGCTGGCTGCGGGCTCCCTCGCCAAGATGCTGACCGCGGCCCGCGATCGGGTCGGCGGAACCCCGCCAGCGGCCCGCGCGGAGTCCGTGTCTGACGCCGCCACGGGCACCGCATCAGACGCGGACACCAAACCGCAGTCCGCCCGGCCCTAAACGGTCTGCCCACCGTGGCTGCCAGTCGGCCCAGCCGCAGCCCCCGGCCGGCGGGAGCCTCCGGCCGGCCGGGATTAGTCGGGCTGCCCTGCGCCGGAGCGACGGAGATCCACGCTGGCCGCAAGACGGCGGGCATGGACGGCCAGACGGTGCTGGTCGGCAGGAAAAGCAGAGCTGGCCGAATGGGCGCAGCGCCGGTCCGGGGCTTGGAAAGCCCAGCCGGTCAAGCGGGTGTTCATCCCCATGCGCGGCGTGAAGTCCCGGCCGATCAGGTCCGGGGCCTACGTGCCGTGACCGGCTCAAGCCTGGAAGCGGACTACCTTCGGCGGCGGCCGGCCGGTGCCTGACCGGCTGCCAGGAGCGATAGCCGCCTTCTTGGCGGATTCTCGGTGGCCGCTTGACCTGAGGGTCATGTCAGAACGAACAGTCTGTTTAGGGGTAGTGCCGCGTCAAGTAACGTTCGACACTCTTCACGGCCGGTGGATGGGACGCTGCTTTTGGGCGAGGGTTCGGGCCAGACTCGCCAGGTCGGGCAGTGGCTGGGGCGAGCGCGGCACCCCAAGGGGCGCTGTGAAGTTAACCGCCCGTGCTGCCTGGGCGGGCGGGTCTGGCCGGCCGCCGTGGTCACGTGCGCGAGGCGGCCTGGTTCGCGGTGAGCTGCTGCCTCATGCCGTCACCCACCAGGAGGTCCAGGATCTCGCCGATGGCAGGCTTCTGGCTGGCCGGCTCGGGCAGCGGGAGGTGCGCCTGGATCTGGTAGCGGTTGCGGCGGCCGTCTTTCTGCTTGACGACGTAACCGGCTGCGGTCAGGTCGGTAACGATGCCGTACGCGCTGCGCTCGGTGATGCCCAGGCTGGCCGCGATGTCACGCAGCCGGGCGCCCGGGTCGCTGGCGATGCACAGCAGCACCCGGGCGTGGTTGGTCAGGAAGCTCCAGCTCTCCACCCTCACTAATCTAGCACCAGAACTCTAGAAAATGATTGCTAGTTTTAGTTTTCCAATGTAGCCTGAGGGCAGACGCCGGGAAAGCAGCCGCCGGAAGCCGCGGCAAGCTCGGGTCCGCAAGGGAGCCGGCCAGGGCGTCAACGGCCGCTCCCGCTCCGGGAAGGAAAGCAGTGCCATGACCGATACGCCGGTCCCGCCGGACACCACAACTACGCTGCCGCGGCCCTCAGTCAACGGCTCCGCCCCGCCGCCCCCGTCCGCGCCGCAGCCACCCCCGCGACGGCGTGCGCATACCCGGATCAGCGGCATGCGCACCGGCCTGATAGCGGGCGCCCTGGGACTCATCGTGGTGATGATCTTCATCATCCAGAACGCGCATGCGGTGAACATCAGCTTCCTGGGCGCGCACCTGCGCCTGTCACTGGCCGTGGCACTATTCCTCGCCGCCATCGCGGGCGCCATGGTGATGGCCGCCGCCGGAACCGCCCGGATCACCCAGCTGCGGCGGGTCATGCGACGCGACCGGCGCAACCCGCAGGTCGGCTGAACCAGCGAAACGCTCCACCAGGCTGTGCCAGAGCTCGCGCGGGGGGGGGCACGCCCTCTTCAGATGCCCATTGTGCGGTGGTTACAGCCATTAATCCTGGGCGGTCCCAGCGCCAGGCCAGCTGGAGGACGCGGACGCGGGCGGACCTGCGTCCGCGTGCATCTGCTGTCCGGCGGCCGGCGGTCAGGGACTTTCAGCGAGGGCGGCGCGCCGGTCGCGCGAGGCCCGGAGCTTGTCAGCCGTAGTCGCGCGGGCCCGCGGGAAGCGGTTCTCGTCGGTCAGTGCGGTCCAGTCGTAGGTGCAGGTGACCCGCGTGCGAGAAGCGCCGGTTCGC
>JBKQSL010000534.1:0-12230 GCA_052143655.1 Streptosporangiaceae bacterium | reverse complement strand
CGAGAACAGGTCGGCCTGCGGCATCTCGAACATGTCGTGCGCCCGCACCAGCCGGAGCCTGATGACCTGGTATCCGCGCTCAGCCGGCGAGCGGCCCAGCGTCTTGCTCATGCTCAGCCACCCTACGACCGCCCGGCGGGCAGCTCGGTGACCGGCGCGGTGTGCGCTACTGCGCGGCTAACCGGGCGGCGCAGGGCAGGTTCACCAGCTCCAGCACGGCCGCAGCCGGGCTGCCCGGCTCGGCGAGCGGGCGTGGTGCAAGGGCCTGCCCTGCCCACGTCCTGGGCTGCCAAACGCGGCGAGGCCGCGCCTTCCGCGCAATGGCGAACCCCGCGCCTCTTGGTGGGTGAGTTCACCACCTGCGCGGGGTCCGATGTCACGGTAACCCGGCGGTGAGCCGCCGTCCAGACCGCAAATGGCGCAGCCTGACCCGCGCCCCGGCCGCTGCCGCGCCCGGTGGCGGATGGCGGCGAGCCCGCCCACCGCCATCCGGGCGGAGCGTGCGGCAGAGCTCTCGCGGCGAACCGGAGTAAGGTTCGGCCCAGCACTGACCCTGCCTCGGGTGCGGAGGACTGGCATGAGCGACCGGAAAAAGTGGAGTGACCTGAGCCAGCGCCACCGCAGGCTGATCATCGGCGCGGCGACGGCCGAGGGCCTGCTGCGGGTCGCGACGCTCATCGACATCAGGCGCCGCCCGGCCGCCGAGATCCGCGGCCCGAAGTGGGCGTGGGCTGTCGTGGTCGGCCTCGTCAGCTCCGGCGGCGTCGTGCCGGCCTGCTACTACCTCTTCGGCCGGCGCCGAGACCGGTAACTGCCGGTACGATCGCGACGAATGGCAGCAGCGCCTGCTTTCCCGGCCGGGGCACGGCAGGCCTGCCGCCCAGGTGCCCGCCGCGACTGCGGTCACCGGCAGGCCGGACCGGAACTGGTAAGGGAGCAGGCCGATTCTCTCCTCCACGGACATCGCGTGGCGGTGACCGCCAGCACGAGAGCCGGGCAGCCCGCGGAGCTGGCCGGCCGGCTGGTCCCGCCGATGCCCGGCAGCGCGTTCTGGGGCTGGGCCGGCCCGCTGCTGGTCACCGCGCTCGGCGCGGTCCTGCGCTTCTACCGGCTCGGCCAGCCGCACGCGGTCGTCTTCGACGAGACCTACTACGTCCCCGACGCCTACGGCATCCTGCGGCACGGCACCGAGATCCAGCACCTGCACAACGTGAACGAGCTGCTGACCCGGGGCAGCACCGCGATCCTGATCGGCACCAAGGGCGAGTACGTGGCGCACCCGTCGCTGGGCAAGATCATGATCGCCGCCGGGGAGTGGCTGTTCGGCCTGACCCCGTTCGGCTGGCGGTTCGCCTCCGCCGTCATCGGGACGCTGGCCATCCTGATGACCGCGCGGATCGCGCGGCGGCTAACCCGCTCCACCATGCTCGGCTGCGTGGCCGGCCTGCTGCTGGCCCTGGACGGGCTGGAGCTGGTGCTGTCGCGCACCGCGATCCTCGACATCTTCGTGATGTTCTGGGTGCTGGCGGCGTTCGGCCT
Source organism: Streptosporangiaceae bacterium (assembly GCA_052143655.1). Lineage (GTDB taxonomy): Bacteria > Actinomycetota > Actinomycetes > Streptosporangiales > Streptosporangiaceae > CAVSUR01. The sequence continues at coordinate 10,691 of JBKQSL010000534.1, read as the reverse complement.
GATCGTGATCGACCGGGACCGCTCCAGGGCCCGGCTGGCGGCCGCCGCAGCGGACGGATCGCCGCGGGCCGGCGGCCCGCCGCTGGGCATCCGCTGGCTGCTGGTCCTGGCCGGGATCTGCCTGGGGCTGGCCTGCGGGACCAAGTGGAACGGCGTCTGGTACATCCCCGCGTTTGCCGTGCTGGTCCTCGCCTGGGACTCCGGCGCGCGCCGGGCCGCCGGGTACCGGTCCCGGGCGGCCGGAGTGCTGCGCAGCGACGCTCCGTGGGCGCCGGTCTGGTTCGTGCTGGCCCCGGCCGCTGCCTACGTCGCCACCTGGACCGGCTGGTTCGTCACCAGCTACGGGTACAACCGGAACGGCGTGGCGCTGAGCGGCCACCGGACCTCCACCCTGGCCGCCTGGCTGGCATACAACAAGTCCATGCTGGGCTTCGGGCTGGGGCTGAAAAGCCATCAGACCTACCAGTCCAACCCGCTGGGCTGGCTGGTGCTGGCCCGGCCGATCTCGTTCTTCTACGCCACGCCGCGCACCTGCGGCGCCAGCAGCTGCTCGCAGGAAGTCCTGGCCATCGGCACCCCGCTGGTCTGGTGGGGCGGCACCCTGGCCCTGGCCGCCTGCCTGGTCTGGTGGCTGGCCCGCCGGGACTGGCGGGCCGGCGCGGTGCTGATGGGCGTGGCCGCGGGCTGGGCGCCGTGGATCTGGTTCTACCTGCACGACAGCCGGACCGAGTTCTACTACTACGCCATCGTCTTCGACCCGTTCCTGGTCATCGCGATCACCCTGTGCCTGGGACTGATCATCGGCCCGGTCAGGGCCAGGCCCGCACGCCGGGCCACTGGTGCGGCAGTGTCTGGGGTCTACCTGCTGGCGGTGCTGGCGAACTTCGCCTACATCTACCCGGTCCTGGCCGCGCAGGTTCTCCCCTACACCTCCTGGTATGCCCGGATGTGGTTCCACAGCTGGATCTGACCAGGCCCTGCCCGGCCCGCACGGAGGCGCCGATGCCCGATTCCCCGTCCGCGGCGGCCCGCGCCTCGACCGTCAGCAGGCTGCGGGCGGCCGGCTGCGTCTTCGCCGAGGACGAGGCGGACCTGCTGATCGGCGCGGCGGCGACGGCGGCGGAGCTGGCCGCGATGGTTGAGCGGCGGGCATCCGGCCTGCCGCTGGAGCAGGTACTGGGCTGGGCAGAGTTCTGCGGGCTGCGGATCGCCGTCGAGCCGGGCGTCTTCGTGCCCCGGCGGCGCACCGAGTTCCTGGTGCAGCAGGCCGTCGCGCTGGCCCTCGACCGGAGCCCGTGGCCTGCCGGGCCCGGGGAGGCCCTGATCGTGGTGGACCTGTGCTGCGGCACCGGCGCGATCGGCGTCGCGCTGGCCGCGGCGCTGGGTGAGGTCGAGCTGCACGCCTGCGACGTGGATCCCGCTGCGGTCCGGTGCGCCCGGCACAATGCCGGCCCGGCCGGCCAGGTGCACCAGGGTGACCTGTTCGCGGCCCTGCCCGCCGCGCTGGCCGGGCACATCGACCTGCTGGCCGCCAACGTCCCGTACGTGCCGGCCGGGGAGGTCGCGCTGCTGCCGCCCGAGTCCCGGCTGCACGAGCCGCGGCAGGCGGTCGACGGCGGCCCGGACGGCCTGGACCTCGCCCGGCGGGTCGCCGCCGGGGCAGCAGACTGGCTCGCGCCGGGCGGCAGCCTGCTGATCGAGGCCAGCGAGCGCCAGGTGGCGGCCGCTACCGGGATCTTCGCGGCCGCCGGGCTGAGACCGCAGGTCGCCCGGTCCGTCGAGCTCGCCGCCACCGTCGTCATCGGGACCCGCCCGGCCCAGCCCTGAGGCGGCTGGCAGCGATCGGGCTTCCCCGGACCGGCGCACGGCGGTGCAGGTCAGGGGCGGGGCCGGTCAGTGCATCGGGGTCAGGACCTTGTTGATGATGTAGACGGTGGCGTTGGCCGTCTGCACGTTGCCGCAGATGACGTCGGCGGTGTTCACCTCGTAGACGGCGCCCATCTTGGACGGCTTGAGCGTGCTGCCCTCCAGGGTCGTCAGCGGCTTGCCGGCGGCCAGCTGGGCCACGGTGACATGCCCGGCCACGACGTGGTACTTGAGGATCTTCGCCAGCTCAGCGCTGCTGTGCATCATCATGGTCTTGTCCGAGGACGGCAGCTTGGCGAACGCGCTGTCCTCGGGGGCGAACACGGTGACCGCGTGCATCGAGTCCAGGGCGCCTGTCAGGCCGGCGGTCTTCGCGTCAGCGGCGAACGTGGCCAGCAGCGGGTTGTGGGACGCCGCGGTCACCACCGGGTCCATGCTCATGCTGTGGAAGCTGCCCATGCCGCTGGCGGGCACCATCCCGCAGTCCGAGCCGAACGTCGCCGTCGTGGCCATCGCGTGGTGCGAGGCCATGGCTGAATGGGACGCCATGGCCGAATGGGACGCCATCGGATGATGGCTGGCGCTCGCCCCCGCCGCCGTCGTCGAGCTCGCCGAGCTGCCGCACGCCGCCAGCCCCAGCACTCCGGCGGCCAGGCCGACCGCGATGGCGCCAGTCCGGCCGCCGGCCTTCCTGTCCTGTATCCGCATGTTCATCTCCATGTGTCGTCGGTGCCGGGAGGAGGGCTGCGCGGCACCGGAGCGCCGCCTGCCGCCGTCCTCCCCTGACGTATTCGGCACCGGATGGGGCCCGCATTGGCCGGCCCGGCCCGCGCTGGGCGGCGGCGCACCAGCCGACCCCGCACCGGCCAGGCCGCCGCGGGCCCGCGGCGCGCGTCACCAAGAGGCTCGCGGCGCGGTGACGAATGGCCAGTGTGAGGATCACCGGCGGCCGCGCCTCGCCCGCGAGCGGACCGACAGCGCGCGTCTGTCCCGACGCCGAGCTGGCTGAGCTGATGAGCCGGGTGGCGCGCGGTGACTGCGCGGCGTTCGACGCTGTGTATGACCGGCTGGCGGCGCCGGTGTTCGGCGTGGTCTGCAGCGTCGTGCGGGACCGGTGCCAGTCCGAGGAGGTCACCCAGGAGGTCATGGTCGAGGTCTGGCGCAGCGCGTCGCGGTTCGACCCCGGGCGGGGCAGCGCGATGGCGTGGGTGACGACGATCGCGCACCGCCGCGCGGTGGACCGGGTGCGGTCCGAGCAGCGGTCGGCCAACCGTGAGCTGCGCGCCGCGACGTTCTCGATCGCCTACGACGACGTGGTGGAGACCACGCTGGCCCATCTCGACCGCGAGCGGGTCCGGCAGTGCCTGGCGTCACTGACCGAGCTGCAGCGCGAGTCGGTACTGCTGGCCTACTACGGCGGTTACACCTACGCGGAGGTGGCGCAGATGCTAGGGGTGGCGCCGGGCACCGTGAGCACCCGGATGCGCGACGGGCTGATCCGGCTGCGCGACCGCCTGGAGCTGGACCAATGAGGAGCGGGCGGCCCGAGCCGCACGTGCTGGCCGGCGCGTACGTGATGGACGCGCTGGACGACGCGGACCGGGCCCGGGTGGAGCGGCACCTGATCCGGTGCGAGGCGTGCGCGCGCGAGGTCGCCGGGCTGCGGGAGACGACAGCCCGGCTGGCCGCGGCCCGAGCCGCGGCCCCGCCGGCCGCGCTGAAGGACCGCACGCTGCACGTCGTGGGCGGCACCCGCCAGCTGCCGCCGCGCCTGCCAGTGCCCGCGCCCCGCCGGCTGGCCGGGGTCCGGCTGGCCTTTTGTCAGACCGCCCCACCCGCCCTACCCGCCCCACCCGCTCCGCACGCCCGGACCGTCCGGCAGCACCGGGCCCGGCGCCCGGCCGTCCCAGCGCGCGCGGCGGCGCTGCTCACCGCGAGTTCCGCGGCCGTCCTGGCCGCGGTCCTCGCCGTCGTGCTCGTCGTCACCGCCGGCCCGGCGGCGCGGCGGCCCGCAACCGCCCTGCCGGGCGGCGGCACCGCCGATGCGGTCGCGGCCATCGTGACCGCGCGGGACGCCACGATGCTGACCGGCCGGGTGGCCACCGGCGGCCGGGCCATGATCGTGATGTCCGGCCGCCGGCACGCGCTGGTCTTCACGGCGGCCGGGCTGCGCCGCCTGCCGTCGTCGCGGTGCTACGAGCTGTGGGTCATGGGACCGGACGGGGACCGGGCCGCCGGGCGGCTGCCAGCCGCGCGGCACGGGATGACCGGCCCGGTGATCGCCGCCGGGCTGCGGGCCGGCGACCAGCTGGGCCTCAGCGTGGAGCCTGGCCGCGGCGCCGGGCACCCGACCGGCCGGATGCTCCTGGTACTGGCGCTGTAGCAGGCGGCGGAAAGCACCCGGCGCTGGCCAGCCGACCCGCCGCCGGCCCGGGCCACACCGCCGCTGCGCGGTGGCCCGGCTGGCCGATGCCGAGATAGGCCCGGAACATGGGCTGAACGGCGAGGCGCCGGACGGCCGCGAGGTTGAGGTGCTGCACCTGATGCGCGCCGAGCAGCCCGAGCCCCTGTCAACACCTGGCAGCCAAGGCTGAGCAGGCATGGCGGGCGCCCGGCCGGGCCTGGCCGGTGGCTGCCGGGGCTGCCACGATAGGGCGCCGGGGCTGCGACGATAGGGCGCCAGGACTGCGACGATAGGGCGCCAGGACTGATTGCGCGCCGAAGGAGGCCCCGTGACGATCGCCGAGCCGCTGGCCCTCATCGACCACCACGTGCACGGCGTGGTGACCGCGGACCTGGATCGGTCCGGGGTCGAGGAGCTGCTGACCGAGGGGCCGTGGCCGTCACCCGCCGGGACGAGCATGTTCGACAGCCCGCTCGGGTTCGCGGTGCGCCGCTGGTGCGCCCCGGTGCTCGGCCTGGCGGCGTCGGTGCCGGCCGAGGATTACCTGCGGCGCCGCGCCGAGCTGGGGACGGCCGAGGTGAGCCGCCGGCTGCTGCAGGCGGCCGGCGTGCAGGCCTGGCTGGTGGACACCGGTTACCAGGCAGAACAAATCTGCCGCCCGGATGAGCTCGGCGCCGTCAGTGCCGCGCCTGCCTACGAGATCGTCCGGCTGGAGGCCGTCGCCGAGCAGGCCGCCCGGGCGGGGACGACCGCGGCCGGCTTCGCCAGCAAGTTCGGCGAGGCGCTGGCGGCCGCGACGGCCGACGCCGTCGGCCTGAAGTCCATTGCCGCCTACCGGTTCGGGCTGGACTTCGACCCGGGCCGGCCGAGCGCCGCCGAGGTCCGGGCCGCGGCCGGCCGCTGGCTGCGGGCCGCCGCCGCCGATCCGGCGGCCCGGCTGGACGACCCGGTGCTGCTGCGGCACCTGATCTGGACCGGGGTGGACACCGGGCTGCCGCTGCAGTTCCACGTCGGGTTCGGCGACCCGGATGTCCGGCTGCACCGGGCCGACCCGTCCCTGCTGCACGACTTCCTGCTGGCGTGCCGGCCGGCCGGCACGCCAGTCATGCTGCTGCACTGCTACCCGTTCCACCGCCAAGCCGGGTACCTGGCCAACGTGTTCCCGCACGTGTACTTCGACATCGGCGAGGCGGTCAATCACGTGGGCGCGCGGTCGGCCGCGGTGCTCGCCGAGGCGCTGGAGCTGACGCCGTACCACAAGCTGCTGTACTCCTCCGACGCCTTCGGCCTGCCGGAGCTGCACTACCTGGGGGCGACCGCGTTCCGCCGGGACCTGGCCCGGGTGACCGGGCAGTTCGTCGCCGACGGCGGGTGGACCGCGGCCGATGCGGGCCGGGTGGCCGAGCTTATCGGGTCCGCGAACGCCCGCCGGGTCTACCGGCTGCCCCCGGCCTGACCGGGCCGCTGCGGCCTGACGGCCGTGCGGTGCCCTGCCGGGGCCGGACCCGCGGGGTACCCCGGCCCCCAGAGCGGCTGACCCCGGAAAAGGTCACTGCAGGCTCATCCGGCTCTCGCGCACCGACCTGTCCGGCGGCTGTCATGGCAGGCCACGGCGCCTGTTACGTTGACTCAGGAAAGCGACATAAGGCCAGTTCGGAGGACGCGATGGGGCTGCGTGCCAGACAGCGCCGGATACTGGAGGCCACCGAGCGCGGCCTGCTCGCCTCCGATCCGCATCTTGCCGCGCTGTTCACGTTCTTTACCAGGCTCAACCGGGACGAGGAGATGCCCCGGATCGAGGAGATCCGGTACTGGGTCACCTCCGCGACCGGCGCGGTGCGCCGCCGCCTGGGCGCGATCGGCGGCTGGCTGTGCCTGCGGCTGCGGCTGGGTCCCCGGGCCCGGACCGCCCTGTTCTTCCCGCTGGCCCTGGCGCTGATAGCCGCCTCGTTCGCGATCAGCCCGCGGCACGCCAGCGCCAGCCCCTGCGGCAGGCGAGCCGCGGCCACCGAGCCCGCGCGGCAGCGCGCGCTGGATGCCGCGTGCGGGCTGGAGACGTCGGAGCAGGTTCCCGTCGGCAAGTAGCCGCGATCCCGGCCTATCGCGCGCCGTCAGCGGCCGAGCGCCACCAGTTCCGGGTCCCGGCACGGCTGCACCTGCCCGCCGGATGCCGCGGCGCCCAGCGTCGCGCAGGATGTCAGCAGCACGATCCCGGTCTGCGGATCGGCGCCCCCTGCTAGCCCGGACAGGCCGACGAAGTAGTGCGGCCACGGCAGGGACGAGGTCGTCCAGACCACGCGGTGCAGCGGCACCGAGTACCCGTATGCGTCGCCTAGCGGCCCCTGGTCCAGGCCGAGCGCTATCCCGTCCCTGATCTCGTACACCGCGGACGCGCCGGGCGCCTTGTCACCGGCGATCTTGCTGCCGGTGCCGGGATCCAGGCCGATCAGCGCGCTGGCGCTGGTGACGTACAGCAGCCCGGCCGCGGCGTCCACCGCGGCCGGCACCACTCCTGACCGGTGCCAAGCCCGCCGCCCGGTGACCGCGCTGTAGGCGGTCAGGCCGGCCGCCGATGAGAACAGCACCACGCCGGCGGCCGCGCTGCTGAGCGTGCCCGCGAACGCCCCGGACGGCCGCAGGATCTGCTGCGTGCCGGTGCTCAGGCTGATCTGGCGCAGCGCGGTCACCGGGGCCGTCCCGAGGGCCCCGCCCGCCGCCACCGTCATGTACAGCTCGTCGCCGGCTACCCGCCAGGCCTGCTCCGCCGAGCCGGTCGGACGGCTCCAGACGGTCCGGCCGGTGGCGCTGGCATAGCAGGTGACCGCGCTGCGCCCGATGATCACGGTGCGGGTCGCGGTCGCGGCCACCGCCCCGCCGTACTCGGCCGCCGGGTAGGACCGCAACAGCGCCCCTGTCCGCGCGGACAGCACCAGCTCGGTTCGCGCCGCCGCCCGGCGGCCGGCGGCCGGCGTCAGCACCCCGGCTGTCACGACCCCGGGCCAGGAGCGCACCGACACGACCGCGGCCCCCGGGCCGAACTGGGCCGGCTGCGCCGCGGTGACGTTCCAGAGCAGCCGGCCTGACCGCAGGCCGTAGGCCCGCACCGAACTGCCGAGGGCCAGGACGGCCAGCCCGTGACCGGCACTGGCATACGCCTCCCCGGTGGCCGGCACCGTGCCCGCGTAGCCGTTCTGCGCCACCCAGGTGCCCGGCAGCGGCCGGATCCAGCGGATGGTGCCCGCGCTGCGGCACCGGGCACTGCGCCGGCACGCCTGCTGGACCAGGCCGGGCTCGTGGCCGGGGATGATGACCGCGCCGACGAGGATGACGGCCAGGGCACCGCGGCGCAGCCGCCGCAGCCACACCGCCGACCAGCGCATCGTTCTCGCCCGCCCTTCCCCGGCCCTGCCTGCCCTCTCCGACCCTGCCCCTTGCTGGCAAGCCCTGCCCGCTGCTCGCCGACACTGCCGCCTATTCAACGGCAACCCGGCCCTGCCCGCGGGTGGACGGAACCAGAGCAACCCGGCGGGCGCGGCTGGCCGGGGCGAGTGAGTAGCGTGTCCTTCGCCAGACTGGCACCCCCATCGAGGAGGAGACGATGACCGACAGGCCGCCGCTGCCCTACGACTTCATGCCCACGGTGCCGTCGTTCACGGTGGAAAGCGAGGACGTCACGCACGACACTGCGATGAGCCGCAAGCACGTGTTCAGTGGCATGGGCCTCGACGGCGAGAACCAGTCGCCGCACCTGCGCTGGCACGGCTTCCCGGCGGAGACCCGCAGCTTCGCCGTCACCTGCTACGACCCGGACGCGCCGACTGGCTCGGGCTTCTGGCACTGGCTGGTCGTCGACATCCCGGCCGACGTGACCGAACTGCCGGCCGGCGCCGGCAGCACGGGCGGCCACGGCCTGCCCGCGGGCGCCTTCTCCGTGCGCAATGACTACGGCACCAAGGACTTCGGCGGTGCCGCGCCGCCGCAGGGCGACCCGCCGCACCGCTACGTATTCGCCGTGCACGCCCTGGACACTGACAAGCTCGGCGTGGACTCCGGTGCCTCGCCGGCGTTCGTCGGGTTCAACCTCCGGTTCCACACGATCGCCCGGGCCGTAGTCATCCCGGTGTTCGGCCTGAGCTAGCTAGCCGGGCCTGCCGGGCGCCGGCCGGGACAACAGCCGGTCCCGGCAGCGCCCGGGCCGGTTACCCGGAATGTCGGGTATCGCACACAATCTGCGTTTCTCCAGCGAGATCGGCGGACAGCAGGCACACTCCAGGTATGGATGACACGCGGTCGCTGCCCCTCGGCGACCCGGCAGCCAGGCTGCTCGGCAGGCTGCTGGTGCTCGCGCCGCGGCTGATGGAAGTCATGGAGATCGGCGCGCAGGAGTACGGCCTCACCCAGGCGCGCGGCCGGGTGCTGTGGTGGCTGCGCGCATCCGGGCCCGTCGTCATGCGGGCCCTCAGCGACGCCCTGGCCGTGGCGCCGAGGACGGTCACCGGGCTGATCGACTCGCTCGAGGCCGACGGCTGGGTCGAGCGCAGCCCGCATCCCACGGACCGCAGGGCGACCGTGATCGCGCTGACGCCCGCCGCCGAGGAGGCCTGCGCCCGGCTGGACGAGATGTACCGCGGGCTGGCTCGCGACCTGGCCGACGGCCTGGCTGACCGGGACATCCAGGCGAGCCTGGCCGTCGTGGACCACCTGGCCGGCCGGCTCGACGAGGCGGTCGCCAGCGCGATGACCGCCGACGACCGGCTGCTGCCCATGCCGCACGGGCCACTGCAGCTAGTCCGGTAACCGACCGTCCGCCCGGTGACCGGCCGTCCGCCCGGCGGCCGGCCGTCCGCCCGGCGGCCAAGTCCTTGTCGCGGTCGCAGTCCCTGCGGCGGTCGCGGGCCCGGCCGCGCCGCCGGCGTGGCCGGGAGTGAGATGATGGCACCCGGCAGATTCCGGCGCCGCGGCGGCGGCCCTTCGCCGGTGCCCGCGCCCTTCCACTCGCACGCACGATCAGGAGGCAACACGATGCCGCTCGACGAGGACACCGTTCGCCTGGCCCGCGGGAAGAACCTGGCCACGGTAGTGACGCTGATGCCCGACGGGCAGCCGCAGGCACTGCTCACCTGGGTGGACAGCGACGGCGAGTACGTGCTCGTCAACACCGAGCCGCAGCGCCAGCGAGCCCGCAACCTGCGCCGGGATCCGCGCATCACGGTCCTGATCCACTCGGCCGAGGACCCGTGGGACTGGGCAGAGGTCCGCGGCCACGTGGCCGAGACAGTGGACGGCGCGCAGGCCCGCGCGCACATCGACGAGCTGTCCCGCAAGTACGTGGGCAGCGACTACCGCAACCCGATCGGCCCGCAGGGCCGCATCATCCTCAAGATCGCTGCCGACAAGGTGAACACGCCCAAGTCACTCGGGCGGCGCTGACCCTGGCAGGCCGCGGCCCTGGCAAGCCGCGACCCTGGCAAGCCGCGGCCCTGGCAAGCCGCGGCGCTGACCGCGGCGGCTGCTAGGGCAGCTGGCTCCACTGCGGGCCGACGACCCGCCAGGCGGTCTCCCAGGAGGCCAGGCGCCTGCGGTCGAGCACCCAGCGCGCGACGCGGGCGGCGGCCGCCAGCACCACGGCGAGCACCATCAGCCCGATGGTGGCCGCGACTTCCACTCGGTCGGCTAGCTGCTGGCCGGTGAGCGCGGGCACCTCGACCCGCCCGGCCCGGTTCAGCCAGACCGGGACCGCCCGGCCAGCCCGGGTGCCGGCCGTGACCGGCACCCGGGCCACCTGAAGCTGCCCGTCGGCGGTCCACCGGGCGGGCGCCCGCATCGTCCAGGTGCTCGCGCCGAAGCTGGCCATCAGCGGCCCGGGAGCGGCGGTCAGCGTGACCGCCGCTACCCGGTGCCAGGAGCGCTGATCCGCCGCGACGGCCGCGTTGTCTGCCCGCACCCAGAGCCCGGCCACGCCGAAAAGCACTGGACTCAGCAGCAGAAACGCCGCGATCGCGGCCGGTGCGAGCCACGCCTCGAACCGGTCGCACCGGCGGCGTAGCGGGTTGTGGTCCGAGCCCAGCCTGCGGCTCAGCCGCGTCCACGTCATTGTGGGCGTTGTCATCACGTCACCTCATCGGCGAGCCCGGCCGCTTCGTCGCGACCGCGCCGCCCCTGCGATTCTCTCTCCGCAACCGGATCGGCACCATACCCTCCGAACAGGCAAAGCCCGGTGCTGGACCGGACCGAGCGGCCCGCCACCCCCGAGGAGGCCGACCGGCTGGGCGTGCACCCGGGCGAGATGCTGGCGTGCATCCAGCGGGTCCGCACCGCCGACGGGGTGCCCGCGGTGTACTCCGAGGACCGCATCCCGCGGGCGACGCTGGCCGGGCTGGCCGGCGAGCCGCCGTCGACGTCGTTGTACCTGCTGCTGGAG
>JBKQSL010000533.1:0-3861 GCA_052143655.1 Streptosporangiaceae bacterium | reverse complement strand
CATCACTTCCGCCATGGCATGCCTCCTCTACCTGACCTGGCGAAACCGTGGCGGGCATGCCTAATTCCAGAACTCTGCCAGACCGGTTCGTGCCTCTTTTGAGCCACGCCACGGCAAGGCCCCCGGCGGTCGGCACGTCGTTCGAAAGCCAGGCCCGCAACCAGGCCGGCAGGCGGATACAGAGCCAGCCACCGGGGACCTCTCAACGCTACGAGCCCAGCTCACTGCCATCCCGGCCCGGCCCGCACCGCCTACCAACAATTAGGCGGAAGTGCGCGCCGTGGCGACGACGCAAGACAAGCACACTGCGTGACGAGCAACATGGAGCAGGCGTGCCGTCGCGGGCCTGCCGGCCGGCGGCCACACCTGGCTGGACCGCGGCGGGGCCGAAAGGGACCTGATGGAACTGAACGGCTGGACCTCCCCGCAGATGCTCGCCCGTCAGCTACGGCGCCAGCGCTCGCAGCGCCCCGGCCCGGCGCACCTACGACCGCGTCATGGACGACACCTCCTGGTGACCGCGACCCGGAGTCTGCGGCACCGGCGTGGCACCTCGCCGATGCCGCAGAGGCCGGGCACGCGCTGCACGGTCCGTGACAGTTTTGGCTGGGCAGGAACGCGACCGGCGGCCTGCCTGGATCCTGCCGGGGGCGGGGTCCGCCTCGGCGCTGTTGCTGCCGGCCGATTCTGCCGCCTCGATGCTCATGCGAGGCTTGTTCAGCTAGTCGAGATTTGCGAGCAGGCGCTCCCCGAAGACGGGCGTGCCACGGTCCTTGAGGTAGGCGGCTATGTCCCGGGCTGTCATTGCCGACCCGGATCTGCCGGTTCGCCTGGCGACGGCATGAACCGCGCTGATGACCGGGCCGGGGTAAAGGTCGAGTGAGTCGAGCAGGAACTCATCCAGGGACTGTCTGATCAGCGGTGTGGGCAGTGCACTGGGCGGGAAGTGAGCGAGGTTGTCAGTGACGATCACGTCGGCGCGGCCTGCCCGGGCCGCTGCTACCACGTGGTGGTCGCCGGGATCCGGTAGCTGGACGGTACCGACGAGTGATTCCCAGTCCGTCACGAGCGCATCGGGAAAGGACGTTTCCATCTGCCGGAATAGCCGGACCAGGTAGGCATCCGTCTCCTCTGGCGCGACACCTCGCTTGGCTTGGAGCAAGCGCAGGGTGCGGTCGAGTTCGGCAAGGATCTCCGAGCTCCATAGGGGCCGGTAGACGCCTGCGGAAGCGGCCTCGAGCAGGACGTCGCGGGCCCGGCTGGGCACGAGGACGCAGGTATCGAGCAATGCGCTGAACACACCCGGTCAGCCCCCCGGGGCTTGGCGGGCAGCTTTCAGCGCCGCCGTCGCCTCGACAGGATCGATGTCGTACAGGCCGAGGCGCTCGGTGTCGGCGACCATGTCGGCCAGGGCGAGTTCGGCCTGGCTCCGCTGCCGCCTGCGGTATTCAAGGAGGTCATCGAGCCGTACCTTGCGGTGACGGCTGGGCTTGTCGAAGGGGATCACGCCAGCCTCCAGCAACCGCACCAGCGTCGTCCGCGAGATCCGCAGCAGGTCTGCCGCTTCCTGAGTGGACAGCGTCAGGTGGTGCGGCGCCACCGTCACCGCGAGGCCAGCCTTCATGGCCGCAGCGACCTGGAGGAGCACCTCGAACATCGACTCCGGAAGCTCGACGCTCTTCCCGTCCGGGCCGACCAGCTGCGGCCGGGCACCGGCAGGCTGCCTGCCGCGGTCCCGGAGGGCGCTAAGGAAATCGATGATCTCCGCATCGTCCTCACGCGGAAGATAGGTTTCGTCGTGTAGCGATTCGCTCCTCGCGGCTGCCGTCATGATGCCGTCCCTTCCAGAACGATCAATACGAGTATGTTGCTCGTTTTGATCGATTCTAGCCGTGACATCCAGACGCCGCAACCAGGGCATCAGACATTGAGCACCCCTGCGATGGACTGTGGCCGCTGATCAGATGGCCGAGCACGCCCACCATCGCAGCCAGCCTAACGAGCTTCGATCAGATCCCCGCGGCGCTGCTGAGGGCTACCCGCGAACCCCGCACATCGCACAAGTCGCGTCCCGGGCTATCCCCGCAGGGGCCCGCTTTCCGGGCCGATTCTGCCGCCTTTACCTTTCGCTCCTCTCGCCAGCGGAAACGCTGAACTGCGGATAGGTGCGCCGCAGGAAGAGAGCAACGACCATGACCGCCCCGCAACCGCGTTCCCGGCAGGCCAAGCAGCTGGACGCCAGGATTCTCCAGGCTGAGATCAGCTCGTTCCGGTTGCACCTGGCCGCCGAGGGCAAGTCAGCCAAGACGATACGAACCTATACCGAGGCAGTGCAGCGGTTCGCCGCCGCCCGCCTCCGGTATCAGGCCAGGTGGGAGCAGGTGGACGGGCACGACATCCAGGAGTGGATGGTGTGGCTGCCGGGCCGGCACAGCGACGCCTATGCCAGCAACCAGTACCGTGCCCTGCAGCAGTTCTTCCGATGGCTGGCCGCCGAAGACGGTATCCCGGACCCGATGGCCGGGCTGCGGCCGCCGGCGGCCGCCGAGAAGCTGGTCCCGGTCTTCACCGCCGATGAGCTGTCCCGGATCGACCAGGCGTGTGCGGGCCGGACGTTCGCCCAGCGCCGTGACGCCGCGATCATCGCGGTGTTCCTGGCCACGGGCATCCGGCTGGCCGAGATGGCCGGCGGGGCCTGGCGGGGGTAGATGGTGCGCCGCTGCTTGCGGCCCTTGGGCGCCTCGGCATACTGCTGCCCGCCGACCTCGATAACCTTGCGGTCGACGGTCACGGTCCGGATGCCCTGGTCGACCTGCGTGACGGTGAGGGCGGCGAGCTCGTCCCACCGCAGCCCGGTATAGGCGGCGAAGCACGCCATCAGCTCGTAATCCCCGGCCAGGACGGCGAGGGCCCGGCCGAGGCGGGTCACGTCCTCGCGGGCGGGGATCTCGGCCGGGTCGACGAACAGCGCGGACTCTCCCGCGATGCCCGTCTCCGGGACCGGGACGGGACGGCCGGCGGCCTGCCAGTGCACTTCCCGCAGCCGCGGGCTCAGCAGGTAGCCGCCGGCCAGGCCGGCGGAGACCAGCGCCGAGACGCACCGCCGTACCCGCGCGCCCTCCCCGGCGGTCGGGGCGGCGTTCACCACCGCCTGCATGTGCCCGGTCCTGATGTCCTCGCACGCCACGCCGGCGATGACCGGTGCCACGAATCGGGCGCACAGCCGCCGCTGGGTGTCGGCGTGCTTGCGCGACCACGGCCGCCCGGCCGGGAGCCGGTCCGTCGACAGGTAGTAGGCGATCAGGTCGGCGCCCGGCCGCTCCAGCCCCGGAGCGTCGGCGCCCAGCTGCGCGGTAATCTTCTCGACCCTGGCGGCCAGGCCTTCCCCAGTGGCCGCCTGGCACTGGCGGCGTCTCCCGCCCTCGTACCACACCGCCCGCCACCGGTCACCCGCAAACCAGGCCGGGTACACCGTCACACCCCCCGCCAACTCCACCGCCACACGACCTTCGCCGCGATTACCCGCACGAAGGTCCCCGTTCACGCGGCCGGCACCGGGTGCAGCGCGGCGCGCCCGGGCACTGGCCGGGGCAGCTGCCCCGGCCCTCACGAGGGTGAGTTGCGGGTTTTCTGTGGGGATCTCGGGACGCGAGAGCGCGGTACGCGCCATGGCGATTCCCTCTCTTCCTGCGATTCGCGCAGGTGAGAGGACTGGAAGATGCCGGGGAGATCTGGTGGTCAGGGGCGGGGCCGAACCGCCGACCTTCGCTTTTCAGCCCCTGATATCCCTGCGGTGACGCCCGTTCTGGGCGGAAAATCGGGTGTGGCTGCTGCCCGCTGACGCCGACTACTCCATGATCT
>JBKQSL010000532.1:0-8289 GCA_052143655.1 Streptosporangiaceae bacterium | reverse complement strand
CGGCGCGTCGGTGCCGATCCGGGTCACTGCACGGTTCCCTGCGTCATCACCAGCGCGCCGTCCAGTTCCAGGGTCGCGTCGCGCATCACGCAGTCCAGGTGCGCGGCGGCGCTGACTACGCCTCCGTAGGCCAGCGAGTTGCCCAGCGCGACATGCGCGGTGCCGCGCGCGGACTCGGTCTCCATGGGCACCGCGCAGATGGTGCCGTTCGGGTTGAAGGCCATCGACACCTCGGCCAGGTTGGACATCTGCTCGTCGGCGCACCGCTCGATCATCGCGGTCAGCCGGCTGCGCTGCGAGCCCTCGATGCCGGTGACCCGGCCGGCGCGCACCTCCAGCACGACCGGCTCGGCCAGCGGTCCGCGGCCCATGAACAGCAGGTCCCCGTCTACGACCACGGTGCCGCTGGCGGTGCCCTCGACCGGCGCGGTGCCCGCCTCGATATCCGGCGGGGCCATGTAGGCGCCCGGCTGGGTGGCCATCCCGTGCAGCACCCGGCCGGGACGGCCGTCCACCGACCCCCGCAGGTCCGTGCCGGCCGGCGTGGTCAGCCGGAACTGCCGCGCCGCCGCCCAGGCCCGGCCGACTCGCTCGGCATCGCCGCGCTGCCGCTCGAAGTCCACGTCCAGCGGGCCGCCCGGGCGGAAGGTGTGCATCGTCACCCCCGGCATGGCCAGGTAGCGCACGCCCCGCCCGGTGGCCTCCTGCCGGGCCCGGCTGGAGCCGATGAACAGGCTGGTGAGCTCGATCACCGCGCCGGCCGCCAGCATCATCGCCGCGACCGCGGGCGGCGGCTCGGTGCCGGGCAGGTGCGGTGCGGGCATCCGGGCCAGCAGCGGGATGCCGTCGCGGGTGGCGATGGACTCCAGCAGCCGGCCGGCCACCCCGGCATCGGTCCCGGCGTCGGTCAGCAGCACCACCTGCTCGCCCGGCCGGACCTGCAGGCACTGGTCCAGCAGGCTGTCGAAGCTGTCAGAGCTCATGGTCCACCTGGTCGGCCGCCGGGCCGGCCGGCGCGTCGGCTGTGCCCGCCAGCGCCAGCGCGGCGAAAGCCGCGTACGCCTTGGTGGCCTCGTGGATGACGGCGACGGACAGGTGCTCGTCGGGGCAGTAGACCGGCGGGCCGCCGGGTCCGAAGATCACGGTCGGCACCATGGCGCCGAAGCTGGCCGTATCACCCAGCCAGTTCTCGGTGACCTGGGCAGGCTCGCCGCCGCGCACGAGCCGGACGGCGTCGGTCATCAGCCGGACGACCTCCTCCTGCGGCCGGGCCAGGTAGCCGTTCTTGACGTCCGCCAGCGCCACCTCCGCGCTGAACCGGGGATCGGCCGCCCGCGCCTGCTCCAGGCAGCGGTCGATCTCGGCCCGCACCTGGTCCGTGCTTACCCCAGGCTGGGGCCGGCAGTCCACCCGGATCACGCATTCGTCCGGGATCATCGACGGGCCGCCGGGCGGCAGCCCCCCGTAGATGCGGCCGGGCACGATGTAGGTCTCGGCGCCGAACAGCTCGCCGACCCCGTCGCCCAGCGGCGGCTCCAGCCGGGAGGCATCCAGGGCCAGCACCGCCTGGGCGGCGAGCACATTGGCGTTGACGGCGTCGTGCTTGTGGCAGGTGTGGGCCGGCCGGCCCCTCACCGTCACGTCGAAGTAGTACCGGCCGCGATGCCCCAGGCAGACCTGGTTGTCGCTCAGCTCGCCGAGGACGCACAGGTCCGCCGGGTGGACGTCGAAGTAGGCCTTGGACCCCGCCTGGTCGCCCATGTGGTCGCTGACCGCGGCCATCGCCAGCGTGCCCGACAGCGGCAGGCCGCTGGCCGCCATCGCCTCGATCGCGACGATCTGGCAGGCCAGGGCGGCCTTCATGTCCTTGATCCCGTGCCCGTAGACGGCTCCGTCGATCAGGTCGCCGGAGAACGGCGCCGCGGCCTGCCAGCCGCGCGAGACCGGCTTGGTGTCCATGTGACCGGTGAGCACCACCCGGGGCCCCGGGCCGAAGCTGACCTCGCCGACCGCGTTGGGCCGGCCGGGGAACACCGGCTGCTGGGTCACCGCCTCGAAGCCCGAGCCCTGCATAACCGCGGCGAGGAAGGCGGCAAGCTCGCCCTCCTGGCCCAGGACGCTCGGGATCCGGCACACCTCGCGGACCAGGTCGACGGCCCGGTCGAGGTCGACACTGGCCAGCACGGCGGCGGCGGATCCCGGCTCCACGAGATCGGTGCTCATCCGGCGCTCCTCCTCACAAACTGTCGGTTGCGCCGCCGGCAGGCGGCCGGACCGGCCGGCCGTCAGCGGCGGCTACCGCGGCGTCCCGTCGGCGGTGACCGCGACGGCGGCTTCCACGTCGTGTACTGGCAGGGTGCTCGGGGCCACCTTGCGCAGCACGAAATACAGCACCCCTGTGACCACGAAGCCCACGTAGAAGGCCAGGTCCGCGCCGTGCAGCGCGGTCGCCACCGGGCCTACCACCAGCGAGGTGTTCATGAAAGGCACCATCGCCGCGAAGCCGACCACGAAGGCCACCAGGGCCGCCGTCTGGTTGCCCAGCACGCTGGCGCCGGCCAGGCCGATGCCCTCCACCCAGACGTAGGACGCCGTCAGCCCGGCCAGGGTCAGCCAGAAGATGGCGGCCTTGGAGGAGTCCGGCTTCATGCAGCAGCTGTAGTCGGAGGCGTAGGTGGCATCGCGACCGGCACCGAGCCGACGATGGTGCCGGCGACGATCGCCACCAGGCCGAGGCCGAAGCCCAGGCCGAACATGACCGCCAGCGGGCCGGCGAACACGCCGGACAGCTCCATGTTGGGCGTTGAACCAGACGGTGAACATCCGGTGCACGCCGCCATAGCGGTGGCCGGCCGGGATCGGCGCCATGCCCTGGCTCTCCAGGGCCATGTCGCCCTCTCGCTGGGGCCGGACTCCTTCGTAGACATGAAGCTCGTCGCGCGTGTCGGCCATGGTCCCTCCAGGCTGCGGTGACCGGCGGCACCGAGATGCCCGCGCCGCCTGTGATGTCCCCGGGGCCACGGCGCCCTGGGGAGTCGAGCGATCCGATGTCGGATATATCAGATTTTAAATACTTGGTCAATGACTGCCCCGGGGCGAGCCGACACGATGATCGCCGAGCGATACCCGCCGGGGCATTTGGCGAACGGCTCGCCGACCTGATACTGTGGCCTGCAGATACCCCGGTGGGTATAAGGAGGCGGGCGTGCGGTACCAGCCCCCAGTGAGCGCGGCGTGGGCGAGCGCGGCGTGGGCGAGCAGGGCATGAGCGGCTGGCTGAGCCGACTGTTCCCGTCCCGGCCGAAGGCCAGCCCGGAAGAGGCCCGGCAGCTGCAGAACCAGGGCGCGATCCTGCTGGACGTCCGGGAGGACACGGAGTGGCGGGCCGGGCACGCGCCCGGCGCCCGGCACATCCCGCTCAGCCGGCTCCCGGCCCGGATGAAGGACCTGCCGGCGCACCGCACGGTGATCACCGTCTGCCGGTCCGGGCACCGGTCGGCGGGTGCGGCGGCCATGCTGGCCCGCAACGGCCGCGAGGTGGTCAACCTGCGCGGCGGGATGCATGCCTGGGCGCGGGCCGGCCTGCCGGTCGTCGCCTCGGGGGGCCGACCCGGCCGGGTGCTGTGAGCCGATGATCGCCGTCGCGGTCGCCGCCGGCCTGCTCATCGGGCTCAGCCTGGGCGCCCTCGGCGGCGGCGGCTCCATCCTCACCGTCCCGGCCCTGGTCTACCTGCTGGGCCAGAGCCCGCATCAGGCGACCAGCGCCTCACTGCTGGTGGTCGGGATCGCCGCGGTGACCGGTGCAATCGCGCACGCGCGGGCCGGGCGGGTCCGGCTGCGGGCGGGCGCGATCTTCGGCTTGCTGGGCATCGCCGGCTCCTACGCCGGGTCGCTCGCCAGCACCGCGGTTCCGCCACACCTCGCTGCTGCGCCTGCTGGAGACCCGGTTCGCAGTGGCCGGACGTGCTGCTCGCGGGCTTCGGCGCGCTGATGCTCGTGGTCGCGGCCGTGATGCTCCTGCGCCGCCGCCGGCCGGGGGCCGCCGGGCGGTCCGCCCCGCCCGGCGGCGCGCGGCACATCGCGCTGGTGGCCGCCGCTGCCACCGGCGTCGGCCTGATCACCGGTTTCTTCGGGGTCGGTGGCGGCTTCGTGGTGGTGCCCGCGCTGGTGCTGGTACTCGGCTTCGACATGCCGACGGCCGCCGGGACCTCGCTGGTGGTGATCGCGGTCAACAGCGCGGTCGCGCTCGCGGTCCGGGCCGGGCACGGCAGCCTGACGCTCGACTGGGGCATGGTCACTGCCTTCACCGCCGCCGCGATGGCCGGCGCGCTGGCCGACGGCCGGGTGGCCGGCCGGGTCAGCCCGCAGCGGCTGACCACGGCGTTCGCCGTGCTCATCATGATCATCGCCGGGTACACGCTGACCCGCAGCGTGCCGAGCCTGATATGACACACCTATACCCCCTAGGGTATTATGAGACCTGAAGCCGCCGAGCGCGAGACAAGCGAGCGCGAGACAAGCGAGCGCGAGACAAAGGGAGACGGCCGCATGCAGATCGACGACCAGACGACGGCGCGGGTGCTGACCCGGCTGCGCCGGGCCAGGGGCCAGCTGACCGGAGTGATCGCCATGATCGAGTCCGGCCGCGAGTGCACCGACGTGATCACCCAGCTGGCGGCGGTATCGCGGGCGCTGGATCGGGCCGGATTCACGATCGTCGCCAGCGGGATGCGCCAGTGCGCCGCGAACGGCGAGCAGGCGACAGCCGAACGGCTGGAGAAGACGTTCCTATCCCTGGCCTGACAGGAAGGACCAAGCAGATGAATTACGGCATCACGATCCGCACCGACGAGCCGTTCGACGAGACCGTGGCGCACGTCCGGGAGGCACTGCGGGCACAGGGCTTCGGCGTGCTGACCGAGATCGACGTGCAGGCCACGCTGCGCGAGAAGCTCGGCGAGGAAATGGAGCCCTACCTGATCTTGGGCGCCTGCAATCCGCCGCTGTCGCACCGCGCCCTGTCTTCTGACCGGCGGATCGGCCTGTTGCTGCCCTGCAACGTCGTGGTCAGGACCGACGGCGACCAGACCATCGTCGAGGCACTCGACCCGCAGACGATGATCGCCGTGACCGGGCAGCCCGCGCTGCAGCCGGTCGCCGACGAGGCCGCGGCACGGCTGCGGGCCGCGCTGGACGCGCTGCGCACCCCGGCCCGGCAGGGCTAGCCAGGTGACGTCGGCCTGGCCGGCCAGGCCCGGGAACTAGCGGCGCGAGCCGTGGCAGCGGGACGAACGGCCCTGCTCCCGATGACTCAGGTACCTGCTCGCCGGTACCCCAGCGGGTATTAACTCAGACGGACGGCGGAAGCCGCCCGAGGAATGGATGTGAAGGAGCCATGACACAGACAACAGCCACCGCAGCGGCGGCGACCGGTACTGCCGAGCGGATGGACGTGCGGTTCGTGGCCGGGGAGTCCTACCAGACCGCGATCCGCGGCCATGTGGTGCTCGTGGATCAGCCGGCCGACGCGGGGGGCGACGACAAGGCACCCACCCCGACCGAGCTGTTCGTCACCTCGTTGGCGACGTGCGTGGCGTTCTACGCGGGCCGGTACCTGACCCGGCACGGCTACAGCCGGGACGGGCTGGCGGTGTCGGCCGAGTTCGACATGGCCACCGACCGGCCGGCCCGGGTCAGCGCGATCCGGCTGACCGTGCAGGTCCCGCCGGAAGTGCCGCAGCAGCGGTGGCCGGCTCTGCAGGCGGTGGTGTCGCACTGCACCGTGCACAACAGCCTGGCCGCCCCGCCGCCGGTGGCCATCGAGCTGCGCTGACCGCCAGCTCGCCGCGATCGGCATGACCAGTACCACTATGACCAGGCCTGCCACGACCAGCACTGCGGCGCTGATGGAGCGGATCCGGGCGGGGATCATCGGCGACGGCGAGGTGCTGGACGGCCCGTTCGGACCGCGCCGGATCACCTACGCCGACTACACCGCATCCGGCCGGGCCCTCGACTTCATCGAGGACGTCATCCGCGAGCAGGTGCTGGAGCTGCGGCTGCCCGACGGGCCCGCCCGCCGGTACCGGCTGCTGGAGCAGATCCCGCCAGCGCAGCGTCCGGTGGTGTTCGTGGGCCCTTACGAGCATCACTCCAACGAGCTGCCGTGGCGGGAGTCGATCGCCGACGTGGTCACGATCGGCGCGGACGCCGACGGGCACATCGACACCGCCGAACTGGCCGCGCGGCTGGACCGGTACGCCGCCCGGCCGCTGCTGATCGGCAGCTTCTCGGCGGCGTCCAACGTCACCGGCATCCTGTCCGACACTGACACGATCGCCGCGCTGCTGCACTCCCGCGGCGCCCTGTCGTTCTGGGACTACGCCGCGGCCGGCCCCTACGTGCCGATCCGGGCGGCCGAGTGGGCGCCGGGGGCAGGTGACCACAAGGACGCCATCTTCCTGTCCCCGCACAAGTTCATCGGCGGCCCGCAGACACCCGGCGTGCTGGTCGTCCGCCGGGACCTGGTGCGCAACCGGGTGCCCACCGTGCCCGGCGGCGGCACCGTCGCGTTCGTCGACCCGGTGGGCCACCGCTACCTGGCGGACCCGGTCGCCCGGGAGGAGGGGGGCACCCCGGCGATCGTGGAGTCCATCCGGGCCGGCCTGGTCTTCGCCCTCAAGCAGGCGGTGGGCACCGACGCGATCCAGGCTGCCGAGGAGCGGCTGTGGAAGCGCGCGCTGCGCCGCTGGTCGGCGAGTCCGAACATCGAGGTGCTGGGCAATCCGCACGCCCGGCGGCTGTCCATCGTCTCGGTGCGGATCCGGCATGACGGCCGCTACCTGCACCACAACTACGTCGTGGCGGTGCTCAACGACCTGTTCGGGATCCAGGCGCGCGGCGGCTGCTCGTGCGCGGGCCCGTACGGCCACCGGCTGCTGGCGATCGACGCGGCCCGCTCGCATGCCTTCCGGGACGAGATCGGGCACGGCTGCGAGGGCATCAAGCCCGGCTGGACCCGGATCAACTTCAACTACTTCATCTCCGACACTGTCGCGGATTACCTCATCGACGCGGTCGCCCTGCTGGCCGCGCAGGGCTGCCGGCTGCTGCCGGAGTACCGGTTCGACCCGGCCACCGGCCTGTGGCAGCACCGCGCCGGGCCGCCCCTGCCGCCGCTGCGGCTGGCCGACCTGCGCTACGGGCCGGACGGCGCGCTGCGATGCCCGCCCCGCCGGGCCCGGGAAGGCGAGGAGGTACTGCGCGGCTGCCTGGACCAGGCCCGGCAGCTGCTGGCCATCCAGCCCGCTGAGGTGGCCGACGGGCCGACCGGCCTGCCGGATGACTTCGAGGCGCTGCGCTGGTTCACGCTGCCCGCCGCCTGCCTGGCGGGCTCCCCGGCTGCCCCGGCGACGGGCTGCCCGGCCGCGGCCTGACCCGCCGCCCGCCGCGCCTGCCGCCTGGCGCCCCGGGCATGACCAGCGCGCGGCTCACCGCGCCTGGCCCGGGCGCGGTCCGGGGTGATCCGGAGGACCCGGGCCGCCCGCGTGATCAGTCTCGTACTGCGCTGACCAGCGTGTCGATCGCGGCCGCGGTGCCGCCGTCGGCCGGGACCTGCCGGGTGACCCGCTCGGCCCGGCGGATCGTCAGGCCGTCCAGTTCGGCGGTGACCGCCTCCGGCGTGTACAGGACCGCGGGATCCTGCGGGCCGCCGTGCCCGCCCGACAAGTTCGCCACGTCGTGCCCGACGACGAACAGCCGCCCGCCGGGGGCCAGGGCCGCGGCCGCCCGGGCCAGCACCGTGGCGCGCTCGGGCGCGACCAGGTGCAGGTACGCGACGAGGACGGCGTCGAAGGCACCAGGCGGTGGCTGGTACTCGCGGACATCGGCGACCACCCAGTCCACGTCGGCGCCGCGCTGCGCGGCCAGGGCCCGGCCCCGCTCGACGCCGACGGCCGAGAAGTCCACAGCGGTGACCCGCCAGCCCAGTCCTGCCAGCCAGATCGCGTTACGGCCCTCGCCAGCGCCGATGTCCAGCACCCGGCCGGGCGGCAGGCCGGCGAACTCGGCCGCCACGAACTGGTTCGGCTCGGCTCCCCAGACCAGGTCCCGCCCCGCGTAGCGGGCATCCCAGGCAGAGCTGTCCATCCGTGCTCCCTCACGTTCGCGGCGGCTCCGGTGAGTCGCGTCAGCTCAGATGAACAGCAGCTGCGCGCCTGCGGTCTTCTCGATGAAATCGGTGGCGCTGATGATGCCCTCGACCGCCTCGTACAGGTCGCTCTCGTCGAC
>JBKQSL010000531.1:0-12519 GCA_052143655.1 Streptosporangiaceae bacterium | reverse complement strand
TCGACGGCCTGACCCTGCAGGCCACCGACGCGCAGTGGAAGCACGGGACCGGCCCCGAGGTGTCGGGCCCGCTCCTTTCCCTGGTCCTTGCCATCGCGGGCCGCAAGGCGGCCTGCGGCGACCTGGCCGGCGACGGCACCGCCATCCTGCGCAGCCGCCCCTGAGGCGCTCCCGCAGCCTCTTCGGCGGTCGGGCCGGCCGCAGTATCGTGAGGTAGTGAGATCGCCTGACGGCAAGCGGCGGCGCCCGGAGCGGGACGGCCTGCGGGCCTGGCGCCCGCCGGCCGATGCTCCGGGGGACGCCGGCGACGGCGACCTCGTCGAGGCCGGCGGCCAGCCGGCCCTGTGGCCGCCGCACGGCGCCCGGGGCACGGCCGTCCGCCTGGCCGCGCTGGCACTCGCCGTCGGCCTGCTGCTCGGCTTCGCCGCCGGGCATCTCACCGCTAAGCCCGCCAGGCCCGCCAGGTCTGCCGGGGCGGAGGCCCGGATAGCGGCAGCGGGCCCGCTGGACCGGACCGCGGAGATCTTCTTCACCGGCAGCCGGTGCGCCATTCAGCATGGCCGGACGCTGCAGCTGGGAATCGAGATCGACAACCGGTCGGGCAGCACGATCACCGTGAGCCAGATCAGGTCCGCGCTGCCGGAGGGCGGCCTGCGGCAGATCGGCAGCGAGCTGGCCACCTGCGGCTCGCTGGCGGTGCCGGGCGGGCTGCCGCTGTCGACGGTCGCCAGCGGCGCGAGCGCCTGGCTGACGATGACCTTCGCGGTCAAGGTCCGGTGCCCGGCTCCGTTCCCGGTGCTGTTCGTGATCAAGTACGCGGCCGCCGGGAAGACGACGTCCATGTACTTCGCCGGCTTCCCCGATCTGGGCCAGGTGCCCTACACCGGCTGCCGCGCGCACAGCTAGGGCGGCGCGCCCAGCAGCTTCGGCCCCGGACCCTGCGGCACGGGAACAGCCGATTACGCAGCGAGCGCAGGGCCGGGCGATGACTGTGCTGCGCAGCATCGCGCTGTTCGCGGCGGCCGGGCTGGCCGGCGGGTTCAGCGGGCTGGCATGACCTGCAGGGCGGCCAGGTACCCGGCGAGCATCGCGGCGGCGACCTGGCCGACGGTCTCGTCGCCGGGCAGGAACCGCGGATGGTGCAGGGTGACGTCCGTGCCGCTGCCCACGAAGAGCATGACGGCGGGCGTGACGCCGGAGTAATAGGAGAAGTCGTCGGCGCCGCAGGAGCGGAACTGGGTATCGACGGAGAAACCTGCCTGCCGCAGCAGCGGCTGGCAGGCCGCGGTGAGCCGGTCGTCGTTCACCAGCGCAGGCTCGGCCGATGAGATGCGCACAGTGCCCTCGCAGCCGTAGGCCTGGCAGACGTGTGCCACGGTGTCCCGCAGGGCCGCGCGCAGCAGCCCGCGATCATGCTCGTCGAGCGTCCGCAGGGTGCCCTGCGCGCCGGCCGTGGCGGGGATGACATTGGCGGCATGCCCCGCCTGCAGGGTCCCGACCGAGACGACGGCTGCGTGGGTGGGGTCGATCCGCCGGCTGACCAGCTGCTGGAGCGCGATGACGCTCTGGCACAGGGCCAGGATCGGATCGGCGCTCAGGTGCGGGTACCCGGCGTGGCCGCCCATGCCGTCGACGGTTATCTCGAAGTCGTCGGTCGCCGCGTTGATGATGCCCGGGGCCGCCGCGACGGTCCCGGGCGGGAGCTGGTGCTGCAGGTGCACGCCGACGATGGCCTGGGGCTGATGCGCGGCGAGGTCGGCCGATCCGGCCAGGTCCAGCGCGCCGGACGGGGCAGTCTCCTCGCGCGGCTGGAGGACGGCCAGCAGCGCCACCGGCAGCCGGGCCCGGCGGGCCGCCCGCGCGAGCGCGGTCAGCGCCGCCAGGTGCACGTCGTGCCCGCAGGCGTGCATCGTCCCGGACGCTGACGACCACGGCACGCCGGTCTGCTCGGGAATCGGCAGCGCGTCGAGCTCGGCGCGGACGGCGATCGACGGGCCCGCCGGGGGGCCGATGCGGATCAGCCGCCCGGTGCCGGCCACCGCCGGGCTGCCGGCCGTGCCCATCGCCGCCGCCACGGCGGCGGCAGTGCCTTCCTCGGCCCCGGAGAGCTCCGCGTCGCGGTGCAGCTGGCGGCGCAGCTGCACCGCCGCGGGCAGCTCCTCGGCGAGCAGCGCGGTCAGCGACACCCGCAGGCTCTTCATGGTCGGACATCCTGCCAGCATTGCGGCCGGCCCGGGACGCCGGCTGAGCCGGACACGGCACGGCCGCCCGCGAGGGCGGCAGCTAGGACGCAGCGCGGCGGTTACTGCAGCGGGAGGCGCATGACCGGGCGGGACGGGGAGTTCCAGGCCACGGTGGCGAAGCCGGCCCGCCGGAAGGTCCCGGCCGTGCCGGTGAAGGTGTTCGACGTGTGCCCAGGAACGGCGGTGTCGACCGGGTAGGCCTGCACGGCCGGGGCGCCGGCCTGCCTGGCCGCCGTCACGGCAGCGGCGATCAGCTCCGCCATGACGCCCTGGTGGCGGTGGGTCCGGCGGACGTACAAGCAGGAGATCGCCCAGACGGGCGCATCGTCCGCAGACCGGGTGGCACGGGCCCGGACCAGCCAGGGCAGCGCGGCTCGCGGCGTCAGCTGGCACCAGCCGACGGCCTGGCCGCCGTCGAAGGCGAGCAGGCCGGGCGGCGGCCCGTCCGCCACCAGGGCCGCCAGCGCCGCCCTGTTCTCGTCCCGCGGCCTGCGGTGGTAGTCCGGCCCGAGCCGCCAGTACATGCACCAGCAGCCGTTCGACGCTCCCGACCGGCCGAACAGGTCCTCCAGGGATGACCAGCAGCCGGGAGTAAGAGCCCGCACCGTCAGCGTCACGCGGTCATCTTAGGCCGGGACGGGAAAGCCGGCGGGGAACCGCGGGCCGGCGGTAAACCTGCGCGGCCCGCTCGCCGTCTAGTGACGGACGGCGCACTGCCGCGTGCGCCCGCCCGTATCCCCGCGGGAAGCCCCCCGGCATACGCGGACACCCCTCGGCCTCAAGGAGAACAACGCAACCATGGCAGCCACGCTTACGCAGATCCTGCTCGCACCCGGCACCAAGCCGCAGGTGATCGACGACTGCTGCGCGCTGATCGAGCAGGAAGTCTCGGAGAAGTCAGGCATCTCCGGGACCGCGGTGAAGCTCGCCTATAAGACGGTCAACGCCGTCGCCGCGGGCCACATCCGACACTTCGTGGCATCGCTGCTGCCGGACCTGGCCGGGGCGCTCGAGCCGTACTGGGCCGGCTTCAGCTCCTCCGGCGGCGGCCAGTTCGGCGACTACCTGGCCAAGAACGGCGAGCAGGCCGCCCAGGACCTGCTCGCGGTCACCGACGCCCGCGCCTCCGCATCCGGCCGGGCCGCCCTCATCAAGGCCTACGGCAGCGTCCGCGGCAGCGCCGCCAAGCACGTCCAGGCCTCGCTGCCGCACGTCGGGGAGCTGATCGAGAAGTACGCCGCGTGACGCTGGCCTGCCTGGCCGGGCGGCGGCTCAGGCCAGGCAGGTGAGGGGGGGCACCGCCGTTGCAGGCGACCATGTCGGCGAGCACGGCCGCGACGTCGATGGGCGCGCCGCGCGGGGCGCCGGCCAGCTCGGCGCAGGCGCGGTGCAAGTTGCCGACGATCCGCTCGCGGTCGGCCCAGCCGGCGAACCGGCCAAGGCCGGTGTCGCGGGCGGCCTGCAGCGGGGACACGCCTGTCTTCCCGGGCGCGGCGGGCGAGGTCGAGCACAAACCGCAGGCAGCCCGGAGTAGGTGGCCTTGTAGGTCGGGCTGGCCACGATGAGCACGTCGGCACCGAGTATCTCCTCCGCGGCCGCGGTGACCTGCGCATCAGCGGGGTCGAGTACCCGCGGCCCGAACAGCGCCAGGTCGATCTGGGTGACTTCGCCGGCGCCGAGCACCCGGGCGACCTCCCGGGCGAGCGCGGCGGCCAGGCCGTGCGTGCGCGACTGCGGCCGGGGATTTCCGACCAGAGGTCGCGATCCGCGGCGCGCTCACGACGCCAGCCGCCCGGGCCGTGCGGCGCTGTCGCCGGCGAGCGAGGCGTAGCTGCCGCGCCAGAACAGCAGCGGCTTGGCGTCGCCGCCGGCCGTCTCCGCCGCCCGGACCCGGCCGATCACGATCTCGTGGTCGCCGCCGGGGAACCGGTGCTCCACCGTGCACTCCAGCGCGGCGAGCACGCCGTCGAGCCGCGGGCTGCCGGTATGGCCAGGACGGTGCCGGACGCCCTCCCAGGCGGCGGCGAAGCCCCTGCGGGCGAAGTTCACCGACAAGTGCCGCTGCGGCGCGGCCAGCACGTTGACGGCGAACGCGCCATGCTCGCGGATCGCCGCCAGCGTGAGGCTGGCCTGGTCGAAGCAGACCAGCACCAGCGGCGGGTCCAGCGAAAGGGAACTGACCGCGTTGGCGGTGGTGCCCACCGGCTCGCCGCCGGCCGCCACCGAGGTCACCACCGTGACCCCGGTGGCGAAGTGGCCGACGGCGTGCCGGAACTCCGCGGCGGTAATGTCCGCGGCCGTGAGGTCCGCGGCGGCCGGGTGCAGAGCAGTCATCGTCACACCTGTCCGTGGTTTGGGGGAGGGACGTGGTTGAGCAGGTAGCTGCCGACCTCGATGGCCGCGTGCACCAGCTGGGCCCGGGCACCGAGCTGCTGCGGCTCGCTGATCCACGCGTCCTCGCACCACGAGCTGGTCGGGGTCAGCGCGCCGGCGAAGCCGAGCTGCTCGGCCGACCGGGCTATCTGCCCGATGTAGCCGATGTCCGGGGCCCGCTCGGTCCCGCCCGCGACGACCCGGCTGCCGGCCGCGCCGACCGCGTTCCCCAGGCTCAGGTCGGTCCGCGAGTCGCCGTTGGTCGGCAAGAACCAGTGCAGAACGATCCCCATCGGCTGCTGACCCTCCCGGTTCGCGTACGGTGCGTCGCGACTCAGGATGCGAGCCGGGCTGGCCGGGCGTCCAATAAGAAGTTCCGAGGGGCCGATAGGCTTAACCTATCAATCTGATCGGTAATATAATCTTTATCGACCGGACCCAGGAGAAGAGCGGACGTGCGCCGTGCGCATCGAGCAGCTCGAGTACCTAGCCGAGGTGGCCCGCCTCGGCTCGTTCCGGCGCGCGGCGGAGGAGCTGCATATCTCCCAGCCGGCGCTGAGCGCATCCGTGCAGAGCCTGGAGCGGGAGCTCGGCATCGACCTGCTGGAGCGGGGGCGGCACGGCGCCACGGTCAGCGATTCGGGCCGCGAGCTGCTGCCCCACATCCGCACCGTGCTCGACTCGGCCGACCGGCTGCGCCAGGCCGCCGGGGCGCAGCAGCGCAGCGTCCGCACGATCCGGGTCGGCACCGTCAACGCGGCGACGGTGCCACTGCTGACCCCGGCGATCCGCCAGTTCCGGGAGACCCACGACGCGACCCAGGTGGAAATCATCGGCGCGCAGCGGGACGAGATCCACCGGGCGATCCTGGCCGGGAGCCTGGATCTGGGGCTGGTCAACTACCTGGCGGGCGACGACATGCCGCCCGAGCTGGAGACTACGGCGCTGCTGCACGGCCGGCCGGTCGTCTGCATGCGCCCGGACAGCGCCCTGGCCACGCTGCCCGCGGTGCGGGTCGGCGACCTGCACACCGAGCCGCTGATCGCGATGCGCTCGGGGTACCTGATGCACCGCTTCATTCACCGGCTGATGCAGGGCCAGCTGCCGGGGTTTTCCTGCTCGGCCGAGGGCGCGGAGATGGGCAAGCTGATGGTGGCCGAGGGGCTCGGCATCACCGTGCTCCCGGATTTCAGCGTCATCGGCGACCCGCTGGAGCAGCGCGGCATCATTACCTGGCGGCCCATCGCCGGCGACGACACGCGGGTCGATCTGGTCATGCAGCGGGCCAGGTCGCTGCGCACCACCCGCGCCGTGCGGGACCTGCACCAGATCTTCGTCGCGCGCGCCCGCGACTATGTCAGCCGGCGGAAGGCGTCAGCGGCCGCCGCGGCCGGATAGCCGCCGCGGCCGCTGACCGGGCCGCGGCGCGGCTACGGCGTGCGGGCGATGGCGACGGGGCTGAGCCCGACCTCAGCAGCCACCCGGCAGATCGGCTGGCGCGGGCCAGAACGACGGCGCTTCGCGCAGCTGCCGGTACGGCCCGCCGGAGCGCATCAGCTGCTCATGCGTGCCGCGCTGCACGACCTTCCCGTGATCCAGAACCACGATCTCGTCGACCTGGTCGAGCCCGTCCAGCTCGTGGGTGATGAGCAAGGTGGCGCGGCCGACGGTCAGGGCGAGCAGGTCGGCGGTCAGGGCAGCATGCGCCTGCGGATCCAGGTGGGCGGTCGGCTCGTCGAGGATCAGCACGGCGGGGTCGGCGAGCAGCGCCCTGGCCAGGGCCAGCCGCTGCCGTTCGCCGCCGGACATGGCCACCCCGTGCACGCCGACTGGGGTGTCCCAGCGCTGCGGCAGGGACTGAATCCAGGGCAGCAGCCGGGCCCGTGCCGCGGCGGCGGCCAGCTCGTCGTCGCTGGCGCCCGGCCGGGCCAGGCGCACGTTGTCGCGGATGCTGGCGTCGAAGATATGCGGGTCCTGGGGGCAGCCGCCGATCAGTGTCCGGACCTCGTCGGCCGCATAGCTGGCCAGGTCGACGCCGTTCAGGGTGACGGTGCCGCCGGCCGGCTCGCAGAAGCGCAGCAGCACCGCCGCCGCAGTGGACTTGCCGGCCCCGCTCGGGCCGATGAGCGCGACCCGCCGCCCCGCCGTCAGGTCAAGATCGAGTCCGTCCAGCGCGAGCGGTCCTGCCTGCTCATACCGGACCTGCACGCCGCGCAGCTGTAGATGCGCTGCCCCGGCGGGCAGCGGCCGCGGCAGCGCGGGATCGGCGACCGGCTCCGGTGCGTCCAGGATCGCGCCGATGCGACTGGCCGAGGCGCGGGCCGCGCCGAGCTGCAGCGCGGCCGCGGGCATGACGGTCACTGCCTCGAAGGAGGCCAGCGCCGTCAGGGTCAGCACGGCCAGCGGCACCCTGGTCAGGGTGCCGTGCCCGACGGCGGCCACGCCCAGCACGAGCACGGCCCACAGCGTGAGACCGGTGAGGGCGGTGGCCAGCCCGGCGCCCGCGCCCATCGCCGCGGCGGAGCGCCGGGCCAGCGCCGTGAGCTTCCCGTCCGCCTGTTCGACAGCGGCGACGGCAGTGTCCTGCGCGCCGAACGCGTGCAGATCGGCCGCCCCGGACAGCATGTCGGTGACGGCCGCGGCGAGCTCGCCGCGAGCGGGCGCGGTCTGCCGGGCCGCCCGGCGCGCGGCGGTGACCGCGAGCACCGGCGCCACCACTCCGGCGGCCAGCAGCCCCGCGGCCAGCACGCCGCCGGCTGGCGCGAGGATCAGCAGGCACACAGTCACCGCGCCGGCACCAACCAGGGCGGCGGCCAGCGGCGGCCCGATGCCGCGGATAAACAGGTCCTGGGTGGCGTCCACGTCACTGATCAGCGCGGCGAGCAGGTCGCCGGAGCGGAAGGCGGCCAGCCCGGCCGGCGCGAGCCGCTCCAGCCGCCGGTAGATCGTCACCCGGATGTCAGCCAGCACCCTGAACGCGACGTCATGCGAGGTCAGCCGCTCAAGGTAACGGGAGACCCCGCGGCCGACGCTGAACGCGCGGACTGCCACGACCGCCACCGAGATCGCCAGGATGCTCGGATGCTCGGACGCGCGGGCCAGCATGAAGCCGGACGTGGCCAGCAGTGCCACGCCGCAGCCGGTGGCGGCCGCACCGGCCAGGACCGACAGCACCAGCGTGCCGCGCAGCGGACGGGCCAGCCGCAGCAGCCGCAGCAGCGGCCGGTTCCCGGCGGCCCGGTGCGCTGACGCGCGCCCGGGCCTGCTCCCGTGCAGCCGCGCGGGACCGGGCCCGGCATCGCCCGCGCGCACGGGCTCGGCGCTCACCGGGTCACCGCCGCAGCCGGCCTGGCCGGCCACGGCGGGCCGGCCACGGGCACCAGCTTCCCGTGATCCAGGCTGACGACCCGGCAGCCACCGCCGGACCAGCCCCGGCCATGGCTGACCAGGACCACGGTGCGGCCGGCCAGCTCGGTATCCAGGGCGGTGCCGATGACCCGGGCACTGGCCGGGTCCAGGTGAGCGGTGGGCTCGTCCAGCAGCAGCAATGGCGCATCCCGCAGGAACGCACGGGCCAGGGCGATCCGCTGGCGCTGGCCGGCCGACAGCCGCAGCCCGCGTTCTCCCAGCGGGGTCTCATACCCGGACGGCAGGGCCTCGATGAAACCGGCGGCCCCGGCCAGCCGGGCCGCCCGGCGGATGGCACCATGGCTCGGGCCGGGCTGGCCGAGGGCGATGTTAGCGGCCACGCTGCCGCTGAACAGGTAGGGCTGCTGCGGCACCCAGGCGATCTGCCCGCGCCACTGTTCCGGGTCGATAGCGGCCAGGTCAGCGCTGCCGCCGGGGCCGCTGACCGTGATGGTCCCGGCGGTCGGCGCGATGAAGCGCAGCAGCAGCGCGAGCAGCGTGCTCTTGCCCGCGCCGCTGGGCCCGGTGAGCACGATCCGCTCCCCCGGCGCGATCGTTAGGCTGACCCCGTCCAGAGCCGGGCCCGGCCGGCCGGGATAGCCAGCGGTGACGCCGTCGAGCCTGATCTCGCCGGCCCGCAGGTCGGCGCCGGCGCCGCCCCGGGACCGGCGGGGAACCGCGGGCGGCTCATCCGGCACCGGGGTGTCGAGGATCTCGAAGGCGCTCGCCGCCGCGGCGGCGCCCGCCATGCTTGCGTGGAACTGGGCGCCGACCGCGCGCAGCGGCAGGAAGGCCTCCGGTGTCAGCAGCAGGACCAGCAGCGCCGTCTCATACCCCAGATGCCCGTACAGCAGCCGCAGCCCGACCTCGACTGCGACAAGGGCGGTGGCGACCGCGGCGGCCAGCTCCAGCACCAGCGCGGACAGGAAGGCCACCCGCAGGGTGGACATGGTCGCGGACCGGTAGTCGTCAGTGACCTTCGCGATCACGTCTTCCTGGGCCCGGGCGCGGCCGAACACCTTGAGCGTGGGCAGGCCCTCCACCACGTCGAGGAAATGCCCGCCCAGGGTGGCCAGCAGCCGCCACTGCCGCCGTGTCTGTGCCTTGGTGTGCCAGCCCACCAGCACCGCGAACACCGGGATCAGCGGCAGCGTCACGGCGATGACCACCGCTGAGATCCAGTCCGCGACCGCCACCCGGATCAGTACCGCGATCGGCACCACGACCGCCAGGACCAGCTGCGGCAGGTAGCGGGCGAAATAGGCATCCAGGCTGTCCAGGCCGCTGGTGGCCAGCG
Organism: Streptosporangiaceae bacterium; assembly: GCA_052143655.1. GTDB lineage: Bacteria > Actinomycetota > Actinomycetes > Streptosporangiales > Streptosporangiaceae > CAVSUR01. The sequence continues at coordinate 3,198 of JBKQSL010000531.1, read as the reverse complement.
TGGCGATCTGGCCGGCCCGCTGCCGGGCGAGCCACACCGGGCCAAGGCGCAGCGAGCGGGCCGTGACCGCGCAGCGCAGCTGCGATGTGACGGAGGCGGCCGCGCGCAGCGCGGCCGCCTCCCCGCCGTAGCTCAGCGCCGCCCGCGCGGCCACCACGGCCAGCAGCATCGCGAGGGTGCCGCCCAGCGCCGCCGCGATGCTGCCGCGCGCCGCGGCGGCGAGCAGCCGGGCGAGCAGGCCGGCCTGGGCCAGGATCAGCAGCGTTCCGAGGAGCCCGAAGACGACGGTGACGAGCAGGTAGCCGCGGGCGGCCCCGGCACAGCGCAGCAGCCGCGGGTCAACCGGTCCCCGGCCGGTCGCGCTCATCTGGCGCGCCTACTCGGCCGGTGTCCGGGGCGCCTCGGCTGCCCGGTCCTGCTGGCCCGCGCCCGGGGTCGGGGGCAGCTCGTAGACGTCCCGCAGGACCGGCAGGTCTTCGACGGTGAAGGTCCGTTCCCGGCGCAGGTCACGGGTAAATGCGAACCACCAGCTCAGCACAGCTCCGAAGCGATTGCGATAGCCGGTGAGGAAGCCGATGTGGATGAACAGCCAGACCCACCAGCCGAGAAAGCCGCCGAAGTGCAGCTTGGAGACCGAGACGACCGCGCGCCCGCGGGAGATGTAGGCGGCGGAGCCCAGATCGTGGTAACGGAACGGCTTGTCATAGGACTCGCCGCGGGCCTCGTGGCGGATGCGCCGCCCGGCGTAAAGCCCGGTCTGCATGGCGACCTCGGCGACCCCCGGCAGCTTGTCCAGGCACATCAGGTCCCCGGTCACCATGATCTCGGGATGGCCAGGGACGCTGAGATCCTTGCCGCACAGGATGCGGCCCGCCCGGTCCTGCTCCGCTCCCGTGGCATTCGCCACCGCCGTGGCGAGCGGCGGAGCCTCGACGCCCGCGGTCCACAAGATGGTGCCCACCTCATGCCTGGTGAGCACGCCGTCGTGGTCGCGGACCTGCAGGCCCTGCAGGTCCGCTTGCGTCACCACGGCGCCCATGTGCAATTCGACCCCGAGTTTGCCCAGGTCACGGGCGGCCAGCGCGGAAAGCTTCGGGCCGAACATGGCCAGCGGGGCGCTCCCGCCGTCGAACAGCATGACCCGGGCTTCCTCGGGCTTAATGTGCCGGTACTCCCTGTGCAGCGTCTTGGTGGCGACCTCCCGGATCTGCCCGGCCAGTTCGACTCCCGTTGGTCCAGCCCCCACGAGGGCAAAGGTGAGCCAGCGCTGGCGTTCCGCCGGGTCGTCGGCGGACTCGGCCATCTCGAATGCGCCGAAAACCCGCCGCCGGATTTTCAGGGCGTCCTCGACCGATTTCATCCCGGGCGCGAAACGCGCATAGTCGTCGTGCCCGAAATAGGACTGCCGGACCCCCGCGGCGAGGATGAGGTAGTCGTAACCGAACTCGATCGGCTCGCCCATCGGGCGCCGCGCCAGCACCCGCCGCCCAGCCGCGTCGATGCCCGTCACCTCGGCCATCACGAAGTCGACATTGCGATGACGCTTGAGCAGATCGCGCAGCGGGGTGGCGATCTTCCCCTCGGACAGGATGCCGGTAGCGCATTGGTAGAGCAACGGCTGGAACAGGTGATGCTCAGCGCGGTCGATGAGCGTCACCTGGACTGGCGCACGCCGCAGTGCCCGGGCGGCGAACAGCCCGGCGAAGCCGCCGCCCACGATCACGACGCGGCGCTGTCCCGACTGGCCTGTCATCGCATGCTCCAGCCGGCCGCTCAGCCGACCGGGTCGTGCCAGGTGTCCCGGCCGGCCAGCAGCCTGCTGGCTTCGCCAGGTCCCCAGCTGCCCCGGGCATAGGGATGCACAGGCACCGCATCGCCCAGTACCGGGTCGACGATCTGCCATGCGGCCTCGACGGTGTCCTGCCGGGCGAACAGCCAGCGGTCTGCGTCCAGAGCCGCGCCGATCAGCCGGTCGTACGGCCGCATGTCCGACCCCGGCTGGCCTGCGAACGTCAGGCTTTCCAGCAGCGGCTCCAGTCCGGCGCCGGGCTTCTTCCCGGCCAGGTCCAGGCCGACGGCGGTTTCCGGCCAGATCCGGAACCGCAGCGAATTGCGGACCGCGAACGGCTCGATCCCGAACACGTCATGCGGCGGCCGCTTGAAGCGGATGTCGACCTCGGTCGCCGTGACCGGCATGCACTTGCCGGCCCGGATCAGGATCGGCACGCCCTCCCACCGCCAGGTGTCGGCGGCCAGCCGGACCGCGACGAAGGTCTCCGTGGTCGATTTCGGGTCGACGCCGTCGACCTGGAGGTACCCGTCGTACTGGCCGCGCACCGTGTCCTTGGCGGTCAGCGGCCGCAGCGCGGCCACTACCCGCGATTTGGCGTCCCGCCAGTCCGCCAGGCCCGGCCTGTCCGGCGGGTCGGCCAGCACGGTGGCCAGGACCTGGAGCATGTGGTTCTGGACCACGTCCCGGATGGCGCCGGTCCGGTCGTAGAACCTGCCGCGGTCGGAAACGTCGAACGCCTCCGCCATGGTGATCTGGATCCGGTCCACGTAGGTCCGGTTGAGCAGCGGCTCGACCATCGAGTTGGCGAACCGCACGAAGAGCACATTCTCCACCGGGTCAAAGGCGAGCCAGTCGTCGACCCGGAAGATTGCCTCCTCCGGAAAGTACTTGTGCATCGTGGCATTGAGCTGCCGCGAACTGGCCAGGTCGGCGCCGAAGGGCTTCTCCACCATCACCCGGGCACCCGCGGTCCGCCCGGCCGATGCGATCCCCTCGGCGATGCGCCCGAACAACACGGGCGGGACCTCCAGGTAAAACAGCACCCGGGTGCCGGAGCCGATGGCATCCGACATCGCCCGGTAGGTGGCCTCGTCGCCGAGGTCCCCGTCGACGTAGCGCAGCAGGCCGAGCATCTTGGCAGCAGCCGGGCTGGCCGGGTCCATGTTGTTCAGCTTCAGCGACGCGACGGCGTAGTCGCGGAACTGCTCCAGCCCCCAGCCGCTCTTGGCCACGCCGATGACGGGCACGTTGAGCATGCCGCGCTGTACCAGCCCGACCAGCGCCGGGAAGGTCTCCAGCTTGGCCAGGTCTCCGGTCGCGCCGAAAATGACCAGCGCGTCAACTGAGTTAGTCGGCATCTCCGCTCCCCTTGCCATCGCTATCGGCAGCTAAGTCCATCTGATCGC
>JBKQSL010000530.1:0-5771 GCA_052143655.1 Streptosporangiaceae bacterium | reverse complement strand
CAGCCCGGGCGGCTAGCGGGCCCGGGCCGGAGGCTGGACCGTGAAGGGCAGCAGCTCGTGATGACCGTGGCCGGCGACGGCGTAGCTTGCCTCCGGCAGCTCCTCCCAGGCACCGGGCAGGTCGCCGATCGGCTCGGAGACCACCAGCCGGGCATCGTCGGGCACCTGCTGCAGGATCTTCCGTTCGGGGTGCAGCCGACGTAGCCCCGCGACGTCGCGGGTGACGAACAGCGACCGGGACTGGCCCTCGCTGGAGTAGCGGAACCCCCACACCTGCCGGCCATCGGAGACGGCGATCGTGCCCTGGAACGGATACCTGACGCCGTGCCGGTGCCCGCACTCCTCGGCAAAGCCGATGGCCCGCGCGACACCGCCCGGCGGGTCCTGCGCCAGGCCGAACGTCAGCGCCAGGTAGAACAGCACCTCGCTGTCGGTCTGGCCGGTGATCTGCGGATACAGCGACTCGTCCACCGCCAGCACCAGGTCGCGCTTGACGGTGGCGAACTCCCTGATCAGCCCGTTGTGCATCCACAGCCAGCCGTCATGGCGGAACGGATGGCAGTTCGACTGCTGGACCTGTGACCCGATCGCCGCTCGGATGTGCGCGAAGAACAGCGGCGAGGTCACGTGGGCGGCCAGCTCGCGCAGGTTCGCGTCGTTCCAGGCGGGCTCGACGCTGCGGAACACGCCGGGGGCCGGCGTGCCGTCGTACCAGCCGATGCCGAACCCGTCCCCGTTGGTCGTCTCCGCGCCGAGCCGCGAGTGCAGGCTCTGGTCGATCAGCGAGTGCACGGGCGTGTAGAGCACGTCGGTCAGCCGGATCGGCCCGCCCGCGTAAGCCAGCCAGCGGCACATCGTCACTCCTTTGTCGTGCGCCGATCTGTCGTGCGCCCCAGTCTCCGCGCCCCATTCCCCGTATGCCCGCCGAGCTCCGGCAGCCGCCCCCACAATTACCGGTCCGGAAAGTGCCCGGCCATCTCCGTCGCCGGCCCAGCAGATACGATCCTCAGCGTTCCCGGCCGGCCGCGAGCATGTCAAGCAGCCTGCACGGCTCATCGGGCCGGCGGCCGGCCCGCGCAGCCAGGCAGGTCGCGGCCGGTCGCGCGGTAAGCCGGGCCGGCGGCGGCCCGTGGCCAGGCGAGCCGAAGACCGGGCCGTGGTCAGGCGGGGCGTCGGCCGGTCACGGCCTGCCGGGCCTGGCCCGCGGTCACCCTGGCCCGCGCGCCGGCCTGGACGGCCCGCTCGCGCCAGCGGCAGCCCGCTGGTCGGCGCGGATCTGGTGCACGACGTTGCGGCCCGGGATCCCGGTCACCCCGCCGCCGCCGTGCGTCGACGACCCGGCCTGGTACAGCCCGCCGATCGTCGTCCTGCTGGCCGGCGTAGGTGTGCGGGACCCACTGGGTGAACATCGACATGACGTGCTGACCCGGCGGGGCGAGCGAGTCGTCGAACACGCTCGGGATGCAGATATCGGCGAACGGCTTCGCCCACGGGTGCCCCGACACCGCATCCCGGAACGCGGTCTCGACATCATCCAGGCTCTCGGCCAGCACGATCGTCCCGCCGTGCACCTGCGGGTCGATCTGCGGGTGCGAGGCGAACACCGGCAGCCGGTCCAGCGCCAGGTTGATCTTCACGGTGCCGCTGCGGGTCTGCCAGCCGCGGATCCCGGCGATGAAGTCGGGCGGCAGCACCGCCGGATCGAGCAGCCGCAGGAACGAGATCTGCGGGTGCGCGGTCGTGATTACGATGGCTGCGTCGATCTCCTCGCCGCTGGCCAGCGTCACGTCGGCGACCCGGCCGTCGCGGGTGCGTATCTGACACCGAGCAACCAAGCAAGATCGTTCTGGTTGCCCGGCGTGCCGCTCCTGACGGGTCCGGCCGGGGATTATGACGCGCGGCGGCGGTGGTATTCCTCGGCGGCCGCGAGCAGGACGGACAGGGGCACGAGGCCGGTCACCGTGACCCGCTACCGGAAAACCGCTGCCGTGCAGGCCATTGAGGACGCGAAGCAGCTTTTCGGCGCTGGGCAGGCCCGCAACCGCACCGCCCGCGCGGTCCGCGTCACCATCCCGTTCACCCTGGCCTGCCAGTCCCTGGCTATCATCTGGTACGCCACCGCCAGCCATGACCCCGACGATGTCGATGAGCACCGGGCCCGCGCCCCCTGGTATGTCACCAGGGCCGAGCCATCGACCGCCGACATGACCGCCAAGCTCAGGCGCGTCCTGATCGCTGTGAGATTTCTGCTGCCTCGCCCCGGCCAGCTGACCCCCGCAGAAATCAGCGCCATCCGCCTGGCCTGGGAAACCCCAGCCGCATAAGTGAGAAAGTCGAGTGATGACGGCCGGGCGGCATTTTTCCGGTGCGCATTCATTTGCCGTATGCGCGGCGTTTGCCGGGCAGTTAGCCCGCGCCCGTACGGTCATCGCCGTGACCGCATTGGAGTCAGTCGTCGAGGCGCGCGGGCTGACCAAATGGTTCGGCGAGACGACCGCACTGGACGCGGTGGACTTCACCGTCAGCCCCGGCGTGGTGCACGGCCTGCTCGGGCCGAACGGCGCGGGCAAGACTACCCTGCTGTCGGCGCTGTTCGGGCTGGTCCTGCCGGACGAGGGCACGCTGCGGCTGTTCGGCCGCACCCGGGCGGAATCCGGGTCGGGCTGGCTGGACGGCGTCGGCGGGTTCGTGGAGACGCCGCGCTTTTATCCCTACCTGACCGGGCGGCAGAACCTGGCCGTCCTGGCCCGGCTGGACGGCGGTGACGCGGCCGGGCTCATCGGCCCGGCGCTGGAGCGCGTCGGGCTGGCCGGCGCCCGGCGCCAGAAGGTGCGCGGCTACTCGCTCGGCATGCGCCAGCGGCTCGGCCTGGCCGCGGCCATGCTGCGGCGGCCACGGCTGCTGATCCTGGACGAGCCGGCCAACGGCATGGACCCGGCGGGTATCCGGGACCTGCGCACGGCCGTGCGCAGGCTGGCGCACGACGGCGTGACCGTGATCCTGAGCAGCCACAACATGACCCAGGTCGAGGAACTGTGCGACAGCGTCACGGTGCTGCACCGGGGCCGGGTCGCGTACGCGGGGCAGCTGGACGTGATGCGCGGCGACGCGCCGGACCCGGTCTGGCGGCTGCGCAGCAGCGACGACCAGGCCGCCCTGGAGGTCGCCCGCCATCTCACCGGGGTCAAGGCCACCAGTCAGGACGACGGCGGCCTGGTCGTCTACGCCCGCCAGGGCCGGCTCGACGATTACGTGCTGCGCCTGGGCCGGGACGGCGTCGCCGTGCGCGGCCTGGAACTGGACGTCACCCCGCTGGAATCGCTGTTCTTCCAGCTCACCGGGGATCCCGGGGCGACCGGGGATCCCCTGGATACCGTCGCGCCCGGCGGGCAGGACGGCCCTGCCGCGGACCAGGAGGACCGATGACCCTTGCCGCCGACGGCTGGCCGGCGTTCGCCGAGCCCGCCGCCGTCGCCGGCCGCCGGGGCGGCACGCTCGTCGTGTGGCGCACCGAGATGGCCAAGCTGTCCGGGCTTCTGCGGGTGCGGCTGATCGCCCTGCTCTGCCTGACGATCCCGTTCCTGGCCGTCGCCGGGCTGAACCTGCAGAGCTCGACCCCGGGTGACACGCCGTTCGGGCAGTGGGTGCACACGTCCGGGTTCGCGATCCCGATGGTGGTCCTGGGCTTCGGCGGCCAGTGGGTGCTCCCGGTGCTCGCCGCCGTGGTGGCCGGGGACATCTTCTCCGCCGAGGACCACTTCGGCACCTGGAAGACGATCCTGACCCGGTCGCGCAGCCGCGGCCAGCTGTTCGCCGGCAAGTTCCTGGCCGCGCTGACGTTCGGGACGGCCGCCATGGTGCTGCTGACCGTCACCGGCCTGCTGGCCGGCCTGCTGGCCGGGACCCAGCCGGTGGTCGGGCTCGGCGGCCAGCTGGTGCCGGCCGGGCACGCTGCCGAGCTGGTCATCGCCAGCTGGGCCTCGGAACTGCCGCCCGTGCTGGCCTGGACCGCGCTCGCGGTGCTGCTGTCGGTGGTCAGCCGCAGCAGCGTCGTGGGCATCGGCGGCCCGGTGCTGATCGCGCTGCTGCTGCAGATCGTGACGCTGGTCAACCTGCCGGCCTGGGGCCAGGCGGCGCTGCTGTCCACGCCGTTCATGGCCTGGCACGGGTTCTGGGTGCAGCCGGCCTTCTACGGCCCGTTCCGGGAAGGTCTCATCACCTGCGCGGCCTGGTTCGCGGCCTGCGGCGCGCTGTCGTGGCTGGTGTTCCGGCGGCGGACGATCGGGGGAGCGGCCTGATGCGCGCGGTACGCCAGACGATCTGCCGGACCGGGCTGAGCAGGCTGTGCAGGCTGAGCCGCCGGGGCGTCCGGCCAGCCCGCCGCCGGGCGGCGCTGGCCGCCGCGCTGGCCGTCCCCGCGCTGGCGCTGACCGTCTCCGGCTGCGGCGGGACCGGCATCACCGCCCCGCCGCTGTCAGCGTCCATTAGCCGGGCGTTCGCCAACCTGTACGTTCTCGACCAGGTCGAGCAGGGCAACCCGCGCCCCGCGGCGGCGAGCCTGCACAGCCGGGCCAGCTGCCAGAAGAACGGCACGCTCACCGTGCCCCAGGACGGCTCGGGCACCTGGCTGTGCGAGGTCACCTACCTGGTCGCGGGCCCGGGCTACCCGGTGATCGCCAAGTACAACGTCGACGTGCAGACCGACGGCTGCTACGCCGCCGACGGCGACGGGCCGGCCACCCTCAATGGCTCGCCGACTATTACCGGGCCGCATTACCAGCAGGTGAACAATCCGCTGTTCCTGATCGACGCCTGCTTCGACACCACGAGCGGCTGAAAGCGTACCGGGCTAAGTCCGGGCAAACGTGCGCTCTCAATTCCCTCTCAACCGCTGGCCGCTGTTCACCTTCCGTCTCCTGCCGCGTTATCGCCGACCCGTAGCCTCGTCGCGGCATAACGCTAGGAAATGGTAAATGGGAGGCCTGAATGCGACATCTGTTGTCCGCACGGTGGCGCCATGAGCATCACCGCGTCCTCCGTGTCGTGACCAGCGGAGTTACCGCACTTGCGATAGTCGGCGCCCTCGGCTCCGCCGCGGCGGCCGCCGGCCTGTCCGCCGGCTCCGGCGGCTGGGGTGACAGCCAGGTCGGCACCAGCAACGCCGAAGGGATCCTGCTCGCCAGCAACCAGCGGGTCAAGCCGATCGGCACCCGCCTGCTGGTCGACGACGGCCGCCTGCTGTCGTCGTCCATCAGCCCGAACGGGCAGTACCTGGCCGCGCTGAGCTGGAATGAATTCACCGGGTTCCTGACCATCATCGACCTGCAGACCGGCAAGATCGTCCAGCAGATCGGCACCGGCGTCGGCAGCGACAAGATCATCGGTGACGGCACCGTGGCCGCCGACGGCCCGCTGTGGTCGGCCGACGGCACCAGCCTGTGGCTGCCGCAGACCTCCGACCTGGTGCACTTCAGCGTGGCCGCGGACGGCACGGTCTCCAGCCCGGTGGTCATCCCGCTGACCGAGGAGACCACCAACCTCAACGGCGGCACGACGATCGCGCCGGACCTGCCCTCGGGCATGGCCCTGAGCCCGGACGGGTCGACCCTGTATGTCGCGCTCAACGGGGTGAACCAGCTCGGCGTCATCAACACCGCGACCAACCAGCTGGTCCAGACCATCAAGGTCGGCAACGCGCCGCGGCAGGTGGTCCTGGTCGGCAACGACGCGTTCGTCTCCAACGAGGGCGGCCGCCCGGCCCGGCCCGGCGA
>JBKQSL010000529.1:0-12770 GCA_052143655.1 Streptosporangiaceae bacterium | reverse complement strand
TCGCGACGCTGCTCAACCCGGCCGTGGCTAGAGTGCAACGGCGGATCCCGCGCCGGGGTCTCGCCGTCACGATCGTCACGCTCTTGGCCGCGCTGGTTTTCATCGGCCTGGCCGCGGCGTTCGGCGTACCGCTGGTCAACGGGATCACCCACCTGGCGGACCGGCTGCCCAGCTACGTCGCCAGCACGCAGCACGGCAGGGGCTGGATCGGCCACCTCGTGGCCAGGTACCACATCCGCATCTGGGCGCAGCGGAACACGCCCAAGCTGGTCGGCTACGCCCAGTCGCTCAGCAAGCCGGCCCTGACCGTCGGCAAGGGCGCGATTTCGATGATCATCGAGCTGTTCGCGCTCTTCGTCCTGGTCCTGCTCCTGCTCCTCGAGGGCCCGAAGATTTGGAACTGGACGCTCGGCCAGATGACCCCGGGCCACCAGGCCACGGTCACCCGGGTAGCGGGCGACGTCAGCCAGAAGGTCACCGGGTACATGTTCGGTAACCTCCTGTCCTCGCTCAGCGCCGGAACGGTGGTGTTCGTGACGCTGCTGATCCTCGGCGTGCCGTTCCCGTTGCTGTGGGGCCTGTGGGTGGCCCTGGTGGACTTCCTGCCGATGATCGGCGGGGCCCTGGCCGGCATCCCCACCGTCCTGTTCGCGTTCATCGCCCAGGGCCTCACCGCCGGCATCGTCACTGCGGTCGTCTTCGCCGTCTATACCCAGATCGAGAACCACGTCCTGAATCCGGTGGTCATGAGCAAGACGGTGCGAATCAGCCCGCTGCTCGTGTTCATCGCGGTGCTGGTCGGGGCCTCGCTCGGCACCCTGACCGGCGGCATATTCGTCGGATTCGTCGCGGCACTGCTGGCTATCCCGACGGCCGGGGCGCTGCAGGTGCTGGTCAAGGAGGTCTGGCAGGCCACGGCTCCGGACGAGCCCCACGAATCCCCGGCGCCTGCGGCTGAGCCAGTAGATGAGCGCGGCAACCCTGTCAGCCAATATCTACCCCACCCGGATTCATGAGTGCTGGCCGGGTGATCACCCGGCTTGCTCGCGTCACCATCCCGGGATTGCCGGTTCCGCGGCAGGTGTTCCGGCCGAAAGGCGGGATCCGGTGACAAACAACTATGTACGCGTTACCGGGCTAGCTGACCTGTTCGCCGAGGCCAGGGAGCTGTCGGTCAGGACTCTGATCTTCGACGTGGAACCGCTGGTCGCGCCCTGGCACGGCAGTCAGGAATCTCTTGACCAGGGCATAGCGCGCATCCTCGGCGGTGTCAGGACGGTGCCGTCGGTGCGCGTGGTCGTCTTCGCCACCAACTCGGCTCGCCGCCCGTCCGCGGTCCCGGCCTGTGACGACCTTCAGGTCAGGTACCTGGCATCCGCCGAGAAGCCGCTGCGGACCGCGCCGTACCACGACCTTCCCCGGCCGGGCGCCGTGGCAGGTGATCAGCTCCCCACCGACGGGATACTCGCCTACCGGCTGGGGTTTGCTTTCCTGCACTACGCGCCGAAACTGGTCGGCGTTCCGCTCGGGCCCAGGCTCATGCATCGCTGGGGCGGGCTGGTGCGCCCGGTGCTGTTCCGGCGGTCAGCCGCCAACCGGTGACTACAGTCACGGCGTAACGGTATCGCGCGGCCTAGGACCGGTGCGCCAGCTGAACACAGCGTCATCGCGGCCCGGTCGAACAAGGCGTGCCGACCGGGCTGGTCCGCGCTATTCCGGCTGGCCGGTAGGCACGCCATAGTGAGCCGATCTGCGTGCGGTGAGCGCGGATCAGCCCGGCGGTATAGTTCAGGATCTGGCGCGACAACGGCAGCGCGGCAGGGTAAGACAGCATCGAAGTGGCCGCTCATGCGCACTCGCGCGCCCGTACACCCGCAACCCCGACGATTTCCTCGGCGTCGACAAGCTCGTCGAGATCGTCGCAGCCTAGGTTGGCGTCCAGGAGCCCATGACGATCAGCATTTCCTACGCGAAGGCGCCGATGCCGGTGATGTCGCGCCCGACGATCAGGGTCTGCATGGTCTCGGTGCCCTCGAAGGTGTGGATCGCCTCCAGGTCGGCCATATGCCGCATGACCTGGTAGTCGAGCAGGATCCCGTTGCCGCCGAGCATGTCGCGCGCGTCGGCGGCGATCGCGCGGGCCTTGCGGGTGTTGTGCATCTTGGCCAGCCCGGCCACGGTGGGGGTCAGCCGGCCGGCCTCGGCGAGGTGCCCGATCTGCAGGCAGTACAGCTGCATCGCGGTCAGGTCGGCGAGCATCGTCACCAGCCGTTGCTGGATGATCTGGAAGCTGGCCAGCGGCTTGCCGAACTGCCGCCGGTCGAGCGAGTACCGCAGCGCCGTCTCGTAAGCCGAGGTGGCGTGGCCCAGCGCCGCCCAGGCGCAGGTGCTGCGGGTGGTGGCCAGGACCCGGCTGGTGTCGGAGAACGAGCGCGCGCCGGGCAGCCGGTTCCCGGCCGGCACCCGTACGTTGTCCAGCGTGATGTCGGCCTGCCACACCGAGCGCAGCGACACCTTCCCGTCGATGACCTGCGCCTGGTACCCGGGTGATCCCTTCTCCACCACGAACGCGTTGACCTGGCCGTCCTCGGCATTGCGGGCCCAGACCACGATCAGGTCGGCGACGGTTCCCAGGCCGATCCACCGCTTGGCGCCGTTGAGCACCCAGCCGTCGCCGTCGCGGCGGGCCGTGGTCTCCAGGGCGACCGAGTCCGATCCGTGGTCGGGCTCGGTGAGCGCGAACGCGCCGAGCTTGTTCATCCGCGCCATGTCAGGCAGCCAGCGGGCCTTCTGCTCCTCCGAGCCGCACATCGCGATCGAGGTCATGGCCAGGCCCGCGTGCACGCCGAGGACCACGCCCAGGCTCCCGTCGCCGCGGTGCAGCTCCATCGTGACCAGCCCGCACGCCATCGGGCTCATCCCGGCGCACCCGTAGCCCTGGATGTCCTCCCCGACGATGCCCAGCTCGGGCAGCCGCCGGACCAGCGGCCACGGAATCTCCGCCCGCTCCCAGTACCCGCCGATGACCGGCACCACCTCCTCGTCGATGAACTTCCGGACGGTGATGAAGTGCGACCACTGCTCGTCGGTGAACTGCTCGCGTACAGCGAAGAAGTCCGTCCCGAGCGCTTCCCCGAGATGGGTGCTCATGGCCTGTGTCATTGTCGGTTCCCCTCGGCGGTGAGATCGGCATCCAGGAAGGCCTCCACGACCGGTGCCAGGCGCTCCGCGCCGGCGCCGAGCTCGAGGTGGCCGCCGTGATAGACGTGAAGCTGGCTGCCCGAGATTAGCCGGTGCATGATCCGCGCGTTGACCAGCGGGATGATGGGGTCGTCGTCCCCGGCCAGGATCAGCGTGGGCGGCCGCAGCTTGCGCAGCCGCGGCAGGCTGGTCCAGCCGAGGCCCGACAGCAACTGGTAGTAGTAGCCCCGGGACGGGCCGAGGCGTGCCGTGGCATCCAGCAGCTCGCGGGCCAGGGCCGGGTCCTCCCGCAGGCTGCCCCCGTACAGCTGGCCGGCGATGCAGGCCGCGTGTTCCGGGTCCCGGTGGCGCCGCGGCGTGAGCATGTGCAGCAGCACTTTCGGATGCCCGGGCACCATGAGCGCGCCCGGCCCGGTGGCCACCAGCACCAGGCGGCGCACCCGGTCCGGCCGGCTCAGCGCGAACTGCTGGGCGAGCCCGCCGCCCCAGGAGATGCCGAGCACGTCGGCCCGCGCGACGCCGAGCTGGTCGAGCAGCCCGGTCAGCTGCGGCGCCAGGGTGGCCAGGTGGTAGGGCACCACCGGGGCCGGGGACTCGCCGATACCGGGCATGTCGAACCGGATGACGGCCCGCCGCGGATCCAGCGCGTCGACGAACGGCTGGAACAGCTCCAGGCGGCCGCCGATCCCGTTGCACAGCAGCAGCGGCGGCCGGCCCGGGTTGCCGTCCCGCGCGGCGACCCGTAGCACCCGGCCGCCGACGGTCAGCATGGCAATTCGTTCGGCCGGCCCGACGCGCCGCAGCGGGACCGGTACAACCTGGTGCGGGCCGCTCCGTCGGCGCCTGCTCCGGCCAGACCCGGGCCGGCCGGCGTCAGCGGTCATAAACGTAGGTTCCCGGCGCGTCGCAGATCGGCACCAGCCCGCCGCCGCCCGGCTCGGCGGGAGCGGTCGTTTCCTCCCCGCACCGCTCGGCCAGCCAGGCCGCGTAGTCCGGCCACCAGGATCCGTGGCAGGTCTCCGCGCGCCGCAGCCATTCGGCCGGGTCGTCCGGGCAGTCCTTGGCCACCTGGTACCTGGCCTTGTCGTTGCCGGGCGGGTTTACCATGGCGGCGATGTGCCCGCTGGTAGACAGCACGAACCGCTTGTCCCCGCCCAGCAGGCCGGTGGAGCGGTAGCAGCTCTGCCACGGGCAGATGTGGTCGGTGATCCCGGCAACCAGGTAGCTGTCGCGGTCTACGGCGGACAGGTCCACCGGCGAGCCGAGCATGGTCACCCCGCCGGGCTGCGTCAGCGCGTTGCTGACGCCCATCTGGAGGAAGTCGCGGTGCAGGCCCGCGGTCATCCGGGTGGTGTCCGCGTTCCAGAACAGGATGTCGAACGGCGGCGGCTTGCGGCCGAGCAGGTAGTTGTTGACCCAGTAGTTCCAGATCAGGTCGTTCGGGCGCAGCCAGGCGAACATCTCGGCCAGCGACCGGCCGTCCAGGTAGCCGCGCGCGGCGGACGCGGCCGCGGCCAGCCGGGCGTTCCGCTCGCTGATGACGGCGCTGCCCAGGCCGGCCCGCGCCTGGTCCAGCACGGTGACCATCAGGGTGAGCGCGGCGATCTGGTCTTGCCGGCCGGTGTGCGCCAGGTGCGCGGCCACCATGGCGGCGATGACGCCGCCCGAGCAGACCCCGGTGACCGCGGTCTGCTCGCTCCCCGTGATCCGCGCGACCGCGTCCATGGCGTCGAGCACCGCCTGCCCGTAGGTGTCGAAGTCCCATCCAGCGTGCCGGGAGTCCGGGTTGCGCCAGGACATCATGAACACAGCGAAGCCGCTGCCGACCAGGTACTCGGCCAGGCTGCGGCCGGGGGCCAGGTCGATTACGTAGAACTTGTTGATCGTCGGCGGGACGATCAGCAGCGGGACCTGCCGGACCGCAGGCGTGGCCGGGCGGTACTGGATCAGCTCGAACACCTCGGTCCGCGCCACCACCGCCCCGGGCGTGGCCGCGAGATCCGCCCCGACCTGGAACGCGTCCGGCTCCACCATCGACGGCACTCGCGGCGGGCTCGCCATGTCGGCGGCGAAGTGCCCCAGGCCCGCCACGACGCTGCCGCCGCCGGTGTCGATAGCCGCCTTCACCGCCGCCGGGTTGAGCACCGGGTTGTTGCTCGGCGCCAGCGCGTCGATCACGTTGGTCAGCACGAAACCGGCCCGTTCCCGGTCAGCCCAGTCCAGGTCCGCGTCCTGCGCCAGGCCCTCCGCAGTCTGGGCAGCCGCCAGATAGCCCTGCAGCACCCGGCGCAGCAGCGGGTTGCCGGCCCATCCGGGGTCGGTGAACCGCCGGTCCCGCCGGGACGGTTCGAATTGCGAGGTGCCCGCGGCGATGCGCGCCAGCTCCCCGAGCAGGTTCCGCGTCCTCCCGGCGACCAGCCGGGGCCGGGCGGCCAGCGCCGCCGCCAGCCGCAGCCCGGAGCCGCCCGGGTTGACCCGGTTCAGCGCGCCGAGCGCCGCGTCGGTGAGCAGCAGGTCCAACGGTGCCGCGACGGCGTCCGCGGCGGCCGACTCGATCGTTTCGGTGCTCATGGTCTCCTCCTTAGTCGCGCCTTTTCAGCGGCTGCTCAGCCCGTGAGGGCGATGGTCAGGTAGGTCAGGGTGAGGAGGAGGGCAAGCCAGGCGGGCGCCATCTCCTTTGCGCTATCGGCTGACTTCCGGTGGGCGATGATGGCGCCGCCGAGCAGCAGGGCCATCCCGGCCGCCGCGGCCAGGCCGAGGGGATTTCACCACAGGCCGATCAGGATGCCGGCTGCGGCGGCTAGCTCGGCAATGCCGATGAGCCGGTAGCGGGGCCAGGGGATGCCGAAGTGCGCGGCGGATTGCCGCATTCTCGGCTGGCCGGTCAGCTTGCCGGCCGCGGGGAGCAGGCAGGCCGCGGCCAGCAGCAGCGAGATGGTGACGAACATGGGAACTTCCTAGGGGGTAGTCGTGACGGAAGAGAAGGATTCGGGATGAGCGGCCGGGCGTTCCGGCCCGGCGGCGGCCGGGATGGACCAGGGCAGGCGCGGTAGCCGGGACCGGGTCCCTACCGCCGCCACCACGCGGTCCGGGCGGACCAGGACGGTCAGCGCCGGGTCGGCGGCCAGGGCGCGCAGGCCGCCGGGCGGTGCGTCGCCGGCGAGACGGGCGTCGATCCAGCCGGCGTCCTGCTGGGCGCCCGGTCCTGGGGGTGCGCCGGTCCCGGGTGGGCTGATCCGGACCAGGACCAGGCCGTGCCGGCGGCAGAAACCGGCCAGTCCGGCGTCGGGGCATCGTGCGGTCAGCACCGCGGGGCGTCCGGCCAGGATGGCGTCCAACCGGACCGGCGCGCCGTCGCCGGCCGCCACCAGCGGGTTGGGGATCAGGCCGCCAACCCACAGCCCGGGGGAAATGCCGGACGGGAGGAAGCGCCGCGGGGATGGCTGCAGGGCGCCGGCCCTGAGCCGCGGAGTGGCCGTGGAGCCCATAGCCTCGCAGATGCGATCACTGCGGACCGCGGCGGCCAGGGCGATCCGGCGGACGGCGGCAGCGCGGTCCTGGCCGCCGGTCATCGCCCAGCCGACCCGGACGGCCTTTTTGATCAGGGCCCGGGCGTGCGGGCGGCGTTCGGTCTCGTAACTGGCCAGCAGGCCGGCCCCGGCCCGGCCGGGCAGCACGTGGGCGAGTTTCCAGGCCAGGTTGTCGGCGTCGCGCAGCCCGGCAGCCAGGCCCTGACCGATGAACGGCGGGGTCAGGTGGGCGGCATCGCCGAGCAGGAAGATGCGCCCGGCGCGGAAGCGGGACGCCAGCCGGGCCCGGAACGTGTAGCTGGCGCTGCGGATGATCTCCAGGCCGTCCAGGTCGCCGCGCCCGGTCCACGGGCGCAGCAGGGCGCCAAGGGCGGCCGGGGTGATCAGATCGGCTTCGTCCTCTCCGTCACCCAGGCGGAACTCCCAGCGGTACCGGTCGCCGGTGACGTGCATGAAGGTGGCGGGCCTGGCCGGGTCGCAGATCTGCTCCACCCCGTCCCAGGTATCCAGGCCGGCCTCGGCCTTGATGTCGACCACGAGCCAGCGCTCGGTGAAGCCCAGGTCCTCCATGGTGATCCCGGCCAGCCGGCGGATCGTGCTGCTGGCGCCGTCACAGCCCAGCACGGCCCGGCCGGTGAACGTCTCCGGCTGGCCGGCGACGCAAGCATGTACCCGGACCGGGCCCGCGGTGAGCGAGTCCAGGGCACCGTCCAGCCCGGTCACCTCGGCGCCGCGCCGGAAGCTGATCAGCGGGTGCTGACCGGCCCGGGCGAGCAGCAGCTCTTCCAGGTCGGGCTGGTGGAACATGTTGGCCTGCGGGAAGCCGTGCTGACTGGGCTGCTGGTCGCGGCTGAACTCGGCCATCACGCGGTGCCCGGCGTCCAGCAGGCGCAGTCCGCTGCCGGGCCGGGACCGGGCCAGGAAACCCTCGCTCACGCCGATCCGGTCCAGGACCCTGGCGACTTCGTCGTCCAGGTGCACCGCCCGGGGCAGCGGGTGAGGCTGGGAGTGGCGTTCCAGCAGGGTGACGGGAATCCCGGAGTCGGCGAGCAGGAGGGCCGCGGCGCACCCGGCCGGGCCGGCGCCGACGACGATGACCGGCTGGGAGTCTGCGGGGTACTGGGCGTTCATGGTCGTAGTCCCTTCTGCGGGTCATTTCACGGCGATCTGGGGGGCCGTCGCCGGCCCGTAGCGGACGGTCAGGGCGAATCCGGCCACCGCGTCGCGCAGGCGGTCCGGGTCGGCGCCGGTCACGGTGAGGACCAGCCGCCCGTCTTCGTGCGCGGCGGTGACCTGGACGCCGGCCAGGCCCGCCGCAGCCAGCGCGTCGGTCACGGCGCGGACGGCGGCGTCGGCGAGCAGCGCGGGCTTGAACTGCTTGCCCACCGAGGTGAGCGGGATGGCGTCGATCGGGTAGATGCGCTTGGGCCGGGCGGCGGGCTCGTCGATGGCGGTGTCGGCCCACGCCAGCAGATCGGTCTCGTCGAACGGGCCGGGGCCGGCCGGGACGACGTAGGCCACCGGGACCTCGCCGGAGTGCCGGTCGGGGCGGCCCACGGCCGCCGCGGCGCCGACGGCGGGGTGAGCCAGCAGCGCGTCCTCGATCACCCTGGGGTCGATGTTGTGGCCGCCGCGGATGATCAGGTCCTTGGACCGCCCGGTCAGGTACACGAAGCCGCCGTCGTCCACCTGGCCCAGGTCGCCGGTGTCCAGCCAGCCGTCTCGCACGATGCCGTCCCGGCTCACCCGGGGACCGCTGAGAGCGGGGTCGGTGACGTACCCGGCGAACACCGCCGGCCCGCCGATGACCAGCACCCCGGTCTGGCCCGGGCCGCAGTCGCTCCAGGATCCGTCGGAGCCGATCGTGACAGCCCTGATCTGCTGCCCGGGCAGGACGCGGCCGACCGATCCGGGGCGTTCCTCACCCGGCCTGGTCCAGGTGGTGGCGCAGGTGGCCTCGGTCAGCCCGTAGCCTTCCAGCAGGCGCCGCCCGGTGTGCGCGGCGAAGTCCTCGCGCACCGAGCCGGGCAGCGCGGACGCGCCCGCGATCGGCACGCGCAGCGTGCTGATGTCGGCGTCGACCGGGACCTGCGCCAGGGTGCCGTAGACGGTGGGGACGGCCGACATCGCCGCGATCTGGTAATGCTCGATGATCTGCCAGAACCGGGTGTAAAGGGCCTTGTCGCGGTAGCCGGCCGGGCCTGGCCACACGACCCGGGCGCCGCTGAACATCGGGGCCATGCCGGTGACGATCAGGGCGTTGACGTGGAACAGCGGCAGCCCGCCCAGCATCGCCTCCCCGGGCGCCAGGCCGGTGCACCCGGCGATCCCCCGGCCGCAGGCCAGCTGGTTGGCGTGGCTGTGCGCGGCGACCTTCGGGGCGCCGGTGGTCCCCCCGGTGTGCACGAACGCGGCCAGATCCCCCGCCTTGGGCAGGTCCGCGCCGGCCAGGTGGCCGGATGGCTGCCCGGCGATCAGCTCGTCCAGGTAGGCCACGGTCAGCGGGCGGCCGTCCGGCGGGCCGCCGGCCAGGGCGTTACCGTCGAGGGCGGGCCGGACGCCGCGGGCGCCGTCGGGCCGCAGGGCCAGGACGGCGGTCAGGCAGGCCTGCCGGGCCACCTCGAGCAGCCGCGGCCACAGCTGCGGGTCGAGCTCGGGCCCGGCCGCGACCAGGACCCGGGATCCCGTCAGGCGGATCAGCTCGGTGATCCGCTCGCTGGACAGTGCTGGGTTGACCGGGGCGGCGATCCCGACGGCCTGCGCGGCCAGCGTGGCCGCGTACAGCATGGAGGTGTTGACGCCGGACAGCGTCACCGCGTCGCCGCGCCGCACCCCCAGGGCGGTCAGCGCGTTGGCGATCCGCGTCACCGTGCCCGCCAGCTCGGCGTAGGTCCAGGCCAGGCAGCGGGTGTAATCAGCCGGATCCGGGATCCACTGGGTGGCGATACCGTCCGGCCAGGCGCGGGCGGCATCGAGCAGCAGCTGGTAGGTCGAAGCCGGCAGCGGCAGGATCTCTTTCGTGGTCATGGCGTCTTCCCGATGACGGTGTTGTGCTGGATGCCCAGGTCGAGCCGGCCGTCGGGGGAGGCGATCGTCGCGGTGATGACGTCACCATCGCGCAGGTAGCGGGGGTTGGCCGCTTGCCGCCCGAAGAACAGCTTCCACCGGGTGGCAGGCGGCAGCAGCCCGGCGACCAGCCCGGCGATCTTGGCCGGTGCCTTCAGGGCGGTGCCGCCGGGCGTCCCGGTCAGCAGCAGGTCGCCCGGCGCCATCGGCTGGAACCGGGACAGCAGGGTCAGCGCCCGCGCCGGGCGGACGATCATGTCCGCGGTGGTGCTGTCCTGTCGGACCTCGCCGTTCACCGACAGGGTCAGCCGCAGCGAGCCCAGCCGGGCCAGGTCGGCCGCGTCGACCAGGGTCAGCCACGGTCCGACCGGGGTGAAGGTGGGGTAGGACTTGGACTCGTAGAACTGGGTCTTGACCAGCTGGACCTGCCGGGCGCTGACGTCATCGGCGACCACCAGGGCCGCGACATAGCGGGCCAGGTTTTCCTCGGTCACCGTGGTACCCACCGGCATGTTCGCGCCGATGACCAGGCCGAGCTCGACCTCGTAGTCCAGGAACCCGACCCCGTCGGGGCGGATGATGTTCCCGGCCGGCCCGGTGATGGAGCGCGAGGCCTTGCGGAAGAAGGCCGACGGGACCGTGACCGGGTCAAACCCCGAGTCGATCGCGTGGGACCGGTAGTTCACCGCCTGCGCCACTACCCGGGCCGGTGCGGTCACCGGGCTGAGCAGGTCCACCGACGCCGCGGGCACCGCAGCCTGCGGCGCGGCGGCCGCGGTGGCCTGCGCGGCCTCGATGGCCTCCTGCAGGGCCGTCCGGTCGGCGAGCAGCCCGGCGGTCGTCGTGGCGATGGGCAGGTCCAGCCGGACCAGCCCAGCCGGGGTCACCGCCCACCAGCCGTCCGCGGTGCGGGCCAAGCGCGCGCTCATGAGCTCATCGCCTTGACCAGCCCGCGCAGCGCGCGCAGGTCAACCTCGTTGCCCGTTTCGCGCAGCGCCTTGATCGCCGCCACAACCACGCCCGGGTCATTGGTGCCGGTGAAGTCCGCGGTCGCCTTGGGCCCCCACTGGGCCAGGCCGCTGGCCGACAGCGGGGCCCAGCCGGGCTCCAGTGTGGAGTCGAACATGTCGCCGTCGGCGTAGTGCTCGAACATCACCTTGTCCGGGTCGCGCCAGTAGTCGAAGATCTGGCTGCCCTGGATGTGCCGGCCCAGGCCCCAGGAGTGCCGGTAGCCGCGCTCGCGCAGGTACTCCCCGCTGGCGGCGACCTCGTCCAGGTCGGTGAGCTGGTAGGCCGAGTGCACGTAGCCCGTGCGCGGCTGCAGCGCCATGGCCAGCGTGTGATGGTCGGCGGGGACGCTGCCTAGGTCGCAGCGGATGAACGCCATCGCCGGGCCGCGGTCGCGCCGCCCGTCCAGGTACAGGAAGTCGCTGACGATCAGCCCGAGCGTGTCCAGGTACCAGTCCAGGGCCGCGCGGAACCGGGTGGTGCCCAGCACCACGTGCCCGAGCCGCTGGATCTCGGCCGCCCGCCGGGCCGGCCGCTGGGTAGCGTTAAAGCGCACCGGCTCGGACCCGAAGGACCCGAAGTTCAGTGCCAGCGGGGCGCGTTCCGGCAGCGCCCGCAGCTCCGGGACGCCGTGCACCACGCGCACCGGGAACCCGCTCGGGTCACGCAGCAGCACGGTGTGCCCACCCCAGTGCGCGGTGACCGTCCCGCCGGTGCCCCGTGCCAGCCGGTCAAGGTCCTCCCGGGCAGCCGCGGCAAAGGCGGGCCCCACGAAACGGGGCCGGGGACCGCGGCGGACCACCAGGCACGCGGCGGCAGCCTGCCGACCGCGCAGCAGCAGCGTCTCCGGGGTCCGGTCCGCCACGGTGAAGCCGAAGTCGGTCAAGAACCGCTCGGCCCGGTCCAGGTCGGGCTTCTCGAACTCCAGCCACGCCAGCCCGGCCACTTTGACCAGGGGATTGCCCGACCGGCCCGGATGCTCCCCAGGAAGGCTCCCCGTCTCGCTGTGCAGCGAGCGATGCGGATCCTGGACCGGTTCCGGGCGGCCCCGGACCTGTATCTGGCTGTCCTGTTTCATCACGATCGACTCCTTCGCCCAGGGTTTTCTGGCAGCTAAACTCAGTGTTGTGATCTATTATCAATTATGATTAACCGTTCGTCAAGGGCGGCGGGCGGGATTCCCCGGCGTCGGCGCTGGTCGACGGGAAGGCCGGTCAGCGTTAGCAGGAACGGTCCCGCGGGCCGTGACCTCAGGCCCTGCTGACCGGGACAGAGCGCGAGCGCGAGAGCATGGGGATGCCGATAAGCGAGGTGACCATGGCCGCTACCGTCCCCAGCCGTGACGAAGGCACCGTGGTCCCGCCACCGCGGACGGCGGCGGAGGCAGGCCGCGCTGGGAGCCGATGACGTCCTGGCCCGGCTGGGTAGCGGAACCGGAGGCCTGCCGGAGGAGGAAGCGGCGCGGCGGGTGCAGGTGGTGGGCCCGAACGCGGTGCGCTCGCATCGGTGCATGCGCTATCGGTGCCGGCCAGCCTGCTGCGTTCCCCGCTGCTGATCCTGCTGGCGGCGACCGCGCTGGCGTCTGCGTTCCTCGGCCAGGCCAGCGACGCGGTGATCATCGGGGTGATCCTGGCCGCCTCGGTCGGCTGGGTTCGCCGACGAGTACAAGGCGGCGAACGCGGGGTCGCTGGTCAAGTTCATGCGGACCACCGGGCCGGACCGCAGGCTCCTGGGACCCCAGGTGCCCAGAAGTACTTTGTTAGGTCCTGGCGAGCGCTGCGGCGAGCCGGTCGAGGGTTAACGGCTGGGCTGGCTCGAACTCGGTGCTGCGTCCTTCGTGAGCTGCCGACTCGATCCGACGGATCAGCACGGGGGGCCGTCTCAGTTCATTGCGACGTGCCAGGTCGGTTCCAGATCCCGTACACCACACCAGACGTGAAGCGGGCGGCGGTACGGGCTGGCCTT
>JBKQSL010000528.1:0-2533 GCA_052143655.1 Streptosporangiaceae bacterium | reverse complement strand
GTCCAGTTCGACAAGGACTGGACCAGGATCAGCCAGATCGAGGAGTACCGCCTTGACTGGTCACGGCGGCGCTACATCGCCAGCGCCGTCCACCACCGCGCGCTCATCCTCGACGAGCCGCTACGGTCGACAGTCGCCTTCGAAGACCTCCAGCGTCCCTGACACCCCGCCCGCCAAGACCGGGCGCAGGCCAGGGTCACTCCTGGGCTGGAACAGATCCGGATAACCGGCGTGCGCTCAGCGGCCCGGACGGCCCTCGGGCTATGAGCACCTAATTGGCAGCTCGCGCGCATGTAGCGGGTTGCAACCCTTGGCCGTTGTCGTGCGTCGAAATGGCTAGCGGGCCGATACGGCGGGCGGTGGGCTCATGGCGCGTCTGGTCAGGGTCGTGATCGCAGTCCTGGTTGTGCTGCTGCCGGTCAGCGGGTGCGGGGCTGTGCGAGGGCATCCTGTTCCGTCCGGTGCCCGCTCATCGCCGGTTGTGCGCAAGCTGCCCGTGCCATGGTGCCGGGCCGGGTCGCTGGTGCTGCGGCCGGGCGCTGGCGTGGTGTCGATGACCGGGGAGCATGCGGTGATGTATGCCCTGGCCAACCGCGGCCAAGCCTGCGCGCTGAAGGGCTACCCGCGCGTGCTGCTCTATGATCCCGCGGGCCGGGTGCTGCCGTTCCGGTATGCGTACGGCGGCGGCGCGTACGTGACCGCGGCCAGTCCCGCGACGGTCGTGCTCGCGCCTGGAGCCTCGGCTTACCTGCTCGTCGCCAAGTACCGCTGCGATCTCGGCATCGAGGATGCCGCCGCCGAGATCCGGATCACCCTTCGCCTGGCGCATGGTGCCCCTTTCACCGCCCGCGAGCCGGTCGCCGTCACCGGGCCGGCAGGCCTGTCGTACTGCCGTGGCGGCCAGCATGATCCGGGTCAGCTGATCGTGGTCTCGCCGGTCGAGGCAACCCGGCAAGGAGCGCAGCCATCACTCGCACCGGTCAGGTGATCATGGCATCCCGCGCGGTCCGCGGCACGATGCTGGGAGCGTGGCAGTACGCCCCGCCGTTGCCGGTTGTCCGGCTCGCACCGGGTGGCGCTGCATACGCGGTCCTGGCCGCCGGTGATCACTCTGCGGGCAGTTCCCGGCCCTGCCTGGCTGCCCGGCTGCTGCGCGTGAGCCCGCCTGGCAGCTCAGTGCGGGTAACCCTGCCCGCGCGGCTCTATGATCACGTCTACCTGCCAGCGTGCACCTCGGCCAGCGGATCCACCGAGATCGAGGTTTCCGCGATCGTGCCGCTCAGCGATCTGGCTCACTAACACCGGGCCGGCTCCCGCACCGTGCAGCGCGATGAGTGCGAGCCGGACGTCGAGATCACGCGGCTGAGCTGCGAGCCCGCCGACCGGCACGCCCAGGCGGAGGCTTTCGTGTGACCGGCATGCTGTCCGGCCGCGCCAGCCCGGGCCCGGATCCGCGATGCAAGACCCTCGGCGAACTGGCCTGCAAGCGCAAGCTCTCCGGCCGGTCCCAAGACCAGCCAAGCGGCGCATCCGATGCTCCGGCGAGCGCAGGGCATGACAGAAGGGACGAACGCCATGGCACTCTGGGGCGCCGGATCCGGCTACATCGACGTGGCTGTTCAGGAGGCCGTAGCCGTGGTCACGCTGCGGCGGCCGGAGAAACTCAACGCCCTGACGGCCGGCATGCGCCGGGAACTGGCCGCGATTCTCCGTCATTTCGGCACCGGCGACCCGGTGCGGGGGATCGTGCTCACCGGCGCCGGGCGAGCGTTCTCGGCCGGGGAGGACCTGCACGCGGCGGCAGAGCTTCCGCCTGGCAGCCTGGCCGCCGAGGCCGAGCTGTTCCAGGACATCACCCGCGCAGCGCTGCAGACGCGCGTCCCGCTGGTCGCCGCCCTCAACGGGATCGCCGTGGGCGGCGCCGCAGAGATCACCCTGTGCTTCGACGCGCGGATCGGCACTCCCGCCGCGAAGTACTACTTCCCGGAGAACAACATCGGGCTGGCGATCTCCAACGCGGCCAGCGTGCTGCTGCCGCGGCCGGCCGGGCCCAAGGCGATGCGCCTGATCATGGAGTGCGCCCGGATCAGCGCCCGGGATGCGCTCGCCCTCGGCCTGCTCGACCAGGTCGTCGCGCAGGCCGAACTAATCGAGACCGCCAGCCGGATCGTTCACCGGTGGACACAGCCCGGCGCGGCCACAACCGCGCACCTGCAGTTGCTGCGACCGCCCCTGGACGCGGTCGAGCAGGCCATGGCGGCCGAGACCGAGGCCACACGCAGCCTCGATGAGGCAGGCATCGCGCGTGCCGGAATCAACCGGTTCGCCAGCCAGCGCACGGACTCCCCGGCGGACTAACGGTGGCCATGCGACCTTCGTCGCAGCACTGTGAACTGGGCATTGATGGTGGGCGCTACTGGGATTGAACCAGTGACCTCTTCCGTGTCAGGGAAGCGCTCTCCCGCTGAGCTAAGCGCCCGAGGCGGAAGCGGGAATCGAACCCGCGTAGAGGGCTTTGCAGGCCCTTGCCTAA
>JBKQSL010000527.1:0-4118 GCA_052143655.1 Streptosporangiaceae bacterium | reverse complement strand
GGGATAGGCGGTATCCAGGGATTGCCGGCGAGGGCGTCGTGGATGGCGGTCAGAATGTGGGCGCCGTGCTTGGCGACGGTGGAGATGTAGCCCCGGATGGCGTACCGGTCGCGGGTGACCTGCTCGGAGCGGAGCCGGCCGGATATCTTCTGCTGGGTCTTAGCGGGTCTCAGACCCGAATCCGCGAAATAGGTCTGGCGACTCGGCCGTGTAGATGCTGATGGGTGCCGCTCTGGCCTGGGATGATGATCATTGCGAAGTGATAATCGTCCGGCCGGGAGAGGCACCCATCTGGTGAACAGGATACGTGGCAGGAATGAGAAGCGCCGGCGGGTGCGGGCCGGCGCGCCGGACCGGGCACTGACCGCGAACGCGGGTCTTGCGGCGGTCAGCGAACTGTGCGGGCGGCTGGGTGTGATCGAGGCGATCGACGCCGCGGCCGGGCCGATCAAGCGGCGGGACCGGGGTCTGGGCGCCGGGGAGTTGCTGGCCGGGATCGCGGCGGCGCAGCTAGCCGGGGAGGACTTCCTGGTGGGGCTGGATCGCCAGCGGGCGGATGTGGCCGGTCAGCTGATCACCCCGGTGCCGGGCCTGGCGTCGACGACCGCGGCGGGCCTGGCGCGGCGGATCACGGCGGCGCAGTGGCAGGTGGTGGTGGCCGGCCTGGCGGTTGTCACGGAGCGGATGCTGGGCCTGCTGCCGCCGGAACGGGCCGCGGCGCTGACCGGCGGGCCGGTCACGATTGACCTGGATGCCACCGACGTGGAGGTCTACGGCCGCAAGAAGCGCGGCGTCGCCTGTAACCACCAGGGGCAGCGGGTCGGGCGGCCGCACGTGGCCACCTGGGCCGAGACCGAGATCGTGCTGGCCGCCGACCTGGGCTCGGGCACTGACGATCCGCGCGCGACCGCGCCGGGGCTGCTGCGCCGCGCCCTGGCCTGCCTGCCCGCGGCGGCCCGGGCCGGGCGGGTCGCGCTGCGCGCCGACGCCGGGTATTTCGCCGGCTCGCTGGCCCGCGCCGCCCACGACGAGCGGATTGCCTTCGCGATCGGCGCGAAGCGGATCGCGCCGCTGTGGCGGCTGCTGGCCGGCGTCGCCGAAGACGCCTGGCGGGACGCGATCGGCATGGATAACGCCCAGGTCGCCGTGGCTGACTACTGCCCGGACTGGTGGCCGGCGAGCACCCGGCTGCTGATCCGCCGGGTCCGGCTGGACCCGGCCCAGATCTCCCGGGACCCGCGGTCACGGCGCCGCCGCACCCTGCACCCAGACCAGCGCGCGCTCCCCTTCCCTGAGCTGGCCAGGGCCGATGCGATCTACGCCTACTCGTTCATCCTGACGAACCTGGACGTGACTAGCCCGGACAAGGCCGCCGCCGCGGAGCACTGGTACCGGCACCGCACCACGATCGAGAACGTCTTCCGCGACAGCAAGCACGGCGCCGCCCTGCGGCACCTCCCCTCCGGGCATCCCCGGGTGAACATGGCCTGGATGCGGGGCGCGCTGCTCGCCGCGAACATGGCAGCCTGGCTGCACCAGCTCACCACACCGACCGCGGGCGAGGACATCCTGGCCGGTCACGGCGTCCGCGGCGGCAAGGCCATGATCGCCACCCTGCGCCGGCGGCTCATCGCCGTCCCCGCCCGGCTCGTCCGTCACGGACGCCAGCTGATCCTGCGGTTCCCGCCCGGCCAGTACCTGCTCGCCGAGGTCCTCGCCCGGCTGCACTCCCTGCCCGCACCGGCCTGACCCGCCACCATCACGAGCACCGCTCCCAGACCCGGCCCGCCACCCCAGCCCGGAAAGACCCCGCCACCGCAAACCCGGCGCATCCACCGGGCCATCAGCATGCCCAGCAGCGGGAACCAGGCGCACCAAGATCAACAAGACGGCGCCAGACAAGCTCACCGCGCTATTCGCGGATTCGGGGAAAGCGCCGGGATAAACCGGCATGGAGGAGGAGATGGAAGAGCTCTGCGCTGGAAGGGCTAGCGACCCACGGCGGCCCCGAGCTATGCGTCGACGACCCGCGAGGGCGTGGCGAAGCGTTGGCAGGGGCACGTGCAGGCGGGGCTATCGAGCCGCGAAATCAGCATTCCGGGGTGCCGGCACTGTCCCGATTGTGGAAGGCAGCACCGCTGGCGGCGCTATCGCGAGCCGTCCGCGGGCCCCGCGCGGTCAAGGAACCAGGGCATGTGCGGAACCTCCATGCGCGAGAACCGGGAGAGCCCGTCACCTGCCCGCCTGGCTGATCACCGGGCGGGCCGCTCAGGGAACGCCGAGGCGGTAATCCTGAGATGAACGGGTGCGGGCAGTCGGGTCTCTTCGTAGTACCTGCGAACCCGCCGGACAACGCTGCGGCTGCGGAGGCGGGGGAGGAAAGGGAGCGAGCCAAGGGGAACACGGCTGGTGAAACACGCCCCGGACGCAGTGCCGGGCCAGGTGTGCCAGGTGGGCTGGACCGTGTGCGCGAGGTCGCGCGAAGGGATAAGGATGCGCGGTTCACCGCGCTGTTGCACCATGTCAGCCTGCACCGGCTGGGCCTGGCGTCCGGCGAGCTGAATCGGCGGGCGGCACCGGGCGTGGACGGGGTGAGCTGGGCAGCCTGCGAGCAGGGCCTGGCAGCTAATCTCCGGGGCCTGCACGCGCGGGTGCAGTCAGGGCGCTACCGGGCGTCGCCGGGCAGGCGGGCATACATCCCGAAGGCGGACGGGCGGCTGCGGCCGCTCGGCATTGCCACGCTGGAGGACAAGATCGTCCAGCGGGCCGTCGTCGAGGTGCTGAACGCCGTCTATGAGGCGGACTTCCGGGGTTTCTCCTACGGATTCCGGCCGGGGCGCAGCCCGCACCATGCGCTGGACGCGCTGGCGGCCGGGATCATGAAGAAGAGAGTGAACTGGGTGCTGGACGCGGACATCCGCGACTTCTTTTCCAGCCTGGATCGGGGCTGGCTTGAGAAGTTCCTCCGGCACCGGATCGCGGACGAGAGGGTCCTGCGGCTCATCCAGAAATGGCTGAACGCGGGGGTCATCGAGGACGGCAGGTGGACGGAGACCGGTAAGGGTTCACCGCAGGGGGCATCGGTTTCGCCGCTGCTCGCCAACGTGTACCTGCATCATGTCTTCGACCTGTGGGCCGACTGGTGGAGGAAACACCACGCGCGTGGTGACGTGATCATCGTGCGGTGGGCTGATGACTTCATCGTCGGGTTCGAGCACCGGCAAGACGCCGAGCGGTTCCTGGAAGAACTCCGCGGCAGGTTCGCGAAGTTCGGGCTGGAACTGCACCCGGACAAGACCCGGCTGATCGAGTTCGGGCGGCACGCCGCCGCGAACCGGGCGGCCCGGGGCGACCGGAGGCCGGAGACGTTCGATTTTCTCGGCTTCACGCACCTTTGCGCGAGGTCAAAGAACGGGCGGTTCTGGGTGCGGCGGATCACGATCTCGAAACGGATGCGGGCCAAGCTGGCCGAGGTGAAAACCGAGACCAGGCGACGCGCACATCAGCCCCTCCCGGTGCAGGGCCGCTGGCTGGCCAGCGTGCTGCGCGGGCACATGGCGTACTACGCCGTGCCCGGCAACGCGCACGCAGTGGCGGCCTTCCGCAGCCAGGTGACCCGGCAGTGGCTCAAGGCGCTGCGGCGCCGCAGCCAGAAAGGCCGGGCACTGACCTGGGCGCGGATGGACCGGATCCAGAAACGGTGGCTACCGCCCGCCCGCACCATGCATCCCTTCCCGGAGGCGTGCTTCGCTGCCACTCGCCCAAGGTAGGAGCCCAGTGCGGTAATCCCGCACGCTGGGATCTGTGCGGGGGGCCGCCCGCGAGGGCGGTCCCTACCGCGACTAATTCAAGATCCCCAAAGTCAAGATCACCTCTGATTGACCGGAGGTTTCGTGGCTGTCGTTGTCACTGCCGTGTCGGGCTATGACCTTGGCTACGTCTGGAAGGGCCAGGGCGCCACAGCGGCGCCGGAGCGGTCGGCTGGCGGTTACCGGCGGTTCCGGTCGTCGCATTCGGCCATCAGCAGCTCGGCGAGGTAGCCGCGATAGGTCATCTGCTCCTTGGAGGCGGTGTCGGCGAGGTCGGTGAACTGGGCGCGCAGGGTAGGCAGGCGCAGG
>JBKQSL010000526.1:0-18710 GCA_052143655.1 Streptosporangiaceae bacterium | reverse complement strand
TGGCAATGAACGATGTCTTACGGCGTTGCCGTTGCCGCAGTTCGTCCAGGTAGGTGGTGAAGCCCGCCTCGTCGCCCGCGCGCTGGCAGTCGTCCCGGAGCCGCATGAGGGCCTTGATCACCTTGGGGTAGCGGTACTTATCGCTCGTCCGCTCGATACCCAGCTCGATCAGGTCCCGCAACGGCCCGATCACGTCAGCGGGGTGGCCGGGTTCCCGCAGCCCGATCAGCTCCAGCCACTGCTGTTCCGGCACCTGCCCCGGTGCGGCGACCGCGGTCGTCCATGCCTCGTCGAGCAAGTCCTCGCGGATGAGCACGCCGACTAGCTCCCGCACGTAGAACTCCTTAACCTGGGCCCGGTCGCGCAGATATTCCAGCGCCCATTCCCGGAGCTCGGACCACTGGCCGGCACGTTCGGCCGTATCCCGCAGCCTGGCGTAATCCTGGTGCAGCGTACGCCGCTCGAACTCCGCACGGTGGATGGAAACGGCCTCTTCGCCACGCCCGCTCGCCAGCAGCAGCCCGGCGAGCTGGTCACGCAAGCCGTCGGCCCAGTAACTCGCAGGATCCTCGGCCAGGCCACGGCGCGCCCATCGCTCCGCGTCGGCGCCCCGCCCGGCGTCGCGGAGCACCGTGACGATCCCGCCGTACTGGCGGGCGCCATGCAGGTCTTCGGCCAGCACCGCGACGTGCGCGTCGATGTCGCCCGAAAGCGCGGCCAGCTGCTGCCGCAAGAACTTGATGCCGATGGCCGCCCACGAGTCAGGACCGGCGGCGGTACGACGTTCCGTCACGAGCCTGGCGACCTCGTCCAGCCCGGCCTGCCCGAGCGCGTCAGCGAAGTCGGCGAGCTCGATGTCCGGCCAGCCCGGCCCATCGAGCCGCGACGTCACTAGCCAGGCCGCGAGTTGCTTCGGGTCCGGAGGAGCAGCGCGGCAGGCGCGTGCGTACAGGGCGGTCAGCATCCGCAGGTCATCGCCGATGATGCCCGAGGAATCGTCCATATGCAGCATCGCGGCGGTGACCCGCTCCACCGCGCGCCGCGCCAGCGGCACGGCGTCCGCGGCACCGCCGGACTCGATCAGGTCCGCGATCGCGCCCGCGGCCTCCCGCGCACGCTCGGAATACTCGCCCCGGCCACGGTGCGGATGCTGCCGCCGGTCTCGCCGCAACCCGTCGATCAACCGCTTCGCTTCGGCCTCCCGCGCATCAGCCACGTACCCATCCAACCGCAGATGAAGATGGCCTTGGCTCTGCATGGACCGTGGCGCCTCCCGTGCCCCTAGGGTTGTCTCATGCTGGACGCCGCCGCCGGGAAGGCAGAACTCACCAGTCAGATTCGCTCGCTCCTGGGATGGGTCGGTCCGGGACGCAAGCTCACCCAGACCGGGCGCATCGGCCTGGCGGACGCCCGCCATCTCGTGGAGCTACTCGGTACCGGCGACACGATCGACCCGGAAATCGGCGGCCGGGTCTTCAAGACAAGATCCAGCGAGGATCTCGCTCATCTCAACCGGATCGTGGAGTGGGCGAAGGCCGCGCGCCTGGTACGGGTCAGCGGCACCAAGCTGATGGCGGTCAAGAAGAACGCCACGCTCGCGGAAAGACCGCTCGACCTGGTCCTGGCCCTGCTGGAGGCCTATCCCCGGCTCGGCAAGCCGCTGTTCCCGCGGAACACCTGGCGCCAGTCTCTCGTCGGCGACGAGTTCACCGACATCAGCCAGGATCTGACCACCACGCTGCTCCGCAGCACTGGGCCCTGCCCGCTCGACAAACTCAGCGACACCGCCTACGACGCGATCGAGGCCCGGTACATGCTGACGGATCTCACCGCGCTCCAACGCGACTCGCTGCGGCGCACCATCGCGGTGGACGTCACGATCGCGATGGCCGCTCTGCACGTTCTCGGTGTCGTGGTCCTCGATCGCGAGGCCGATTCCGCCGGACTCACCGATCTGGGCCGGTATGCGATCCGCCGTGTCCGCGGCATGGCGCAGCCAGGCGATCCAGTGCTCCAGGTGCGGATTACGCTCGCCGACGTGGACGGCCCGCCGGTGTGGCGGCAGGTAGTGATCCCCGCTGGCTACACCCTCGACCGGGTCCATGGCGTCATCCAGGCCGCGATGGGGTGGCAGAACTCTCACCTGCACATGTTCAGGATCGCCGGCCGGGAATACGGCCCCGCGTACCTGGGCGATGAGCTCGAGACGCTCGACGAGAAGCAGTTCCGGATCGGTGACCTCGTGAAGACCGGGGCCCTGGCCTGTTACGAGTACGACTTCGGCGACGGCTGGGAACACGAGCTTGCCGTCGAGGCCAGCGCCACGGCAGATGCGGCCGCGGTGTACCCGGAGTGCACCGGGGGCGAGGGCGCGTGCCCGCCCGAGGACTGCGGTGGCTCTGGCGGATTCGCCGATCTCAAAGAGCTGCTCGCCGGGTCGCCGAGCCCGGAACGCGAGGAGATGCGCGCATGGGCCGGCGAAGAATACGACCCCGCGCACTTCGACCTCGCCGTTGCCAACACGGCAGCAGGATCAGCCTGAGGAAACTCGCCCGCCCTGATACGCCCGCGCGAGCTGGACCTGGACCGACCGCCGCACGTTCGGCACGCATTTCCCTGGCCCGCGGCGGTAGGTCCGCGCCGGCTTCCTCCGCGAACTCGGCAAACTCCTGCCTCCCCGGCAGCCCCTCCAGGCACGTCCCGATCAGTGTGCGCGCCGCATCGATATCTCCGCGTCGCCGCGTGGCCCGCGCCCGCATGAAATCGGCGTCAGGGTCCTCGAACGCCGGATGGTTCGCCAGCCGCTCCGCGCGTTCCGCATCGATATGGCCGGACAGCAGCTTGTTCCACCGCGCGAGGCCAGCATCGGCGCGAGCGCGTCAGCCAGCGCGATCTCCCGCTCGGCAACCTTGCCGGCTCCCGTGCCGTTACTCCAGCCGTACGCCGACTCCCACCGGACCAGCTGCGGTGCGGCGCGTGCGGCGAAGCGGGCGAAGCCGTGCTCCGCGAGTACCGTCTCCCACAGCACCGAGACAGCACGGAAAGCACGCAGGCCTGCTGCGCCGCGACGACACCGAGGCCTACCAGCTGACCGACCTAGGAACAGGACTCGGCGAGGCCCTCGGGCCTCTCGACGCCTGGGCCGGGAGATGGGCGGAGCACATGGCCACAGGACGTCGGCCCGTCCAGTAGCTGGCGCGATGGCCGCAGCCCGAGCTCGCGGGCCATCTGTACATGCATGTGGGAGAGATGATGTCGCTTGCGCGTGTCGACCCAGGCCTGAGCCTGCGGCGAAGCCGCTTTCTGCGTCTTCCCCGCGGGTCTCAGCCCAGCCAGTGATGGTAGGCATCGATCCACTCCGCGCCTGCCGGCGGTGGCGTCGGCAGCGGAAGATCCAGGACTCGGATGGCCTGGCTGAACCCGCCGCGGACGCAGATTGCCATGATGGCGCCGTCCTCCTTCAGATCGATGTCCTCGACGAGGACGTCCACGCCCAGGATCTTCGCCCCGAACGGCACTTCGAGGTTGTCCGCGATCATCGTGTAGAAGCCGCTCACCTGCTCGGACTCGTCGTAGCAGTCGACGGTGGCCTCCTGTGCCATCGCCTCAAGTTCCGCCTTGCTCAATGCAGTCACCGGGTAAGGCTATTCGGGCGCACCGTGGCCGAAGTGCAACACGCTGAGCCGGGGAACTCGGCGGGGATCTCCCCGGCGGCATGCGGGTGACGGCTCGCCCGAAAGGGAACGTTCTTCGAGGACGTGGTCCTGGCGAGCGGAGGCTGCGGCATGCTCTGGCCGGGTGAGTCCCGAGAGCCGCGGACGCAAGGCCACGAAGACCAGCCAGCGCCGTAACCCGGCAGGCTCTCGTCATCCGGTGGGGCCCGGTCGGCTCCGCGTGCCGCGGCTCAGCGCCGCGTGTGACGCTTTCATCGAACCGGTGGCCAGCCTCACCGATCCCGCTCAGGTCCCCGACGCGTACAGCGCTGAGATGATGGTCAGCGTCTTGGTCGGCATGGTGTTCCAGGCCGGCCTGCACGGTGATTTGCTGACCAGTGCCCTGCTCGACGTGGTGGACAAGCTGGCGCACGGCGGCCTCGCGCACGATTACCTGGGCCTGCGGACGCTCGCCGTCGTCGGGCCGCCCGGGATCTCCGGGCCGGCCGCGCGGGCGGCCGTGGGCATCGCCGCCGCCGCGGAGCGGGCCGGCGACGCCCCGGCGTGGGCCGGGCAACTGGGACAGGTCACGCCGGGAGCCTGCGCGGTCCTGGCGGATCCCTGCGGCGAGACGCAGACTCTCCTGTGCGAGTTCGCCTGCGCCGGCGGCGCCCGCGCCCACCAGGTGCGGGCGGTGCTCAACGCGACCTGGCACGGCAGCGTGATCGCCCTCACCATCGCCGGCCAGCCTGGCCAGGCGCGGCAACTGATGGACAAGCAAGCCCGCCGTGACGGCACCAGCGTGCGGGAGATACCGGCCCCCGAAGCCGGCCGGCGGCTGCTGGCAGGCATCGACGGTTTCCTGCGGCATGGCCAGCCACCGGGAACGGGCCAGGAAGACGACGCCTACGGTGATCTCTGCGCCGCTTTCAGCGTTGCCCGGCACCGCGCCGCCACGCTGGCGGGCACCGCCGGCCCGCAGCCCGCGCCCATTGGCGTGGCCGCCCTGTGGCCGCAGGACGTCCGGCTGCGGGTCGCTGAGGAATTCCTCGCCTCCCCCCAGGGCCGGGAGCTTCAAAGCCCAGCCGCCCGCAAGCTCCCCCTCCTGCTCATCGCGACCTGCATTGGCCAGCTCGGCTGCGATCCCCTGGCGACCGGCCCGCTCCTGCTCGAACGGATCCTGCTGCGGGTGCTCCCCGTGACCGTGACCGCACCGGACCGGTACGGCACCGAGATCCCCCCGTTCATGCGAGCCTGGACCAGGTGGCTCGCCGACCGGCATGCCCTGCCCCAGCGCCACCGCAGGCAGCTCATGGTCCGGCTCGAATTCCTGCTGAACCGGTTCGCGGAGCTATGGGCCGACCAGAGCATCAACCCGCTGCGCCGCTACATACAGGACCAGCCAGACGAGATCGCCACCGTCGGGGAGCTGATAGTCCCCATCCTCAAGCGCCGCACGTTCGCTGTCGCCCGGCCAGAGGAACGGAACGACGGCCTGGTCCAGGCACGCGACGGCAGCCATTCCCGGCAAGCCAGCGAACTGGACGCCGCCGATGAGACCTGCCACCGTGCGCCGGTGATCTCGGCGCGTGGCTCTCGTGCCCGGGCCACCCGGATGGCCTCGGCGACGAGTTCGGTGGCGCGCCGCGTCCGCTTCATGGCCAGCTCGGCGAACACGGCGCGGGAAAGCTCGTCCACGGTCCGGCCGGGCCGCTCGCGCTCCAGCGCGCGCACGGTCGCGGCGAGCTCTTCCAGGCTGAATACTCCGACTGGTTATCGAACAGGCCTAGCTGGCGGCTCGCTGGACGAGGCGGCATGCGGCCAAGGTGACCGCTGGCGCGTTCCCCTTGGCATGTCGCCGCCGGACAGGGCTGGGTGGCCGTGAGCACGCGCCCGCCGGCAGCTTCTCCGGGTTCCGGCCCTGCGTTATCAGGGCGCGCCTTCTCCCGTCGCCGGCGCGTCGGCTGCGGCGCCCGGATCGCCCTCCGCCAGCCCGGCCAGAAGCGCCGCCGCGGCGGAGGCCTTCGCCGCCGCCTTCGACCCGCCTGTGCCGCGCGCGGTGACCGGGTCGGCGATGCCGGACACCCTCGCGGTCACCGTGCAGGAGAACACCGGCTGGTGGGCGGCGCCTTCCGTCGCGCTCTGCCACACCGCCGACCGCGCGCTCCCGCAACGCTGAGCGACAAGACCGCCCGCCAGGAGTTCGGGCTGACCCAGGATGAGATCTACCCAGCCGCAGGACGGTGAGGGTTTGGGCAGGCCCTCACGCAGGCTGGCCGCCGCCCCGGGATGGGTCTTGTCCAGCTCGGCGGCCAGCGCATGCGCATGCGGAATGAGCCGTTTGTGACGCTAACCCCGTGCTGACGGGCGGTCGGCACGCTGCGTTCCGGCGGCGGCGGCGAGCGTGGCGGCAAGCAGAGACGCGGTAGCGGTGACGGCCCGGCTGAGGCGGATGGCCCGGCTGATGTCGCCCGGCTGCGGCGGGCGACCGGTGCCGAGTTCGGGCCGGTGCTCGGCGCGCCCGGCGTAGCTGAGCGCGCCGCCGAGCCGGATACCCAGCGCGCCGGCGAAGGCCGCCTCGCACCAGCCGGCGTTGGGGCTCGGGTGGCGCGGGCCGTAGTCGCGCGCAGTACTCCAGGTGCGGGCGGGCCCGCCGTGCACGGCGGGGGAGCAGGCGGCGGTGAGCAGTGCGGTGACCCGGGCGGGGGCCCAGTTGGCGACGTCGTCGAGGCGGGCGGACGCGCGGCCGAACCGCTCGTACCGGGGCGAGTGGTGGCCGACCATGGCGTCCAGGGTGTTGACCGCGCGGTAGCCGGACAGGCCGCCGGGGCCGGCCAGCGCGCCCCACAGTAGCGGCGCGACGACGGCGTCGCTGGTGTTCTCGGCGACGGATTCGATGACCGCACGGGTGATGGCGATGCCGTCCAGGTCGGCGGGGTCGCGGCCGCATAGCTGCGGCAGCAGTTCCTGGGCGCGGGGCAGGTCGCCGCCGGCCAGGGCGGCTCCGATCGCGGCGGCGGCCGCGGACAGCGACCGGGCGCCGAGCACCGCCCAGCAGGTCAGCGCGGTGACGGCCGCGCGGCCTTCGGGCCCACCGCGAGTGAGCCGGGCAGCGGCCTGCACCGTGCCTACGGCAACCGCGGTGCCCGCGGCGGCATAGCCAGTTCCCCGCAGCGCGCGGTCGGCGTAGACGTGCCGCTCCAGGACAAGCATGACCCGGCCGAACAGCGCCACCGGATGGCCGCGCGCGGGGTCGCCGGCCAGCGCGTCGAGGAGCACGCCCACGGCTAGGCCGCCCGCCAGCGGCCAGTCCGGCCCGGTCGGTCCCGGCGTCCCGCGCGGCGCCAGCCGCCGGTTCCGGGGCGGCGCGAGACTGGCCTTGGCGTTCACCGCCCGGGCCGCAGGACAGGCCAGCCGGCGGCCGGGCCGTGCTCGATCAGGTGCAGCAGCGCGCCGGTGTCGAGGTGGACGCCGATGGCATCGGCGAGCGTGTCGAACTGGGCCTGCCGGGCTGCCGCGAAGCATGTGCCCGCCGCGGGGACGAAGTCCAGGCCTGCGGCCCGTGCGGTCTCGGTGAGGTAGGCCTGGCGGAACGCGTCGTTCTCGAAGATCCCATGCCACAAGGTGCCGGCGACCGGGCCGGACCGGCAGCCGTCGAGCGCAGTGCCGCGGCCGCCGGGCTGGCTGGTGAACCAGGGCTCGCCGCCGCGCACGTCGACGGCGCCGTGGTGGATCTCATAGCCCATGACCGGGTGCCCGGCGGCGTAGCCGGACGGGCGGCGCAGCGTCTTGGCCGGGGCGAAGCGGGTCGCCACCGGCAGCAGGCCGAGGCCGGGCACTGCCCCGGCCTTGCTTTCCACTGTGTCGTCGATCAGCGTGCCCAGCATCTGGTAGCCGCCGCAGATCCCGAGTACGGGCTGCCCGGCGGCGGCGCGGTCCGCCAGCGCGGCGTCCAGCCCGCGGGCGCGCAGCCAGGCAAGGTCGGCTACCGTCGCCTTGGTCCCCGGCAGCACGGCGAGGTCGGCGCCGTGCAGGCCAGCGGCTGTGGTCACGAACCGGACGGTGACGCCCGGTTCGAGGGCGAGCGCGTCCACGTCGGTGAAGTTGGAGATGCGGGGCAGCGCGATCACCGCGACCTGCAGCGCGGCACCCCCGGCCGGGTCCTGGTCGCCGCGCCAGTCCTCGGCTGTCACCGCGTCCTCGGCGTCAATCCAGGTCCGCGCCAGATAGGGTACGACTCCGAGGACTGGCCGGCCGGTCAGCGCGGTGAGGTCGCGCAGGCCGGGGGCGAGCAGCTCGCGTATGCCCCGGAACTTGTTGATCACGAAGCCGCTGACCAGCGCCTGGTCGGCGGCCTCCAGCAGCGCCAGCGTGCCGTACAGGGAGGCGAAGACTCCGCCGCGGTCGATGTCGCCGACTACGACAACCGGCAGGTTCCTGGCCCGCGCCAGGCCCATGTTGACGATGTCGCCACGGCGCAGGTTGATCTCGGCCGGCGACCCGGCGCCCTCGCAGACCACGACGTCGAACCGCGCCCGCAGGGCGTCGTAAGCATCCAGCACCGCGGCGAGCAGCCGCTCGCGGCCCTGCTGGTGCCAGTAGCCGTCCGCCGCGGTGTCCCCGACGGCCCGGCCCATGAGCACGATCTGGCTGGTCAGGTCGCTGCCCGGCTTGAGCAGCACCGGGTTCATGGCCGCCTCGGGAGGCACCCCGCAGGCCGCAGCCTGCATGGCCTGGGCCCGGCCGATCTCGGCGCCGTCCGGCGTCACTACCGAGTTGTTCGACATGTTCTGCGCCTTGAACGGTGCCACCCGCACGCCCTGGCGGGCCAGCCACCGGCAGATCCCCGCGGTCAGCACCGACTTGCCCGCATCCGACATCGTGCCGGCCACCAGCAGCGAACCGGTTGTCATCGGGCGCCTGCGCTCCTTGCCTGTTGCCCGGCCAGCCAGTCCAGGAAGCCGCGCCGGGTATTGACCGCCGACGATACCGGTGCCGCGGCGGCGCGCCGTGGCGGTGGGTGATACTGCGCCGACGGGTGATGGCCTGCCCGGCCAGCCGAAGCTGGCCGGGCAGGCCGAGGCGAAGGAGGTTGCCGTATGCCACGAGACGAACCTGCGGCAGACCAGGACGACCCGGCTGCGGTGCTGGCCGCCCTCGGACACCACGGCGACGCTGACCTGGTGCCTGGCCTGACCGATCTGGCGGTCAACGTCCGGTCGTCCGGTACGCCAGCCTGGCTCGCGGCCCGCATCCGGGCCACTGACCTTGCCGCCTACCCCGACCAGCGCGCCGCGGTCCGCGCGGTGGCGGCCCGGCACGGCCGGGCGGCGGATGAAGTGCTGCTGACCGCAGGCGCGGCAGAGGCGTTCGTGCTGCTGGCCCGAGCCCTGCGCCCGCGCCGCGCCGTGGTGGTCCATCCGCAGTTCACCGAGCCAGAGGCGGCGGTGCGGGCCGCCGGGCACCCGGTCAGCAGGGTGATTCTCCCGTTCCCGTTCCGGCTGGACCCGGCCCTGGTGCCGGAGGACGCGGACCTGGTGTTCGCCGGGAACCCGACCAACCCTACGTCGGTCGCGCACCCGCGCCAGGCGCTGGCCGGCCTGGTCCGGCCCGGCCGGATTGTGGTGGTAGACGAGGCGTTCGCCGATTGCCTGCCCGGCGAGCGGGAGTCGCTGGCGGGCCGGCCGGACCTGACCGGGCTGGTGATCATTCGCAGCCTGACCAAGACCTGGGGCCTGGCGGGACTGCGGATCGGCTACCTGCTGGCCGCGCCAGGCCTGGTCGCGCGGCTGGCAGCCGGGCAGCCGCCCTGGCCGGTGTCAGCGCCGGCGCTGACCGCCTGCGCCGCCACCGCGACGCCCGCTGCACTGCGCGAGGCCGGGGCCTGGGCCGCCGGGCTGGCGGACCAGCGCGCGCACCTGCTCGCCCGGCTCGATGATCTCCCCGCGGTCCGGATCGTGCCGGACCCGTCGGCGTCGTTCGTGCTGGCCGACACCGGTATCGCCGACGTGCGGGTCCGGCTGCACGGCCGCGGCTTCGCCGTCCGGCGCGGCGAGACCTTCCCGGGCCTGGCACCTGGCTGGATCCGCGTCGCGGTCCGGGACCCCGTGACTTCGGACCGGTTCACCGAGGCGCTGCGAAAGGTGACCGGAAGCGGCTGACACGGCGCAAGCCCGGGCGAAGCGGAATCCGGCCGCGACACGCCGACACGACATGTGGTGATTGGGATCGCTGTTTCTTCTACATATGGTGTTGCCCGCAGCTGGTTCTGTGGACCATCCAGGTTCACGGAGGCAAGAGGGAACCCAGTGCGAATCCGGGACTGCCCGGCTGCGGTGAGCGGGAACGAACGCCGTCCCCGTCGCGCATCCGCGCGACGGGAGCAGCACTGGGCCTGGCGGCCCGGGAAGCGACGGTGGAGATGGCGCAGGCCGAGTCCGAGGCCGGGCGGGACGAGCCGATCCCGGACGAGGTGCGGG
Source organism: Streptosporangiaceae bacterium (assembly GCA_052143655.1). GTDB lineage: Bacteria > Actinomycetota > Actinomycetes > Streptosporangiales > Streptosporangiaceae > CAVSUR01. The sequence goes on along the minus strand of JBKQSL010000526.1, from coordinate 8,578 downwards.
GCGAACGGCGGGGCCGGTCAGCTGTGCAGTCGGTGCGGCTGCCCGTTGAGGAGTTCGCCGCGATCGAGCGAATCGCAGCGGAGGCCGGGGTGCCCGTCGGGGCTTTGATCCGCGCGGCCCGGGCCGCGGGCGGGACCCGGTACCTGGACCTGGCCTGCACCCGCTACCTGACTTGCATGCACACCGGTGACCGGTCAGCAGCGGGTCACTGGAACACCGCGGCGTTCTCGTGCGCCCAGGCTGCGAACGTTCTGGCGGGCCGGCCGGTGACCCTCATGACCGCGTCGCTGACTGTGGCGCTTCGCCCGGCGCGGACGTCGGTCATGAACTCGGTCAGGGCTTCCGCGATCTCCGCGGGCATTCCGGTGCTGATCATGCTCTCGCGCGCGGCGGACTCAGGGATATCGATGTGCGTGACCGGCTTGCCGATCTCGTCGCTGATCGTCTTGACCTGCTCAGCGGCGGACAGCGCCTCGGGGCCGGTGACGTCGTAGGCGCGCCCTTCGTGCCCGGGCTCGGTCAGCGCCGCGACGGCGACGGCGGCGATGTCTCGGGGATCCACGACAGCCAGCCTGCCGTCGCCGCCGGGGGCGTAGACCGCGCCCTGGCTCTTGATCATGCCCGCCCAGCCCAGCGCGTTGGTCATGTACCCGGTGGGGCGGATGAACGTCCAGGCCATTCCCGATTTCTCGATCAGCATCTCCCCGGCGCGGTGCCAGCGCTGCATTGTGGTACCCGCCTCATCCTCGGCGCCCATGTTCGAGTGCTTCACCACCAGCTGGACGCCGGCGCCTTGGGCGGCCGCGATGACGCCCGCATCCCACTGCCGCAGCGCCGGGGTCATCGGCAGCAGCAGGTACAGGCGCTCGACGCCGCGCAGCGCGGCCTCGAGCGTCTGGGGACGGCCCGCGTCGCCCGCGGCAATCTCCGCGCCGTTGTTCAGCTTCGGTACGGCGCTACCGGGACGCACGAGCGCCCGCGCCGGCTGCCCGGCCGCGATTAGCTGGCGCACTACCTCGCTGCCGACCGTGCCTGTCGCGCCCGTCACCAGGATCATGGGTGTATCTCCGTTCCCTCTAGCGCGGTGGTCTCCGGCCACGTTACGGTCAGGAACCGGGACGGTCTATTACTCAGACGACGGATTCCTTACCCATTCGTCCAGTCAGGGGTCGGCATCATGGACGCGCTGTCCTACATGCTGCAGTCGGTGCGGCTGCGGTCGACGTGCTACACCACTGTGCGGCTCCGCCCTCCCTGGGGAGTGCAGATTCCGCGAACCGACGCCGCAGCATTCCACGCGGTCGTATCGGGTCAGTGCTGGCTGCAGCTAAGCGATGCTGACCCTCCAGTGGCACTCGCCCGGGGCGACGTCGTGGTGCTCCCGCACGGCCAGGCCCACACCTTCTTCGACGCCCCCGGCTCCCCGGTCCGGGAGCTCAGCCCCATCGCGGCCGGTGCCGGCTCGGCGAGCGCACCGCATCACCGTGCCGGCCCGCCGGAAAGCGGCACCGGCGCGACGACGGTGATCTGCGGCCATCTCTGGTTCGACGATCAGATGGCCAATCCCCTGGTCGGCATGCTGCCGCCGCTGCTGCACTTCCGCGCGGCGGCTGACGGCCGGGCGGCTGGCTGGCTGGAGCCCGTGCTTCAGTTCGTGGCCCTGGAGAATGGGGCGCGTACGCCGGGCGCGGACGCGGCCCTCGCCCGCCTGTCCGACGTGATCGTGATCCAGGCGATCCGCGCCCACCTCACCCAGCTGCCACCCGGCACGGATGGCTGGCTGCACGCGCTCGCCGACCCGCAGCTCGGCACCGCGCTCGCACTGATTCACCAGCACCTCGAGGCGCCCTGGACCGTGGCCAGGCTCGCCGACCGGGCGGGGCTGTCCAGATCGGCCTTCGCCGCGCGCTTCACCAGGCTCGTCGGCAAGCCGCCGCTGCAGTACCTGACCTACTGGCGGATGCAGCAGGCGCAGCGGCTGCTGCAAGCCAGCAACGCCGGCATTGCCCAGATCGCCGCCCAGGCGGGCTACCAGACCGAGCCGGCATTCAGCCGGGCATTCAAGCACTGGACCGGCATCGCACCCGGCGCGTACCGCCGCCGCGGGCAAGTGCCTCGGTAGCCCGCCAGAACCCGGGGGTAGACGGGCGCGCGATCAGTGGTCACCTCGACCGCGCTGACCCGGGCACTGGCTGCGCTGCGCGGCCAGAGGAGCGCCTACGGCGAAGAAGACAATGGCCGTTCTGGCAGCCACAGGATCACTGATGGTCGGCGCCGCGCTGCTGCCCGCAAAGCGCCATGGGCGCAACCCTGGTCAAGTGCTGCTGCGTGCAGCCCGCCGCCATCACCGGCGTCGCCGATGCCTGCATCCAGCCGCTGGCCGTCAGCAACTCGGCGAACTCTATGAGGCCGTTCGTCATCACCAAAGCAGTGCACCAGATCGCGCCAGAACTGGCAGATCTGGGCGTCTCCGTGTGGTCCGCGGGCTGGCTCGTGACGGAATTGGTGACGATACGCCGCCCGTCGGGCGATGCACGTCTCCCGCGGCTACCCCTGCTCTCGCGAGCACGACGGAGCTGACGTTTCACAGATGGTGACTTCTGTAGCACACTTCTGGGGCCAGGTGGCTAACAGTGCGGGACCGTGCAGCGGAGGCGAGGCTCGTGGGGTGGGCCGAATCGGGCCAGGCCTGGGGTGCGCGGGCCACGGACTGGGCGTACCTATGCGAGCCCTATGCCCGGCACGCCAACGACGCGCTGTTCGACCGGGCCGATGTGGGCCCAGGGACACGGCTTCTCGACATCGCCTGCGGCTCCGGATACGCGGCGAGCGTCGCGGCAGGCCGCGGGGCCACGGTCGCGGGGCTGGATGCCTCCGAGGCGCTGATCACGATCGCCCGGGCGCGCGCCCCCGGCGCGGACTTCCGCGTCGGCGACATGTTCGCGCTGCCATTCGACGATGACCAGTTCGATGTGGCGACGAGTTTCAACGGGATCTGGAAGGGATGCGAGGACGCGCTGCGGGAAGGCCGCCGGGTGGTACGGCCCGGTGGCCTGGTCGGGTTCAGCTTCTGGGGATCGCCCAGGCGGCTCGGCCTGCTGCCGTTCTTCGCCACACTGCTGGAGTTGTCGCCGCCCGGCCATGTCGATGCCACCCTCAGTCAGGGAGACACCGGGCGGCCTGGCGTGGCCGAGCAGATGCTCGCCGACGTCGGCCTGGAGTTCGTTGACCGGGGAACCGCGCAGGTTGTCAACGAGTGGCCCGACCTTGACCTGGCGGCCCGGGCGCTCGCCTCTGGCGGGCCGTCCTGGCCGGCCTTGCAGGCGGTTGGCTACGACCGGTTCGCCGAGGCGATCCGCGAGGCCGTTCGCCCGCTCTACACCGAAGGTCTCGGCGTCCGGATCGCCTCCGAATTCGGATGGATCATGGGACGGGTCCCCAGCGCAATGGCCTTGACTTAAGCGATTGTCTCACGATTCGATCACTCCTTGTGGCTCATGACGGTGCTGAAGGGCTGTCACCGGACGGGTGGCTGCCGGACCGGATATCTGCAGGCGCGCTGGCGAGGACGTTCCCGCCGGAGTTGGTCGATGCGGTGGTGGAGGCGACGGGTACCCGGGAGGTGCGGCGCCGGCTGCTGCCGGCCCGGCTGGTGGTGTACTTCGTGCTGGCGCTGTGGCTGTTCCGGGGCCGTAACTGCGGCTACGGGCAGGTGATGGTGAAGCTGGCCGACGGGCTGTATCACCGGCAGCGGGGCGAGGACCTGCTGGCCGGGCAGCTAGACCCGGACGGCTGGGTGGATGCCGGGTAGGGCCGCCGGTGGCGGCCGCCGAACATCTCCTCGCTGGCGCGGGCCCGCGCCAAGCTGGGCGCCGATCCGCTGCGGATGCTGTTCGAGCACGTGGCGGGCCCGGCCGGGGCGGATGGCGCGACGGGGGTGTTCTGCTGCGGGTGATCTCGGTGGACGGGTCGGTCACCGACCTGCCTTCGCTGTCTACCAGGCCATCTGCCAGCTCATCGGCGCCGGCGTGAACGCGGCCGGCAGCCCGCCGGACAAGATCAGCTTCCTGCACGCCCTCGCCGCCGCGACCAGCACGGTCACCGCGGCTTTCCCCCCTCACAAGCTGGACCTGGCCGTGGCCACGTTCCTGCTGAAGATCCCCGGCCCGCGCGGTTCCTCGTCCGTGACCGCCCCGGCCGGGCCAGTCCCCGCAAGAGCAAGAAGGCCGGCGACTTCCCAGCACGCAAGCCCATGCGCGGGGGTCAGCCGAAAGGATCGGCGGTGAGGTTGCGGGTCATGTCGGTGAGCGTCTGGTTGAAGGCGGCGAGCCGGGCGGCCGGGATTCCGTTGGTGGCCTGGGCGATGACGTCGTGGCCTGCGGCTGCTAGCGCGGGTTCCAGGATGCGGGCGCGCGGGGTGAGGTGGTAGCGGGTGCGGCGGCCGTCGCCGGGATCGGGTTCTTCCCGGACAAGGCCGTCACGTCTCATCCGGGCCAGGGTCTTGGCCATGGTCGACTGGTCGACGCTGGCGATATCGCACAGCTCGCGCTGCGTGCGGCCGTCGTTCTCGAACAGGGCGAGCAGCGCGGGGAACTGGCCGGGTACGACGCCGTGCGCGGCGATGCGCTGGCGCAGCGCGGCCTCGAAGAGGCGGGCGAGCCGGTTGACCTGGTAGCCGGCGGACGATGCTGGCCGTAGCGGCGCGGTGCTCACAGTTCATTGTCGGCCATGGGCGCTGGCCTGCTGCCAGCCGGGCGCACCGGGCGGGCTGTCTTGCGGTGGCGGGTCATCCGGCGCCCGTCGCGGAAGTTCAGTGCGAGCAGTGACAGGTTGACGGTGCCGAAGGCGAATTCGGTGATCTCCAGGGCGGTGAACGCGCCGCCGCCGACGGGGCGCCGGCCAGGTGGCTGAGGATCAGCGCGCAGGGGACCAGCACCAGCAGCCCGGCTGCGGCGGCGGCCTGCAGGCGCCGCTGCTTGCGGCGCACGACGGCGGGCCGGGAGCCGCCTGCCAGGCGCTGGCCGGTGAGGCCCGCGGTGACCAGGCAGGCGAGGCGCAGCGGCAGCCCGAGCAAGACGGCGTGCCTCAGCACGCGGATGTCACCGGCACCGCCGGTCAGCTCGATGACCCCGCTGGAGACAAGGAATGCCATGATCACCGCGATCGCGGCAGCGGCGGCAACGGCGTGGATGCGGGCGAGGAGCGGCTTCGGCATGGAAGCCTCCTTTACATGGCTTGCCATGAGTATCACATGGCAAGCCATGTACTTCAACGGCGATGCTGCGTGCGCCCCTCTGGCTCGATGCAGTGCCGCGCCCGATCATGCATCCCCCCGACCGCAGTCAACAGGCAGAAGCGGGCGTCTGGCAGTCCGGCGGCACCATCTCGCGGGGAAGCGCTCCCGGAGCGGGAACTGGCCGGTGCCGTGTCCGCCTGCCGCAGCCGTGCCCTCAGCTGACCGGGATGCCTTTCCCCGGCGAGGCTGCCGTCCCCGCCAGCTCCAGGACCTCCGCCGCCAACTCCTCGACCCGCCCACCCCACTCCGCCGGTGAGCGGCCGGCCTATGTCATCGTTCACCCTGACGACCGTGCTGCGACCTCTCGCCCCGCCCGCCGCGGAAGGCCCCTGCGAGAGGCACTGGCCCTGCTGGCCAGCGCAGCGCCACCCGATCCTGGATTCGCAGAGGACATGTTCGCAGAGGATATGGAGGCCATCCCCGGCGAAGCCGGCCCTGCTCCGGAAGATCCATGGGCACCCTCCCAGACACGACCGTTTTCATCGAGCTTGAGCGCGCCCTTCGCCGCCTGCCCGCTCCAGGCGCAATGAACCAGGTCAGCGGGCGCCTGGAAGAGCAGCTCGGGTCAACCGAAGAGGTGGGCATCGCCGCCATTACCGCATCGGAGCTGGACACGCTGCTGCTTCGCCTGCACACCGAGACAGCGTGCCGGCGCGGCGGAGCACTCGCGTTGCGCCCGGCCGATCTGGACGCCGAGCAGTGCCTGGTCTTGCTGCGGGAGAAGGGCGAGACCACCCACTGGCAGCCGGTCTCCCCCACCTTGATGGCCCGGCTGGTCGAGCACGGCCGGGAGCGGCACGCGCCTTGGGACGGACAGTTGCTGCGGTACGCGGACGGCCGGCCGATCACCTACCGCCGGTATGACCACCTGTGGAAGCGGATCGGCGGGCAGCTCCCGTGGGTAGCCACCCAGCAGGTCACCACGCACTGGATCAGGCACACGACGCTGACATGGGTCAAGCGGAACTTCGGCTACGCCACCGCCCGCGCCTACGCGGGTCACCACGGCACCAGCGGCGACGCCGGGGCTACCTCGACCTACGTGCGGGCCAGCGTGCACGAGGTCGCCGCCGACCTCGCCGCCCTCAGCCCCTCGCCCCCGCGGAAGGCGGTGATCTCGGTGGCTGAGCACAGGCGGCAGGAACCGGGCCAGGACGGCCATTCCCGGCCGGCCGGGCGCCAGGACGGCCGGGCGTCACGATCCTGGCCGCTGTTCCTGCTGGCCGTGCCCGCGGCGATCGCGGTCTGGTCAGGGTGGGTCCGGCTCGGCCAGATGACCGGGTTCGGGATGGTCCGGCCGTTCCCCGGCCTCTGGGACACCTTCCAGGTCAACACCGCGATCACGCTGCCGATAGGAGTGGAAGCCTACGGGGTGTACGCGCTGGGCACCTGGCTGTCGTCCGGGACGCGGACCAGCATGCGGACCCGCCGGTACGCGATGTGGTCGGCGATCGGGTCGATTCTGCTGGGCATGGCCGGCCAGGTTGCCTACCACCTGATGTCCGAGGCCCGGATCACCCGCGCCCCGTGGGGCATCACGACCGGGGTCGCGTGCCTGCCAGTCCTGCTGCTGGGCATGGCTGCCGCGCTAGCTCACATGCGTCACGCCGACGCCAGCGGCCAGGAGCATGACGAGGCCGGCAAGCCGGAATGCGGTTCGCCCAGCCGCTAGTCACGGCCGGGGCTGGGACGCGGCGCAGCGGGGGATGCCCGCGCCGGGCCAGCCAAGCCCAGGCGAGCCGGCCCTGCCCGCCGGCGCTGCGCCCGCCGGGGTGGAGGGCATCGAGACCGGGCGGCTGGAGATCGCGCGGGTGACCGCGCTGCGGCTCACCAGCACCGGAGTGCGGGTGTCGCGGCGGACGCTGCGGGACGCGGGCGTGCGGGGCTCCAACGCCGAGCTGGGCGCCCTGGCCAGGGCCGTGCGGTCCGGCGCGGGGTACCTCAGGCCCCCACCGCGTGGGAGGGGAGGTCGCGGAAGCCGCCGGCGAACTCCCAGAACCGGTAGACGTCGGCGAAGGTGGTGACCAGGCCGAGTGAGGCCCGTGCCGCCCCGGTGGTCTTGCCGTCGATCACGTGGAGGAACTCCTGGTAGCGCAGCCGGTCCTTGTCCTTGAAGGCGGCCGCCATCTCTTCGGTGGAGTATCCGAGCGCGGTCTCGCGCACGCCGGGGTTGCAGTGGCAGCCGCTGCGCAGGGAGATGCCCGCCATGTTGGCCCGGCGCTCGGCTCGCACCGAGTCGATGAGCACGCCGGAGGGGTCGAAGAAGTTCATCGCGATCGTCGCGCCGCGGCGGTCGGTGCCGGCCGGGCCGTAGATGCGGACGACGGGCGCCCCGTTGCCGTGGCGCAGGGCGCTCAGCGCGTCCAGCAGCCAGCCGGTCAGGCACATGACCCTGGTGCGGATGGTCTGGATGCCCACCGCGCTGATGTGGTCCAGGCCGATGCCGACAGCGGGGATGCCCAGGTAGTCGACGGTGCCGTCCTCGAAGCCGGCCGGTCCCGGGGTCAGGTAGAAGCCCTCGCCGGGGGATGCTTCGGCGCGCACCGAGGAGAAGGTGATGGTGCCGCCGGCGTACCACGGGCGGCGCAGCCTGGCCAGCGCTGGCTTGCGCGCCAGCAGGGCCCCGATCCCGGTCGGGTAGCCGAAGATCTTGTAGAACGACAGGGCTACGTAGTCCGGGTGCCACCGGGACAGGTCCAGCCGGCTGGCCGGCGCGAAGGCGGCGGCGTCCAGCAGCACGTCGTACCCGGCCGCCTGGGCCTGGGCGATCCAGGTCAGCGGGTGCTGGACGCCGGAGAAGTTGGACTGGGCCGGGAACGCGAACAAGCTGCCGGCGGGGCCGGGGCGGCGGCGGGCGAGCCGGCGGCGGGCCGGGGCCGCGGCCTGGAGATGGCGGGCCAGCGTCTCCTCCGGGACGCGCAGGTCGGCGGGGGCGAGGGGGACGTAGCTGACCGAGGCGCCTTTGGCCCGGGCGAACTGCCGGATCCCGTTGACCGAGTTGTGGTTGTCGAAGGTCAGCAGGTACCGGCTGCCCGGCCCGAAGGGATAGGACTCGCCGACCAGCCGGAGCGCGCCGGTGGCGTTGGGGGTGAAGATGACCTCGTACTCCTCCGGTGAGGCCCGGAAGAAGTCCAGGATCTGCGCCCGGGTCGCCTCGACCCGGGCGCCCATTCCCCGTGACGGCACGTTCTGGGAGTGCGGGTTGCCGAGCACGGCGTCGGCCAGCAGGTCCCGGTGGCGGGCCAGCTGGCTCTCGGCGTACAGGCCCCCGCCGGTGTAGTC
>JBKQSL010000525.1:0-20061 GCA_052143655.1 Streptosporangiaceae bacterium | reverse complement strand
GCAGGTCAAGCTGGACCTGTTCAACTTGGGCCATGACTGAGGCAGGTACAGCATGAATGATGAGCGTATTCAGGCCGGGATTCAGGCAGCAATAAACGATCTCGTTACCAATGGCCCGGAGATTGGGCTGCAGGTCGCGGTGATCAAGAACGGTCGCGTGGTTGCCGACGTCGTGAGTGGCGTCGCTGATCCTCGGACCGGAGTTGCGGTGTCCGGGGACACATTGTTCTGGGCAGCGTCCACGGCGAAAGGTGTCGCGACCTCTGTGGCGCACGTCTTGGTCGAGCGGGGCGAGCTTGACTACGACATGCGAGTCGTTGACGTGTGGCCGGAATTCGGATCGCACGGCAAGGACAAGGTGACGTTGCGCCACGTTCTGCTCCACACCGCCGGCGTCCCCGGTCTTCCACCAGGCACGACCGTGGGCGACCTCTGCGATTGGGATCACATGTGCGCAGTACTCGCCGACGCGGAGCCCTGGTGGGAGCCCGGCACTTGCTTCGGCTACCACGCAAAAACCTTCGGCTTCCTGCTCGGTGAGATCATGCGCCGGGCGACCGGGCGCACCATATCGACGCTCCTGCGAGACGTAGTCACCGGCCCGCTCGGCGTCGAAGACGACGTCCACTTCGGGGTACCGCGGCCGCTTTTGCCGCGTGTTGCGCGACAAGTCGCGCCCGACGATCCGGCGCCGGATTTCCCGGAGTCAGGATCGCCGCTAGACCGGGCAATGCCCCGCGGCGTCCTGCCTGATGCCGAATACGCTAACCGCTCCGATGTCCTCACATCCGACATCCCCTCCGAGGGCACCATGACCGCACGCGGCGTCGCCCGGATGTATTCCGCCCTACTCGGGCACGTCGGTGGTGTCGCCCTCGTTTCACCGCGGCGGCTTGCGGCCATGGCAGCGGTTGCATTCACCGGAATGGACCAGGTGATGGGCTTCCCAACGGTGTGGGCGTTCGGCTACAGCCCCCACCGTCCTGGCGGCGTTGTGTCGCGCCCCGGCTCTACGTTCGGGATGGTGGGGATGAACGGCTCGGCCGCCTACGCGGATATCGATTCCGGTGTCGCGGTGGCCGTGATGCGCAATCGCTTCGCCTCCGGCGATCTGACCACTGCGGCGCGGATCGACCGACTCGTCGCCGAGGCGACGTCGTGAATCAGATGCGATTCATCGCACGTTGGGGGCTTCGCCAGCAGAACGTGCCTAGCTACTTCGACCTGAAAAACCTGGGCGGTGGTCCTTGATCGCCGTTGGAGAGAAGATGGCCTCGACCCCTTGAGCTAGAAGGGATCGAGGCCGTCATGTTCCGCACGATAGGTGATGGGCCGTCTGGGTGGGAGTTGTTACTGCCGCCGGAGGTGCTGCGGCTGCCAGCTGAGCTGGCGCGGGTGGATGCGTTGCTGGATGACCCGGCGTTCTTCGCGCCGTTCGCGCCGTTTTTTCACCCGGTGCCTGGCCGTCCGTCGACGCCGACGGAGTGCTACCTGCGGCTGGTGTTCTTGAAGTTCCGGTACCGGCTGGGCTATGAGAGCCTGTGCGCCGAGGTCAGTGACTCGGTCAGCTGGCGGCGGTTTTGCCGGATCCCGCTGGATGCCGCGGTGCCGCACCCCACGACGTTGATCAAGCTGACCCGCCGGCTGGGCAGTGCTGTGGCGGATGGGCTGAACGAGGCGCTGCTGGCCGAGGCGGCCGGGCAGAAGCTGCTGCGGGTCTCACGGGTGCGCGCGGACACCACGGTGGTGCCGGCGAACGTGTCGTATCCGACTGACTCGGGGCTGCTGGCGCGGGCCATCCGCCAGATCGCGGCCACTGGGCGGCGGATCCAGGCCGCGGGCGGGGCGAGGCGGACCCAGGTGCGCGACCGCAGCCGCGCGGCCGGGCGGCGGGCGCATGCGATCGCCGCGAAGCTGCGGTCCCGGGCTGCGCAGGCCCGCGACGACAAGCAGGCCATGGTCAGCAAGATGACCGGGGAACTGGCCGGGCTGGCCGGGCAAGCAGCCGCCGGCGCCCGGCGGCTGCTGGGCAACGCCCGCCGTGCGCTGCGCCGCGCCGAGGCCCAGGCGGCGCTAACTGCTGCCGGCCTCCGCGACGCCGCCGCGGGGCGGCTGCGCGGCCGGCTGCGCCGGGCGGTGAACGACCTGGCCGCCCTGCTGGAGGCGACCAAGACGATCACCGCGCAAGCCCGGCAGCGGCTGGCTGGCACCATGCCCAGCGGGGCCACCCGGCAGGTCAGCCTGCACGACGGCGACGCCCGGCCGATCGCCAAGGGCCGGCTCGGCAAACCCGTCGAGTTCGGCTGCAAGGCCCAGGTCACCGACAACGACGACGGGATCATCCTCGATCACGTCCTGGAGCAGGGCAACCCCGCCGACGGCCCGCAGCTCGCCCCCGCCATCGGCAGAGTCATCCGGCGGGCGGGCCGCAAGCCCCGGACCGTTACCGCCGGCCGCAGCTACGGCGAGCAGTCCATCGAAGACGACCTGCACGACCTCGGAATCCGCCACGTGGTGATCCCGCGCAAGGGCAAGCCCGGCAAGGCCCGCCAGGCCGCCGAACGCCGGCCCGCGTTCCGGCGGGCCGTCAAGTGGCGTACCGGCAGCGAGGGCCGGATCAGCACTCTCAAACGCCAGTACGGCTGGGACCGCACCCTCCTGGACGGAACCGAAGGAGCCCGCACCTGGGCCGGCTACGGGGTCCTGGCCCACAACCTGGTCAAGATCAGCGCCCTGACCACCTGAACCAGCCCGACAGCCAAGATCAGAAACGACCGCCCGGGCAAGCCACGGACCCGTTCACCCGCCCGGCGACTTTTTCAGGTCGAAGTAGCTAGGCGGAACAGAACCGTTCCACCGCCCGGCGAATTATCCTGAACCTATCCCCGGGCCAGTTGTACAGAGGAGGGCGTGGTGCGGTTTAAGATGGTTATGGCGGGTCGGAACTGTTTCGCGTTCGTGAAGCGCAGTTTAGAATCGGTAGCCGGTCAGGCTGACGGAATGTTCGACGTCTGCGTCATCGATGACGCGTCGACCGACCTTCGCCAGCCCGATTACATGCATGAATTTTGCCGCGATGCAGGCTGGCGCTTTATCAGAAACGAGACGCATCAAGGCGCCCTCTTCAATCATGTGGCTGCCGTGAAGGTCCTGTCTCCGGAGCCCGAGGACGTTATCGTATCGGTTGATGCCGACGACCGCCTCAGCCATGCGCATGCGCTCACTCGGCTCCGCGCGTACTACGAGTTGTACCAGCCTCTGCTGACGTATGGTAGCTACCGCTGCGACCCCGAGGACCCGCGCGTCACACCGGCCCGGCATCTGCCCGACGAGGTCATTCTGGCCAATGCATACCGCGAGTTTTCCTCCCGGGAAGATGACCCTGACCCGATCTGGTTCAACCACCTGCGCTCGTTGAAGCACGAATTATTCGCGGCTGGAGCCACCGGTTGACTTCATGCACGCGGACGGGTCCTGGCTCAAGACCTGCTACGACCTGGCCATCACCATACCCGCCCTCGAGATGGCGGCCGGGCGGTACCTCTTGCTGCCGGACGTCCTGTACATATATACGCGCGACAATCCGCTGAGCGACTGTTACATCAACGGGCACATCATCAAAGGCGACAAGGCGCGTATCTTCAGTCTCCCGCCGAAGACACCGCTGGCTGAGATCTCGGTTCCTCCCCGCATCGAGTCCCTGCCGTGATGCTGCGGCTGTCTGTCCGGCGGCGAACACCTCGGGGAACCTCGGCGGCGGCCTCAGGCGGCATGCCCGCGCGCCACTCGCAGCGCCACCCGGACAGGCAGGTGGTCAGAGCCGGCCGCATGGACCACCTGTCGGTCCACGACCCTGATCCCCTGGCTGACCAGCACGTGGTCAAGCTGCACCACGGGGCACTTCGCTGGCCAGGTACGCCCTCTGACCGCGGGCCGGTAGGAACGCGCGAGATAGATCATCGGACGGGACATATTGAAGTCGCCCGCGATCACCGTCGGCGTATGACCCGCGTCGATGGCCCTGAGCAGACAGCGCAGTTGGCCAGGGCCGTACCGAAGGCGATGGGTGACGTGGACGTTGACCACCCGGACCACCGACCGGGCGCCCACTCCGATCTCGGTGATCTGGGCTGCCCGGCGGCCCATGTCGCCGGGCGCCCGGCCGAGCCAGACATTCTCATGCCCGATCACCGGGAGGCCGGCTCAGAACGGCGAGCCCCCAGGAACCGTCCTCACTCGCCGCGACATCAGTGACCACACCAAGGTCGTACAGGCTCGTCCCGCCGAGCACCTCAAGCTCGATCAGTTCGCCGTAGCCACATTCAGCGGCGGCCTTCCGGGCGACACTGTCAGCAGCATCCGGTCGCCAGTTCTCCTGCATCACGACGATATCGGCGAACAGTCTCCGAATCGCCGCCGACACGGAATACGGCCCGCCTGGCAGTGCGGTCAAGCGATCAGGCCGTCCCATTCGCGGTCCAGGGTGGCCAGGGCCTTCTTCGCCGGCTGCTGCAAGCCGGGGGCGGTCATCTGCTTTTGCCCGGGCCTCATCGATCACGCCGATTGCCTTATCCCAGGCCGTGTACGCCTCGTCCAGCCGGGCAGCGGCCGCTGCCTTCTCCCGCGGCGCGGGGGCGGCCGCGCTGCTCCAGGCGGCCATGAGCTCATCGTGGGCGGCGTACAGGTCCCTGATCCGCTCCAGCCACGCCTGCGTCCAGTACTTCAGCTGGACGGGATTCGCGTCCCCGGCGCGCACGAAATGCCGGCGGACGCGGGCCCGGCAGTACAGGTTCACCAGCCCGTCCGCCTTCTTGCCTGCTGACTGGTACACGGCGTAGAAGTCGCTGGAGATGACCAGCCGCCGCGGCCCGTCCCCGTCGCCGGTGAGCTGGCCGGTGTCCTCGTCGATGCCGGCGTGGCGGGCCAGCACCGCCCCGGACCTCGTCGGGTCCATCACGAAGCAGGCGGTGTCCGGGCCGATGAAGACCCACAGCCACCATTTCGCCGGGCCGTCTCCCTCGCGCGGGGCGAAGACCCGCCAGGTCGTCTCGTCGGCGTGCAGGTGCCACGAGTCCCGCGACCGCGCGGTGATGGCCGCCTCCAGCGGGGCCAGCAGCGTCCCGGCCTGCGCGCACGTCCCCGCCAGCGTGGCCGGCGAGATGTCCGCGCCCTGCCTGCCCAGCCCGGCGACCAGGGAGTTCATGCTCCGCCCCGCCACGAACCGCTCCACGAACAGCATCGCGATGAACGCGTTAGAGAAAAGGCCCTTGCCGATCGCCTTCGGCGGTCCCGGCGCCGTCACCGTCGCCGGGACCCGGCAATCGCAGGCCCGCCGGTACCGGCGCCGGCAGTCCGCCCGCACCCGCACGATCACCAGCCAGTCCAGCTGCTCCGCGACATGATCGCCCAGCAGCGCGAACGGCATCCCGCACTCCGGGCAGCAGTACCCGCCCCCGGGAAAGTCCCAGACCACCTTGAACCGGGGCAGATGCGAGTAATCCCGCCGCCCCGCCCGGGCCGCGCCTGCCGCCCTTGCCGCCGGCCCGGCCCCGCTCCCCGTCACCGCCGGCCTCATCCTCACGGCCAGGAGTCCCCGGCCTCGCCCGCTCCGACGACCTCCCGAACACCATCCGCTGTAAAACCGCCAGGTCAGCGCGCAGCCGCTCCAGCTCAGCCGCCTGCTCCGCGTTCTCCTCCCGAAGCCGGGCCTTCTCCACCCGAAGCCGGGCGTTCTCCTCGCGCAGCTCACCCGCCAGCCGCGCCAGCTCCTGGTTCGCCTCCATCGCCGCAGCCAGCACATCCCGGAGCGACGCCTCAGCATCCTCCAGATCCAGGACAGCACCTGCCGCAACCGCCACGCAGCACAGCAAACACCCTCACCAGCCGCAAATCACGCACCACGCCCACCGTGTCGCGCGACAGCCCGCCCAGCCCCCGCCACGCGACTTCCGAATACTTACGTTCCTGCAGCGGGCAGTGCGGTTCCTGGTCGGCGAGGCTGGTATCCGGCAGATCGTCGATATCGGCACCGGCATTCCTGCGGCAGGCAATGTGCACGAGGTTGCCCAGCAGATCGCGCCGGAGGTGCGGGTCGCCTACCTGGATAATGATCCCATCGTGCATGTGCATGCCTGCGCGCTGCTCACCGGCGACGGCAATACGAGCATCGTGCTGGCCGACCTGCGGGAGCCCGCGGCGATCCTTGCCCATCCGAGGGTGCGGGAGCTGATCGACTTCAGCCAGCCAGTCGCTGTCCTGCTCATCGCGATCGTGCATTTCCTGACCGATGACGACAGCGGGACGCATCATCGCCACTTTGTCTGACGCGCTCGTGCCCGGCAGTTACCTGGCGTTGTCGCACGGAACTGGTGACTTTCACGGCGAGGCATCGGTCAGCCAGGCCACCGCGGTCTACGACCGGGCCACCGCGCCGCTGGTACTGCGCCCTCGCGCGCAGATCGCCAGGTTCTTCATCGGGTTCGACCTGGTCGAGCCGGGCCTGGTGCAGGTGCCGCTGTGGCGGCCGGATGGCCCGAGGCCCGGTCCTCATGAGCTGGCAGAGATCGGAATCTACGGCGGCGTCGGCCGCAAAACGGCTGCCCCGGGCGAGCAGGGCCTCCCGTAAACGCGGACCGGCCGGCAGCCTGGCGAGGCTCCAGCGCACGCACCCAGCCCTGGGGACGGCGGCCTGGTCACAGGGCCTGCCATGGCCGGGTCCGCAGGCTGATGATGCGCTTGGACAGTTCGGCGCGGAAGGCGGGGTCGGTGGCGTTGCGCAGGTAGGCGGCGAGCCCGTGCAGTTCCCGCAGCTGCTGCAGGAGCGGTAGGCCCGGCAGGTCAGCGGGGCTGACGTGGTAGGCGGCGCAGAACTGGTCCCACCCGGCGCGGGGCCGGCCGAAGCGGTGCCACATGCTGGTGGGTGCCAGGTCCAGCTCGCGGGGGCCGTGGCTGACCGAGTCCCAGTCGCCCAGCAGCACGCCTCCGGGGGCGTGCAGCAGGTTACCGGCGTGGGCGTCGCCGTGGATCAGCCCGGTGCCCAGCACCCAGCGAGTGCTCTGGTACTGCTGTTCCAGCTCGCCGGCTCTGGCCAGCAGCCACTCCCGCTCCCCGGCGGTGACCGCGTCGCTGCTGTCCAGGTCTGCGCGCAGCGATCCGAGGAGATTGGCGGCAGGAAGCGAAACTGGCGGCGCAGGCAACCTGTGCAGCCGGCGCAGCAGCCGCGCCAGCGTGGTGAGATCACGGCCGCCCTCATCGGTCACCGCGACATACCGCCAGAACGTGGCCACGTGGCCGTTCACGTTTACCGGCTGGTCCAGGTCGAGGGGCTCGGTCGCCGGGAAGTCCTGGCTGCGCAGCCACCGGGTCACCCGCACGGCGGCGGTAAACCGCTCCTGTACCGCACCGGGGCCTGCGGGCGTGAACCGCAGCCGTACTACTGCTCCCTCTCGCGGCAGGTGGTACACGGCGTTGGCGCGGACGTGCAGCACCACGGCGCCGCGAGCATCCAGCCCGGCCTGCGCGCATGCTGCTGCCAGCGCCGCCTGGTAGCCCGCCGGTCCGGCCATCCCGTGGGGGCAGCTCAGTCGCGCAGGTCGTTGACGATCGACTCCCGGCAGCTGGTCTCGATCTCCTCCTGAAGGTCCCGCGCGAGCACGGCGTCACGGAAAGCCGGCTGGGCCAGTGCCTGCCGGGCAAGGCCAAGGTTCTGGGTGACCAGCTCCATGCGCAGATCCGGCGGCAGGCCCAGCACCGGGCGAAGCGCGGCATAAGCCCCGTCGAGATCTTCTTGCTGTAGGTAGGCGCAGGCCTGGTCGATCCGCGTCAGCGCTTCCGGGCCGTAGTACGGCTGGCCTGGCCGCCGGGCCTGGAACAACTCGACCGCCTGCGCGGACTCGCTGATGGCCTGGGCGGGTCGTGCCGCCATAGCTGCGTGCTGCCCGCCAGGTAGTGGTACTGGGCATCGGTGAGCCCGAACGCCCCGCCGACCTCATCCTCGCCCGCCGCCCGCTCACGCTCCTCGCGTGCCCGGGCCAGCGCCTGCACCGCGGCCGACCCGCTGATCCGGCCGCCGTCCGCAGCCCGGCGCCGGGTAGGCGCAGCCGGGTCAGCTGCCCGCAGCGCCGACCAGCCCGAATTCGGTGACATTGGCCAGCTTGATGGCCGCCTCGATGTCCGGCACCCGGTAGAGCGTCGCCACCGGGCCGAACGCCTCCTCGGTGTGCACCCGCACCTGCGGCGTGCTGCCCGCCGGCACGGCCGGCGGACAGCAGCAGCCCGGCCCGTCCGGCGCCTGGCCGCCGCACAGCACCCGAGCGCCCTTGTCCACCGCGTCGGCCAACGGCTTTACTGCGGCGACCGCCATCTCAATGGGCTAATTGAGCGCCTGGGCGAACGTGCTCCCGGAATTGATTTGCCGCCTGAACTCGGATTATGCCAGCATCATTGTTATGGCCGAAAATAGTGCGCCTGCTGGTGACTGCCGCAGTAAATCAACACGTCAACGCATGAGAGCTGTCGCAGTAAAGCGGTTCCGCGAACGACATTCAGATCGCTTCTCGGTGCTGCGCGAGCGCAATTTCCGGCGCTTTTGCATTGGCTATTCGACGTCGCTGTTCGGCACCGCGATGTCGTCGGTCGCGATCGCCTTCGCGGTGCTCGGCAGTGGCGGCACGGCGACCGAGCTGGGTCTGGTCTTCGCGGCGGGCATCGTGCCGCAGGTCGCGCTGATGCCGGGCGGCGGGCTGGCCGCCGACCGGCTCGGCTCGCGCCGGGTGATGCTGGCCGCGGACGCCGCCCGGTGCTGCGCCCAGGCCGGGCTGGCGGCGGCGGTGCTGCTCGGCCGCCCGCCGGTCTGGGTGTTCGTCGCGCTGGCCTTCGTGGTGGGGACCGGCGATGCGGTCTTCCCTTCCGCCCTGGCGGCGCTGACCGTGCGGATCGCCCCGCGCGCCGAACTGGGCAGCGCCAACGCGGTGCTGGGCCTGGCCCAGTCGGCGGCCCGGGTGGCCGGGCCAGCGCTAGCCGGCGTGCTCGTGGCGGTGGCCGGGGCGGGGACGGTGATCGCCCTGGACGCCGCCAGCTACGCGATCAGCGGGCTGGCTCTCAGCCTGCTCGGCCTGGCCGCGGTCCGCCGCCCGGCGGGCCGGCCGCTGTTGCGCGACCTCGCCGAGGGCTGGGCCGAGTTCCGGTCCCGGACCTGCACGCTCGGCTACCCGGTGCCCTGCCTGCTGCTGGCCCTGCACACCCCGGTGCTGGCGGTGGCCGCCGGCACGGTCGTGGCCGGGACCTAGGGCATCGCCAGCAGCCTGGCCGTGCTCGCCGTGCCCGCGGTCCGCGCCGTGACCTGGCGGGACGATAACGCGGGCGACTGAGGCGGCCGGCGCCGGTCAGGCGTGCCGGCGCTTGTCCATCAGCCGCAGGATCAGCGGCGTGAAGATCAGCTGCATGGCCAGTTCCATCTTCCCGCCGGGCACCACGATGATGTTCGGCCGGGACATGAACGAGTCGTGCAGCATCGACAGCAGGTAGGGGAAGTCGATGCCGTGGGGATTGGCGAACCGGATGACCACGAAGCTCTCGTCCGCGGTGGGCACGTAGCGGGCGATGAACGGGTTCGAGGTGTCCACCGTGGGCACCCGCTGGAAGTTCACGTGCGTGCGGGAGAACTGCGGGCAGATGTAGCTGATGTAGTCGGGCATCCGGCGCAGCACCGTGTGCACCACGTCCTCGCTGCTGTACCCGCGCGAGGTCCGGTCCCGGTGCAGCTTCTGGATCCACTCCAGGTTGATGATCGGGACCACGCCGACCAGCAGGTCCGCATGCTGGGCGACGTTGGCCTTCTCGGTGACGGCACCGCCGTGCAGGCCCTCGTAGTACAGCAGGTCACTGCCGGGCTTGGTGTCCTGCCACGGGGTGAACGTGCCGGCCGGCTGCCCGTACGGCCGAGCCTCCTCGGCGTCGTGCAGGTACTTGCGGACCTTGCCGCGGCCGGTCTCGCCGTAGTCGCGGAACAGGGCCTCCAGTTCCTCCAGCAGGTTGGACTCGGGGGAGAAGTGGCTGAAGTGGTGGTTGCCCTCCTTCTCGGCCTCCGCTATCGCGACCTTCATTTCCTCCCGGTCATACCGGTGGAAGGAGTCGCCCTCGACGATCGTCGCGTTGATCTGCTCTCGCCGGAAAATGTGGTCAAACGTCCTGGTCACCGACGTCGTGCCCGCCCCGGACGAGCCGGTGATGACGACAATGGGGTGCTTGGCCGACATGGATCCTCCAACAAAGGTGCGCTCAGGCGTCAGGGGAGCCGGAACAGGGACCGGGTGTTGAACAGGGAGTCGTCGAACGAGGGCTCGTGACTGTGGTCAGGGTCGCGGTGATAGCGCTCGATCCGGTCGACCTCGCTGGCCGAGCCGAAGATCAGCGGCACCCGCTGGTGCAGGCTGTCCGGCTGCACTGCCATGACCGGCCGGCGGCCGGTGCTGGCCCGGCCGCCGGCCTGCTCGACGAGGAACGCGACCGGGTTGCACTCGTACAGCAGCCGCAGCCGGCCGGGCTGCGCGGGCTCCTTGCTGTCGCGCGGGTACAGGAACACCCCGCCGCGGGTCAGGATGCGGTAGGTCTCGGCGACCAGCGACGCGATCCAGCGCATGTTGAAGTCCCGGCCGCGCGGCCCGGCCCGGCCGGCCAGGCACTCGGCGATGTAGCGGCGCACCGGCGGCTCCCAGAACCGCTCGTTCGACGCGTTGATCGCGAACTCGCTGCACTCTTCCGGGATGCGCAGCTGCGGGTGGGTCAGCACGAACGAGCCGATGTCCCGGTCCAGGGTGAAGCCGTCAACACCCTCGCCGGTAGTCAGAATCAGCATCGTGGACGGCCCGTACAGGGCGAAGCCCGCGCACACCTGCGCGGTGCCCGGCTGCAGGAAGTGCTCGGTCCGCGGCTCGGCTCCCGGCTCGGGGGTGCGCAGCACGGAGAAGATCGTGCCCACGCTGATGTTCGCGTCAATGTTGCTCGACCCATCGAGCGGGTCGAAGACCAGCAGGTACTTGCCCCGCCGGTAGGCCGCCGGCACCGGGTAGATGCCAGTCAGCTCCTCCGAGGCCATCGCGGCCAGGTGCCCGGTCCACTCGGTCTCCCCGATCAGCACCTCGTTGCTGATCACGTCGAGCTTCTTCTGCACCTCGCCCTGGACGTTGTGCTGGCCGGCGCTGCCCAGCGCGTCGATCAGCGCGCCCCGGCTGACCTGGTTGCTGATGACCTTCACCGCGGTGGCGACGGCGCTGAGCAGGCCGGAGAACTCCCCGGTGGAGCCAGGGTGATGATGCTCAGCCTCGATGATGTAACGGGTCAGGGTCCTGCGCAGCTCAGGCATGGCTGACGACCTGCCTTTCCCGCAGCATCCCGGCCACGTCCGGCACGGCCAGCGCCGCCTCGCTGGCGTGCCGGCAGTTACCCGCCAGGCTGTGCTGCGCGGCCTCGATGCTGGCATCGCTGCCGTGCCAGGTGTACAGCGCGTCGCTGACCAGCGCCCGGCCGAAGGAGAACGTGAGCCGCCACGGCGCGACATCGTCGGTGCAGGCCAGCGCGCTGATCGCGGCCAGGTTGGCGCAGGCCTGCCGGTTGGACTGGCCGCCGGACAGGAACGTGATGCCGGGCACGGCCGCGGGCACGGCCGCGGTCAGCACCTGAAGGGTCAGCTGGGCGACCTCGGCCGGCCGGGACTGCACCGGGCAGCCGGTCCCGGCCACCACCATGTTCGGCTTGAGCACCATGCCGCGCAGGTCCACGCCCATCGTGTCCAGCTCGTCGAAGACGGCGGCGAGCACGCTGGCCGTCGCGCTCTCGCAGACCGCGACCGGGTGCGCGCCGTCCATCAGCACCTCCGGCTCGACGATCGGCACCAGGCCGGCCTCCTGGCACTGGGCGGCGTACCGGGCCAGCGCATGCGCGTTGGCGTGCACGCTGCGCCAGTGCAGTGCCGCCGGATCGAAGACCGCGCGCCACTTGGCGAACGCCGCGCCGCGCTCGCGATAGCCGTCCAGCCGCCCGCGCAGCCCGTCAAGGCCCTCGGTAATCAGGCCGCGGCCGGCGAAGGGCAGATGGTGGGTGCCCCTGTCGACCTTGATGCCGATCATGAGGCCCAGCGCCGGGGCGGCCGCGCTGAACGGCGTGCCGTCGGCCAGCGCCTGGCCGAACGTCTCATCGGACAGGATGGCCCCCGATATCCAGGCCCGCAGGCCCGGCGCGGCCAGCAGCAGCCGCCGGTAGTCACGGCGGGCCTCCGCGCTGGCGGGTACCCCGGCAGCCTCCAGCCGCCGGGACATCGTCGCGATGCTCTCGTCCGCGGCGAGGATTCCCTTGCCCGGCGCCACCAGCGCCGCGGCAGTCTCATGCAGTCCTTGCACCGCTGGCCTCCTGCTCATGTCGTGACACGAGGCGCCCGCGCTGGCGGGCCTCGCGCCCTGCCACCGGTGCCGGCTGCGTCCTGCGGACGGCTGGCCCGGCTCAGGTCTTGTGCTGCAGCGTGTACCGGACGGTCTGCACCCGGATCTGGCCGTCGCGGAACACGAACGTGTCGATGCCGTCGTCGACCTTCGTCGCGGCGACGATCTTGTCCAGGTCGCCGGCGCCGAGCGCCTGGGCGTGGTGAGCGAAGACTTCCGCGGGCGTGCCCGTCATGACGATCCCCTCGGCGTTCGGTTTCCTCCTCCTGGCGGTCTCTTGCTGCCAGAGTCAGGCTCGGCGCAGGTCAGCGGCAGGGGCGAAAGGCCCTGCTTTGGGCCTGGCAGCGGGACTCCGGCAGCTGAGCGCGGCCTTACCGCGGACACTAGCGGCGGAAACGATCATTGAGATGAGCTTAAGCGTGAACAGCCGGTTACTGGCTGCAATAGCCGTTCCGGCGGCGCGGCGGCGGGCCGACCCGGTTTCAGTCGGCCGGGGCCACCGAGGCCGGCGCGGCCTGCCCGTTCGCGGACGGCTGGCTGGCCGGCCCGTAGGCGATGAGCTTTTCCAGCCGGGTCAGCCGGTCGTCCAGGTCCTCGGTCGTCACCACGTCCGCCAGCGTCAGCCGGACGGCGGCCAGCTCGCGGGCCAGGAACTCGGTGTCGGCCTGGGTCCGGGCCGCCACCTGCCGGTCCCTCTCGATCACGTCCCGGTCCCGGTCGTCCTGGCGGTTCTGCGCCAGCAGGATCAGCGGCGCCGCGTACGCAGCCTGGGTGGAAAAGGCCAGGTTGAGCAGGATGAACGGGTACGGGTCCCAGTGCCGGATGAGGCCGAGCGTGTTGAGCGCGATCCAGGCGATGACGAGCACCGTCTGGCCGACGATGAACCGGCCGGTGCCGAGGAACCGGGCGATGCTCTCCGACATCCGGCCGAACGCGTCGGCGTCGTAGCGCCCGGCAATCCGCGGCACCGTGCCGCGCGGCGAAGACAGGTCGTTGCGGCTACCGAGCCGCTGGTTCAGCCGCACCATGCTCAGCCCTCCCTCCTGCGCCAGTCGGCCGGCAGCAGCCGGTCCAGGACGTCGTCGACGGTCACCGCGCCCAGCAGCCGCCCGGCGTCGTCGCACACGGCCACACCGACCAGGTTATAGGCGGCCAGCCGGACGGCCAGCTCGCGCTCCGGCAGATCCGGGCGGACGAAGTTGCTCGGCCGCACGCACTGGCCGACGGTCTCGGCGGGCGCGTGCCGCAGCAGCCGCTGGAACCCTACGGTGCCGAGGAACCGGCCAGTCGGGGTGGTCAGCGGCGGCTCGCACACGTACACCTGCGCGGCGGCGGTCACTGCCAGCTCTGGCTCGCGGATGCGGGCCAGCACCTCGGCGACCGCGGCGTCCGGCGCGAAGATCAGCGGCTGGGAGGTCATCAGGCCGCCCGCGGTGGTCGCGTCGTAGCCGAGCAGCCGCCGCAGGTCGGCCGCCTGCGCCGACTCCATCGCGGCCAGCAGCCGCTCGCGCTGCTCGGGCGGCATCTCGGCCAGCAGGTCGGCGGCGTCGTCGGGCTGCATCTCCTCGACGACGTCGGCGCTGCGCTCCAGGCCCAGCATGGCCAGGAACCGCACCTGATCCTGCTCGGGCATCTCCTCCAGCAGGTCGGCGAGTTCCTCGTCCTGCAGGGCCTCGGCGAGCTGTCGGCGGCGGGTGGCCGACAGCCGCTGCACCGCGTTCGCCAGGTCGGCCGGGCGCATCTCCCGCAGCTCGATCAGCTGCTCGTCATGTCCGGGGACCTCGAATAGCTGCGGGTACTGATCCCACGGCACGACCGTCGTCCCGTGGTGGCGCAGGCCGCGGCTGCGGCCGATCGCCAGCGACGTGACCTCCCAGCCGCTCATCCGGCGCTGCGAGGCACTGATGCCGACGTCCAGCACGACCCCGCTCCCGGCGGGCCGGTCATACAGCTCGGACACCAGCATCTCGCCGGTCCGCCGGCTGAACCTGCGCATGTCGACGGTGCCGCCGCGCAGCCGCACCCCGTCGAAGGAGATCTCCGCGACCCGGCCCAGGTTGACGAAGATCTGCCGCCGCTGCAGCGTCACGACCAGGCCGATGGCGCGCGGCGGCTCGCCGCCGGCTGGGGGCAGGAGCACCACGTCGCGGACCCGGCCGACGGCCTGGCCGTCGCTGTCCCGCAGCGGCCGCCCGCTGAGCCGGGAGGTGAATACCGGCGCGGTGGTCAGCGCGGCCATGCCGACGCTCCGTGCGCCCGATCGGGCACCCGCTGATCGCGGCTCATGCCGAACCCCCTCACCGCACCGTCCGCCGTCGGCCCAGGTCTATCTTTCCCGACGCCGGGCGATCATGCCGGGCCGGGGCCGCCGGGCGCCGGGGCGTGCGCGGCAGTCGGCGGGTGCGCCGGGCCGGTGCGGGCTGCGGCGGGCGTCAGTGCCGGTCGGGCAGGTACCAGCGGTGCGGCGCGATCAGCCTGCGGGCGCCCTGCGGCCCCCAGGAGCCGGGGGAGTACAGCTCCACCGGCGGCGGGCTGTCCAGCAGCGGCGCCGAGATCTCCCACAGCCGCTCGATCCCGTCCGACCGGGTGAACAGCGACTGGTCGCCGAGCATCGCGTCCAGGATCAGCCGCTCGTAGCCCTCGAGCTCGTGCGCACGCACGAACGAGTCCGCGTACCGGAAGATCATTTCCGCCTCGCCGAGCCGCATCGCCGGGCCCGGCTCCTTGGCCAGGATACGGGCGGCGATCCAGCCCGGATCGTCGAAGTCGATTACCAGCTGGTTGCCGCGGCTGTGCCGGGCCTCCGCCGGGAACATGCGCAGCGTCGGCTCGCGCAGGGTGACCGTGACCACCTGGCGGCGCTGTGCGAGCGACTTGCCCGACCGCAGGTAGAACGGGACGCCCGCCCACCGCCAGTTCTCCACCTCCGCGCGCAGCGCGGCGAACGTCTCGGTCTGCGAGGTGGCGGACACGCCCGGCTCCGCGCGGTAGCCGCGGTACTGGCCGCGCACCACGTGCGCCGGGTCGAGCGGTTTCAGCGCGTCGAACACCTTCGCCTTCTCATCCCGCAGCGACTTGGCGGTCAGCGACGTCGGCGGCTCCATCGCCACGAACCCGAGCACCTGGAACAGGTGGGTCACGATCATGTCCCGGTACGTCCCGGTGCCCTCGAAGAACTCGGCCCGGCCTTCGATCCCGATCGTCTCCGGCACGTCGATCTGCACGTGGCTGATGTGGTTACGGTTCCAGATCGGCTCCAGGAAGCCGTTGGCGAACCGCAGCGCCAGGATGTTGTCGACCGACTCCTTGCCGAGGAAGTGGTCGATGCGGAACACCTGCGACTCGTCGAATACGGCGTGCACGGCCTGGTTCAGTGTCCGGGCCGAGGCCAGGTCGGTGCCGAATGGCTTCTCGACGATCACCCGCGCGTCCGGCGCCAGCCCGCTGCTGCCGAGCATCCCGACTACCGAGCTGAACGCGCCCGGCGGCACCGCCAGGTGGAAGATGCGCCGGGGCTGCCCGCCGATCGCCTTCTGCGCGTTGGCCACCGCCGCGACCAGCGGCCCCGGGTCGTCCGGATCCGCCGCGCCGAAAGCCAGCGCCCCGGCGAACGCCTGCCACGCCGGGCCGGCGGGCTTGGCCGCGCCGAACTCGCGCACCGCCTGCTCGGCGTGCGCCCGGAACTGCTCGCCGGTCAGCGCGAACTGGGCCGGCGCCGAGCCCACGATCCGGTAGCGCGCGGGCATCAGCCCGGCCTTGGCCAGGTGGAACAGACCCGGCAGCAGCTTGCGCCTGGCCAGGTCACCGGTCGCCCCGAACAGCACGATCACGTGGTCGTCGGGGACGGCGATCGCCATCTTGCGCCGCCGGGCCGCCGTGTCGTGCTGGGCGGGACCGGCCGCCGGGCTGGCGGCGGGCTTGCTGGGCTCAGTCATGCGGTCCATTGTGGCCTGCCTGCCCGCGGCAGCCGCGGCGCGGCTCGCGGGCAGAGCGCGGGGGCGCCCCTGGCCGCGCCGGTGCCAGAATAGGCGGCGTGACTGTTGATCAGCAGGCCCAGGACCGGGAGAAGCAGGCGGCCGCGGAGGCGGCTGCCGAGTTCGTGGGCGACGGCATGACCGTGGGCCTGGGCACCGGCTCCACCGTCGCTTTCCTGCTGCCCGCGCTGGCACGGCGGCGGCTGTCGATCCGCTGCGTGGCCACCTCGCCGCGTACCGGGCAGGCGGCGAGCCGGCTGGGCCTGGATGTCGAGCCGTTCTCGGCGATCGACCGGCTGGATGTGGCCATCGACGGCGCCGACCAGATCACGCCGGACGGCTGGCTGGTCAAGGGCGGCGGCGGCGCGCACACCCGGGAGAAGATCGTCGCGGCGGCCGCGGACCGGTTCGTCGTGATCGGCGACTGGTCCAAGTCCGTCCGGGCGCTGCACCCGCCGGTCCCGCTGGAACTGGCCGACTTCGGGCTGCAGGCGACGCTGCGGCACCTGGAGCCGGTCCGGCTGCGGGACGTGCCGCGCAGCCCGGACGACGGGGTGATCGCGGACTACGAGGGCGAGTTCGACGACCCCGCCGAGCTAGCTGCCCGGCTGTCAGCCACGCCGGGCGTAGTCGGGCACGGCCTGTTCCCGCCCGACCTGGTCGCCGTGATCCTGATCGGCCACGGCGACCAGGTCGAGCAGCGAATTATCAGCGCTGGCCCGGGGGGCGACCCCCCGGAACCCCCCGAGCGCCCCTGACCGTCCTGCGCGGCACTGGCCCACGGCACTGGCCCACGGGACTGGCCCACGGGACTGGCCCACGGCCGGGCCTGGCCGCTGCAGCCGTGGCCTCGGGCTCTGCGGGCCGCGCCGCTGGCAGCGCTAGCCGATCTGCTCGGCGTGGCCGCCGAATTCGCTGCGCATCGCGGACAGCACCTTGTCGGTGAACAAGCCCAGCCCGCGTGACTCGAACCGCTGCATCAGCGCCGAGGTGATGACCGGCGCGGGCACGCCCTCGTCGACTGCGGCGAGCACCGTCCACCGGCCCTCGCCGGAGTCCGACACCCGGCCGGTGAAGCTGGTCAGCTCGGGGGAGCGGGCGAGCGCGTCGGCGGTCAGGTCCACCAGCCAGGAACTGACTACCGAGCCGCGCCGCCACACCTCGGCCACCTCGGCCACGTCGATGTCGTACTGGTAGGCCTCCGGATCGCGCAGCGGCGTGTTCTCCGCGTCGGTCTCCATCTGCTGCTGCTTGCCCAGGTTGGCGTGCCTGATGATGGACAGGCCCTCGGCGATGGCGGCCATCATCCCGTACTCGATGCCGTTGTGCACCATCTTGACGAAGTGCCCGGCCCCGTTAGGCCCGCAGTGCAGGTAGCCGTGCGGCGCGGTGCCGTCGGTCCGCTTGCGGCCCGGCGTCGCCTCGGCGCTGCCCGACCCGGGGGCGATGGTCTTGAAGATCGGGTCCAGCCGCCGGACCGGCTCTTCCTCCCCGCCGATCATCAGGCAGTAACCGCGTTCCAGGCCGAACACGCCGCCGGACGTGCCGCAGTCCACGTAGTGCAGCTGCCGGGGCGCGAGTTCCTTCGCCCGGGCGATGTCATCGCGGTAGTAGGAGTTGCCGCCGTCGATCACGATGTCGCCGGGCTCGAGCAGCTCGGCGAGGTCGCTCAGGGTGGCGCCGGTGACGCCGGCCGGCAGCATCAGCCAGGTCGCGCGCGGCTTCTCCAGCCTGGCCACGAAGTCCAGCAGCGAGCTGGCCCCGGTGGCGCCCTCGTCCGCGAGCGGGCGGACCGCGTCGGAGCTGACGTCATAAACGACGCAGCGGTGCCCGTCGCGCATGAGCCGGCGGACGATGTTCGCGCCCATCCGGCCCAGGCCCACCATGCCGAGCTGCATCGGGGAGTCGGTTGCCATCTGCGGTCTCCTTACTGGCTTTTCAGGCTCCGGTAACGCCGGATCAGCGCGTTGGTCGAGGAGTCGTGGTCCAGCTCGGGCTCAGCCTCGCTGGTCAGCTCCGGGATGATCGCAGCCGCCAGGACCTTGCCGAGCTCGACGCCCCACTGGTCGAAGGAGTCGATCCCCCAGATCGTGCCCTGGGTAAACACGCTGTGCTCATACAGCGCGATCATCGCGCCGAGCACCCGCGGCGTCAGGACCTCGGCCAGCAGCACGCTGGTGGGCCGATTGCCCGGCATGACCCGGTGCGGGACGACATGCTCCGGCGTGCCGTCGGCGCGCACTTCCTCCTCGGTCTTGCCGAACGCCAGCGCCTGCGCCTGCGCGAACACGTTGGAGGACAGGATGTCGTGGTGGTCGCCCAGCGGGTTCAGCGTCTTGCCGAACCCGATGAGGTCGGCCGGGATCAGCTTGGTGCCCTGGTGGATGAGCTGGTAGAAGCTGTGCTGCCCGTTGGTGCCCGGCTCGCCCCAGTAGACCGCCCCGGTCTGGTAGTCGACCTGCGCCCCGTCCAGCGTTACGCTCTTCCCGTTGGACTCCATCGTCAGCTGCTGCAGGTAGGCGGGGAACCGCTTGAGGTACTGCTCGTAGGGCAGCACCGCGGCGGTCTGCGCGCCGAAGAAGTCGCCGTACCAGACGGCCAGCAGCCCCATCAGCACCGGCAGGTTGCGCTCCAGCGGGGCGGCGGCGAAGTGCTCGTCCATGTCGTGGAACCCGGCCAGCAGCTCGGCGTAGCCCTCCGGGCCGACGGCGAGCATCGTCGACAGGCCGATGGCCGAGTCCATTGAGTACCGGCCGCCGACCCAGTCCCAGAAGCCGAACATGTTCGTGGTGTCGATGCCGAACGCCGCGACCTTCTCGGCGTTTGTCGATACGGCGACAAAGTGCCGGGCGACCGCGTCCGCCGAGCCGAGCTGGCCGACCACCCAGTCGCGGGCCGAGCGGGCATTGGTGATGGTCTCCAGCGTGGTGAACGTCTTGGAGGAGATGATGAACAGCGTCTCGTCGGCCGACAGGTCCCTGGTCGCCTCGACGAAGTCGGTGGAGTCCACGTTGGACACGAACCTGAACGTCATGTCCCGCCGGGTGTAGTGCCGCAGCGCCTCGTAGGCCATCACCGGGCCGAGGTCCGAGCCGCCGATGCCCACGTTGACGATATTGCGGATGGGCTTGCCGGTGTAGCCCGTCCACTCGCCGGAGCGCACCCGCCGGGCGAAGCCCGCCATCCGCTCCAGCACCTCATGCACCTGCGCGACCACGTCGGCGCCGCCGACCATGAGCGTGCGGCCCGCGGGCATCCGCAGCGCCACGTGCAGCACCGCCCGGCCTTCCGACACGTTGATGTGCTCGCCGGCGAGCATCGCGTCCCGGCGGGCCGGCACGTCGCACTCGCGGGCCAGCTGGACCAGCAGCGCCAGCGTCTCGTCGGTGATCCGGTTCTTGGAATAGTCCAGGTGGATCCCGGCGGCCTCGGCGGTCAGCCGCTCTCCGCGCCCGGGGTCGGCGGCGAACAAGTCGCGCAGGTGCGTGCCCTCGATCTGGGCGTAATGCTGCTCCAGCGCTTTCCAGGCCGGGCGGTCACGCAGCGGAACGGTCGGCATCGTGCTTCCTCCTGCGGGCTCAGATCCAGGACGTGCCCTGCCCTGTTTACCCCAGCCGCCCCCGCCCCCGCGCGCCGGCCCGGCGGATGCGCCG
>JBKQSL010000524.1:0-7048 GCA_052143655.1 Streptosporangiaceae bacterium | reverse complement strand
ACTTCCGCTTGTCCGCCAGGCCGGCCAGCTCGATCGTCTCGCCGATGTCCCGCGGGTGCGGGTAGAACCCGGCGTAGCGTTCCACCAGTTCCCGCACGGTCAGCTCGTCTGGCATTTTAGAGGCCTGCAGCACCACCCCGAGGCGCGCCCGCCACCCCAATGAAGGATGAGCCGGGTCGGCCCCGAGCACGGTGACCTCGCCCGCGTCACGGCGCCGGTAGCCCTCCAGCATCTCGACCGTCGTGGTCTTCCCCGCCCCGTTCGGCCCCAGGAACGCAAAGATCTCACCCGTCCGCACGGTCAGATTGATCCCGCGCACC
Organism: Streptosporangiaceae bacterium; assembly: GCA_052143655.1. Lineage (GTDB taxonomy): Bacteria > Actinomycetota > Actinomycetes > Streptosporangiales > Streptosporangiaceae > CAVSUR01. Next base: position 6,728 of record JBKQSL010000524.1, on the reverse strand, counting down.
GCCTCCACGTCCGGGTACCGCTTTCGCAGCCCGCGGGCCAAGATCGCGGTCCCGCCGTCGCTCCCGTCCGCCGTCCGGTCCTGTCCATGCCGTGAAGCTTTCAGCGCGCTCATCGCAACCACCTCGATTCAGCTTCCCGATCGGTCTACAGCAAACGTCACTCTCCGGACACTGACCGTGACAGTGACGAAAGCCGCCCCTGGACGGGCCGTCCGTCCGTGAATTCCGGCAGACCTTGCGCACTGCTGCGAACAACCCAAACCAAGACCGTTTCGCCGACGGCCTGGCTATCCGTACCCCTATCTCCCCGCCGACCCCCGCCGCCCTCATGTCACGCTCTGTGCCGACTCCGGCTGCCACTTGCCGAGCAAGATCCGCCGATCTGGGCGTTTCGAATGTATCCACTCGCCCCCATGCTGGCCGGCCATGATTGTTGTTCTGCTGCGTTCGCCCGCAGGGGCCTGTCTGACCGGCTGGGCCTGTCATCGGCGCGGGCCGCATGAGCGTGCTGCCGGGTGCCGCGGTTACTGGGTGATCCGTCGCACCGCGAGGGTGTGACCCGCCGATCTGAGCCGGCCGGCGAGCGCGGCGCCCATCGCCGTCGCTGGTGTGAGGACACCGGCGCGGCCGGGCAGGCGGTCACGGTCCAGCGCGAGGCAGAGCGCGCTTTCGCCGAGCATCACCGACGTGGCGGCGTAGCCCGGGTCGCCCCGGGCTTCGATCCTGGCGAGGTACCGCACGCCAGCCGAGGTGCGGGTGTGGATCTGCATGCGGAAGAAGCCCGTACGGCGGGTCTTTTCGCTGGGGCCCTCGCCGAGTACTGGCAGGAGCTGGCCGAGCAGCGCCCTGGACGGCCCGAATGCGAGCCCTGCCGCCGCAGCCTTCAGCGCGGCGGCGAACGCGGTGGCCTGCGCGGCCGCGGCCGGGCTGGTGCCGAAGCCGGTGACCTCCCGGTAGCGGAGCCGGCGGCCATAGGCCCAGTCCTGCAGGGCGTTGCTGCGGCGCACCACGCGCGTGTTGAGGCCCGCCATGGGGAACGGCCCGACCCAGCGCCCCAGACCGGAGTCGTAGCTGACCCAGTCCAGGTCCCGCTCGACGCCAAGATCGGGCTCGGCCGCGCGATCGGGGCTGAGCGCATACGGGTCCTCGACCACCCGGCGGCGCTCAGCGCTGGCCGCTGCCTCGTCGGCCTGTCCCATCCCCGATGCGAGCGTCCCGGCGCTGATGCCGCCCCTCAAGCCCGTCACGACGAGCGTCGTGCCCTCCAGGTCACCAGTGCCGTCCATGCGGGCCGCCTGATGCAGCAACAGCACGCCCAGGTCGGAAGGAACGGAGTCGAACCCGCAGCAGTGCACGATGCGCGTGCCCGTGCCCGCAGCCACGTCGTGGCAGCGGTCGATGCTCTCCCGGATGAACAGCACTTCACCGGACAGGTCCGCGTAGTCGGTGCCCGCGCTGGCGCACGCCTCGACGAGCCCAAGCCCCTGACGGCGGTAGGGCCCCGCCGTGGTCGCCACTACCCGGGCCGCGCGCGCAAGCGCCGCCACCGATGCCGGGTCCGCCGAATCAGCCACCAGCAGCGGCCAGGCCGACGCAGCAGCGCCGAGCCGCGCCCGGATATCGGCGAGCCGCTGCGCAGACCGTCCCGCGAGCCCGATGCGGACGCCGTCTGGCGCATGACCGGCCAGATAGCCGGCCACCAGCCGCCCGACGAATCCGGTCGCGCCGAACACCACCACGTCCAGCTCACGGTCTCCGCTCACCAGCTCATCCTAAAGACGCGAGCCCCGGCGGTCCCGGCCCCGAGCAGCCGCCAGCCGCGGATTTACCGGTGCGGGCAAGACGAATGAGGTCGCGGCTGGAATATCAGCGATGAGGTCCCGGCTGCCGGGCCGCCGCGCGAGCGGCTCACGCCAGCGGACGCTTCCCCATCCGCTCGGTGACCGTGCTCCTTCGCCAGGCCGGACCCGCCTCCAGAACAGGCCCGGCCCGCGACGCCGTACGCGTTCACGCTCCGCCCGCGTTTCCCGCCGCCAGATAAGACTGACCACCAAGCGCAGGGCAGGACGCCACGAACGGACGCGCCCCGCCTGACGCAAACGCGACGCGCACTCCTGCCGCCGGCCGGGCGCTAGCGACCTGGTCACTGAGCGTCGCAGAGCCTCCTGCTGAACGAGCGCACATCCGCCGATATGGTCGGCAGTCGATGCATCACAGACTCGCTCGAAGCCCGCTCAGATCTGGCCGATCGGAGCGGCCGTCTGGGTCGTCGGCGGATGCCCGCTCATGCCGGTCTGCGGTAGTTGCTCGTCGGCGGCGGTCCTGAAATGCTTCGCGTATGTCTTCCCTCCCCACCTCCGCCGAGGACGTCATCGGTCAGCCAGTCCGGGACCAGTTCGAGGTGTTTATCGATGAGCACCGCAGTGATCTCATCGTGTGCCTGGACGGGCTGACCGAGGAGCAGGCGCGTCGGTCGCTGGTGCCTTCCCGGACCACGTTGCTGGGCCTGGTGAAGCACGCGACCTTCGTCGAGAAGGTCTGGTTTGACGAGGCCGTCACGTGCCGGTCACGCGGGGAGATCGGCATCCCCGCGACGCCAGACGAGTCGTTCATTCTTCACGACGACGACACCATCGCCGCAGTCCAGCAAGCGCACCGCGAGGCATGCGAGTCATCCCGCCGCGCGACAGCATCCCTGGGGCTCGACGACCTGGTCCACGGCAACCGGCGCGGCCCGCTCCCGCTGCACTGGGTATATCTCCACGTGCTGCGCGAACTCGCCCAGCACTGCGGGCACGCAGACATCCTGCGCGAGCAGCTCGTCAACGAGTAGCGCGTCAGGTACCCGCTGATGCCGCGATGAGGTTGCTCGGTCGAGTGCGGAGGCGCGCATAACCGGATAATCGGCGCACAGACACCCGGACTGCCGGGACGGCTCCGACGTGGCTCGTAATAGGCGCTCGGGTACGGTTTCTGCGGTTGGCCGCTGTCCCCGCTGGGCAGAGCGCGGTGACTTTGCGTGACCGTCAGGGCGGGTCTAACGGTGAATTAGTCGTCATCGCTGGGGCCCGGGCGGCCCGAGCTCCGGGTCTCAGCCCGATCCGGAAGGTGCCCGATGACCACATCCACCCGTCCGTCGCCCTCGTCCCCGTGGTGCCGGTGTTCACGACCGCCGAGCGGCTCGCTCTGGCCGGGTTTCTGGTCGGCTACTCCGGCCTGACCCGCCAGGCGTATGAGCTGGACCTGCGCCAGTTCGCCAGCTGGTGCGTCGGCCAGCATGGCCTGCCTTGTTCCAGGCCCGCCGCCCGGATATCGAGTTCTTCGCCCGCGACCTGGAAGCCCGCGGCCGGGGCAGGGCCACGGTCACCCGCAGGCTGTGCACGATCGCCGGGTTCTATAGGTATGCCGTCGAGGAAGAACTGCTGGAACACTCCCCGGCCGCTCATGTCCGCCGTCCTCGATTGGACTATGAGTCGCACGCCACCGGCCTAGACCGCAACGAGCTCGGCGCTCTGCTGGTCGCCGCCGGGCTCGGACCGCCCGCCGAGCACGCGCTGATCTCCCTGCTCGCTCTCAACGGGCTGCGCGTTTCCGAGGTCACCGGCGCCGACATCGAGGCCCTGGGCCTGGAACGCGGTCACCGGACCAGATACGACCGGGCCAGGGCATCCCTGGACCGGCACGCCACCTACGTCGCCGCCGCCTACGTCGCAGGAGCCGCCCGCTAGGCAGCTGCAGGCCTTCCGCCCGGCCGCCAGCGCCAGCCGGACGGAAGCTTGCATCGCGCAACGTCATCCCGAAAGTAGCCCACGACCCGCCGTTCTGTGTTTTCGGAGGCCGCGATTGACTGGCGGTTGCCGCTCACATACCGGGGTGCTCCGGCGAGGTGGCGGTGGTCGTGGGGGTGCCCGGTCTGGCAGCGCCCCGGCGGTGCCGGCCGGGCCGGTCGTCGTCGCGCGCCGGTCAGGTGGTCGGGGGCGGGCTGCTGGCACGCGGCCGCCCGCGGGGGCGCGTCTGTCCTGTATGCCCGGGCAGCCGGCCGGTGTCGGCCAGTGCCCGGCGCAGCGCCGATTCCTGGTTGCGGATCCGGGTCGAGACCTTGATGCGCTCGGTGAACGGGTTCACCCACTGCAGGCCGGGCTCGCGGATCGTGCCGCGGTACTTGCCGAACAGCTGGACGACGCGGGCCTGGCCCGGCGCGACGGCGGTCAGGCCGCGCAGCGCCACCGAAGCAGCGATGAAGCAAAGGCCACAGAGCACTGCCACCGCCGTCGCGGCGCCGCCATGGTCGTGAGCTGCCTGCACGGCCAGCGCCACCCCGGCCAGCAGGAGGATGCTGCACAGCACCGCTATCCGCACGCCCGGCTGGAACCGCGCCGGACGCTCGGTCACCGGCTGGCCGGCAGACGGCTGGTTACTGGCTGCGCCGAGAACCTGGGATGCCATCTGGCCTACCTCGCTTGACGTATCTGATACCTCCAGTTTAGCATTGTGATATCAGATTTAGGAAGCAACGGCATCCGGCGAGGCAAGGGCACAGCGCACCCGGGCGGGCGGCTACGCCACCACAGGCCGCGTCACCGATCCGAGCCGGCCGAGGGAGTCGCAGTGGATTCGTTTGCGGGGAAGCTCGCGGTGGTGACGGGCGGTGGCTCGGGGATGGGTCGTGAGCTCGTCATCCAGCTCGCGGCGCAGGGATGCTCGGTCGCGGCGTGCGACTGGCACGCGGATGCCGTCGGACAGGCTGCGGCCATGGCGCGGTCAGGCGCCACGGCGGGCGTGCGGGTCACCGCCCATGCCTGTGACGTCTCCGACGAGGCGCAGGTCCTGCGATTTCGCGACGAGCTGCTTGAGGGGCACGCCCGCGAGCACGTCGACCTGGTGTTCAGCAACGCGGGCATCGGCGGCGGCGGCAGCTTCGTCACCGACAGCCGGGAGGAGTGGGAGCGCACGTTCGCCGTCGACTGGCAGGGCGTGTATTACTGTGCCCGCGCGTTCCTGCCGCTGCTGATCGCCAGCGGCGACGGCATCCTGGTCAACACCAGCAGCGTGAACGGCTTCTGGGCGGCACTAGGCCCGGGCATGCCGAACACCGCCTATGCCACGGCCAAGTTCGCCATCAAGGGCTTCTCCGAGGCGCTCATCGAAGACCTGCGCACCAACGCGCCCGGTGTCCGGGTCGCCGTCGTGATGCCGGGGCACGTGGGTACCGACATCGTCGCCAACAGCCTCCGCGCCCGCGGCCTGCCCGAACCTGAGGCCATGACCGACGCCCAGCTGGCCGACCTGATCCCCCCCGACGCGCAGGCCGGGCTGATCGGCGCCGGCGCGCTGCCCGAGGGCCCGTCCGCCGATGACCTGCGCCGGATGCTCGCCCGGGTGAACACGGACTTCCGGGACAAGGCGCCGCTCAGCGCGGCGCAGGCGGCGACCATCATCCTGGACGGGGTCCGCTCCGGTTCCTGGCGGATCCTGGTCGGCGAGGACGCCAAGATGATCGACGCCGCGGTGCGCGCCACACCCGAGGCTGCCTACGACTACGCCGAGCTGTTCAGCGGGCTGGCAGAAGGGGCAGCGGCAGAAACACCTGAACGGTAGCAGCACCGGGCAAGGAGGCAGTCATGGATGTACCGGGCATCGTCGCTGCCGGACGGCCGTCGCCCCGTAGCCGATTTCCAGGGGGCATCGTTACGAACCAGCCAGCTGAACAGCGGCTTAGGAGGCAGAGATGGGCGAGATAGCGATTGAGGTGCGCGCGCTGCGCAAGAGTTTCGGCGAGAAGGAGGCGGTGGCCGGGGTCGATCTGGAGATCGCGGCCGGCTCGCTGGCCGGGCTGGTCGGCCCGAACGGGGCCGGGAAGACCACGTCCCTGTCGATGATGACCGGCCTGCTGCGCCCGGACGCTGGCCAGGTCCTGATCAACGGGCTGGATGTGTGGGCGGACCCGGTGGCGGCCAAGGCGGTGATCGGGGTGGTGCCGGCCGAGGCCAGGCTGTTCGAGCGGCTGAGCGGCGAGGAGATGCTGGAGTACGCCGGGCGGCTGCGCGGCCTGCCCGTCGCCGAGGCGCGCTCACGGGCAGGGCAGCTGCTGGACGTGCTGGACCTGGCCGCCGACGCGAAGCGGCTGGTCGCTGACTATTCCACCGGCATGCGCAAGAAGGCCGCGCTGGGCTGCGCCCTGATCCACAACCCGCCGGTGCTGTTCCTGGACGAGCCGCTGGAAGGCGTAGATCCGATCTCGGCTGACGTGATCCGCCGGCTGCTGACGCGGCTGGCCGGCTCCGGCTCGACGGTGCTGTTCTCCAGCCACGTGATGGAGCTGGTCGAGCAGGTCTGCGATCACGTGTCCATCATCGACAAGGGCAAGCTCGTGGCCACCGGCACCACCGAGACGGTGCGGGGCGGCAAGACCCTGCAGCGGGCGTTTATCGACCTGGTCGGCCCGCGGGCGAGCGATGAGGAGGTGCTGTCATGGCTCGGGTCCTCGTCCAGCTGAAGCTCCGGCTGGTGCTCAACGCGCTCCGCTCGTCCACGGCTGCCCGAACCTCGTTCATCCTCAGTACCTTCTTCGCCGTCGTGGTGGCGGCCGGCGTCTTCTTCGTCCTGGCACTGTTCCGCGGCCTGAGCGCGTCGGTGGACCTGACCACGGTCATCTTCACCGCGTTCGCGCTCAACTGGCTGATCCTGCCGATCTTCGCGTTCGGCCTGGACGGAACCCTCGACCCCGC
>JBKQSL010000523.1:0-5974 GCA_052143655.1 Streptosporangiaceae bacterium | reverse complement strand
GGGCGGCATGCAGGTCGTCCTGGCGGACCTCTGCAGCGGTACCCCCGCAGCGCAGCTCCTGGGAGCCACCGACCCTGGTGTCCACACGGTGAGCGTGAACGACACGGACCTGGTCGTAGTGGTTCCTCAGCCTGACGACGTAGTGCCAGCGGGGCCGCTCTCTCCACTCGCCCTCGCAAATGAGGCGCTGGCCGCTGCCTACGCGCCAGCTGACCTACTGCTCACACTGGCGCCGCTTGATCCCTCGCTCGGCGCGGATCACCTCGCCACATGGGCTACCGGTGTTGTCGCCGTGGTGACCGCAGGGCAGTGCTCGGAGATGCGCATCCATGCAGTCGGCGAGATGATCCGGCTCGCCGGGTTGCCGCTGATCTCCGCCGTGCTCGTTGGGGCGGATAAGACCGACGAGAGCCTCGGCGTGGCGGACTCATCCAGCCCGGCAGATTCAGTCGGCCTGGGACTGGGCCGATAAGCCGATGAGTTCGCGGTCGCTGATTCCCGCCAGCGGCGCGCCCCGCTGCAGGACGCCCATAGGGAGCGAGCCGCCGGGTGCAGTGATACGAGAAGTCCGGCGCCGATGTATCAGGGCCACTGCGCGACGGATCACCTGGTACGGGACGGCAGTCCACGCCATCCCGTCCGGCGTCGGGAGAAATCTTGGGGTAGCGCGGAGGAGCCTCATCGCAAGCGATCTTGGTTACCACCGGCCGGCTGCGGGTCCTCCAGGTCCCAGGCAGCCATGCACGAGGGCGGGAGGCGATGAGCGCGCTTGGCCGGCCGGGAACGGAAGCTTAGGGATGGCTATGAACGAGGCGGTCAACAGCCAGGGCACCGCCCCTGGTAGCTCCGCGGGCAGTATCGCGGATTCCTACAAGAGGGACTTCTGGATCAAGGAGAACCTGAAGCACGCCGAGCCGCATTACCGGCTCCAGAAGACGGCGCGGCTGATCAACAGGATCGCGGACGGCAGGCAGTGCGACCTGCTCGACCTCGGCTGCGGCCCAGCCACCCTGATGCGCATGCTGCAGGACAACATCCACTACTACGGGATCGACATCGCCATCCACGACCTGGCACCGAACCTGCTGGAGGCCGATATCCTCCAGGAGCCCATTAGGTTCGGCGACAGGCGATTCGACATCGTCGTGGCGCAGGGCTTGTTCGAGTATGTCGGCGGCTTCCAGGCCGCGAAGTTCGCCGAGATAGCGCAGCTGCTTAATGAGGGCGGGACGTTCGTCGTGACCTACACGAATTTCGGTCACCGCAGCCAACATGTTTTCGAGGCCTTCAGCAACGTCCAGCCCTTTGCCGCCTTCCGCGACAGCCTCAGCCGCTACTTCACCCTGAAGAGGGTCTTCCCTACCTCGCATAACTGGTACGGAGGGCAGCCCCGCCGGGGTCTGGTCAAGGCCGCGAACATGCACCTCAACATGAACATTCCCGTCCTCAGCCCGCGTCTGGCCGTGGAGTACTTTTTCATCTGCTCGCCGCGGAGCGCTCATGACTGAGTCGGCCTGCCGGTTCTGCCGCAGCCGGAGCGGCACCGTGGTGCTCGACCTTGGTGACCAGCCGCCCTGCGATTATTTCCCGCGGCGCGATGATCCTGGCCCCGATCCCGTCCACCCGCTCCAGATGTGGCTGTGCGCCGCGTGTGGCCTGGCCCAGCTGGCGGCCGATCCCACGGTGCCTGAGGAACCACGGGGCACCGAGCCGGCCGCGCTCGTCGCTCAGGCGGCGGACGCGGTGGGGCGGGTTGCAGCGGCCGGCCTGCTGCCGTCCGGGGCCCGCGTCGCCGAGTACGGCAGCCCGCACGGTGGCTCCTGGCTGGGACTGCTGGCCGACCGCGGGCTCGCCCCCGTCCCCGGCGACGAGCCCGCGGATCTGGTGCTCGACTGCTTCGGTCTGATGCACTCCGCCGACCAGTTCGCCGCACTCGCGGAGCGGTCGGCCAGGGTCAATCCGGGCGGCGTGCTGCTGCTGCAATACCATTCACTGGCCACGATCATCCGCTGCGGGCAGTGGAACGCGCTGCGGCACGGGCATTACGCGTATTACTCCACCACGGCCCTGGCCGCCATGCTGGCCAGGTACGACTTCAGCCCTCGGGTGGCCTGGCAGTTCGAGCTTTACGGCGGCACGGTGCTGCTGGCCGCCAGCTGGGCCGGCGGCCCGGGCATCACCATTGATGGCTCCGTGGCCACCCTCCTGGCCGACGAGGCGCGGACCGGGGTCCGCGATCCCGCTGTGCTCAGCGGGCTCCAACTTGACACCGAGTCCAAGGCCAAGGCCATCCACGGCTGGCTCGTGTCCGAGCGCGCGGCAGGGCGGACCATCGTCGGCTACGGTGCCGCCTCCCGAGCCGTTGCCCTGCTGCGCCGGGCGAACGTGGACGCCGCACTCCTGCCCGTGGTTATGGACGCCTCGCCCGCCAAGCAAGGCCTGCGGATGCCAGGCACCGACATCCCCGTGGCCAGCCCCGAGCAGATAGCCACCTATCAGCCCGATTCCGTTCTGCTGTTCCTGTCCGACCTGCTGGCAGAGGTCCGGAACGCCTACCCTGGCGTCGAGGCCGCAGGCGGCCGGTGGGTGGATGCCGACACGCTCGGCTCCTGAACTGGCCGTCGCGGCGATGTATCAGGACCGGACCGTCGCGAATCATCTGAGAGGCAGGCAGTGCAGGAACTCCTGTCGGCCGACTTGGTGGACGAGATACCGCGCCGCCAGGCCGGCGCTCAAGCCCCGGCGTCGGCATGGGCGTGACCGACAACAGTGAACTGACCGCCCGCCAACGCGCCGGCCGACGGCGTGAGAGTAGGAAGCCATGACCCGTCGTGATCCCGCCGGAGGCGGCCAGCCGGTCGCCACTGCCCCCAGAGTCGGGCTCTTCGGCCTGCTTGGCTCCGGCAATTCCGGCAACGACGTCTCGATGGAGACCATCCTCCGCTACCTTCGCGACGCACACCCCGAGGCCGTCCTGGACGCCATGTCCGGGGGGTCGGAACGGCTCCGGGCGCGCTACGGCCTCGACGCCATCCCGCTGTACTGGTATGGGCGGTTTGAGGACCGGGCATCCGGTCTGACCGCGCCTTTCCTCAAGGTATTGGGCAAGGGCCTCGACGTGCCGCGGATCGCGTCCTGGGTACGGCGGCACGATGTCGTGTTCGTCCCGGGCGCGGGGGCACTCGAGGCGACCCTGCCAACCCGGCCATGGGGCTTCCCGTACACATTGTTCGTGCTCAGCGCGTCAGGAAAGCTGTTCCGGACCAAGGTGGCGTTCGTGAGCGTGGGAGCCAACGACATCAAGCAGCGGGCCACGCGAACGCTGTCCAACTGGACCGCGCGGCTGGCCTGCTACCGGTCGTACCGCGACAGCTACTCGCGGGACGCCATGCAGCGGCGAGGCATCGACACGTCTCGGGACCGCGTCTGCCCTGACCTAGCGTTCGGCATGCCCACGCCGCCATATGAGCCTGGCGATCCGCAGACCGTCGGGGTCGGGGTGATGGATTACTACGGGGGGAACGATGACCGTCGGCACGCGGCCGAGATACATGCCGCCTACGTAGAGAAGATGACCCGGTTCACCCAGTGGCTGGTCGATAGCGACCACCGCGTCCTGCTGTTCGGTGGGGACACCAAGTTCGATGTCAGCGTCGCCGAGCAGATCCGCGCCGAGGTGCGGCGGCACCGGCCCGATCTCGAACCGGGATGGGTCGTCATCGAACCCGGCTCGTCCTTCGCGGCACTGATGCAGTCCCTGGCACCGGTCGGCACCGTGGTGGCCACTCGCTACCACAACGTGATCTGCGCGCTCAAGCTTCGCAAGCCGACCATAGCGCTGGGCTACTCCGAGAAGTTCGTCCCGCTCATGGCGGACCTGGGCCTGGCCGACTTCACCGAGTCCGCTTCCTCGTTCGACGTCGATCTGCTGATCCAGCGCTTCACCGAGCTGGAGAAGCGCCGGGGCGAGCTCGAGCAGACGATGGCAGAGCGTAACGTGGCCAAGGCGCAGGGCCTCCGCGATCAGTTCGCCGCGCTGTCCGCGCTGCTCTTCCCGGCCCGCGCGCCGTCGCGGGTGGAGGCGGGCCAGGACCCGCATTAGCCCTCGGCCGAGGACCTGCGGGACGCCGAGTCATTCATTCTGTGCTTCGGTGACGGCTATGGCCTGCCCTTTGTGGCGCTGATCGAGAACCGGCTGACCGTGAACGTTTCCGGCTGACCGCCCGTGGAGCAGATCTCGAAGCCGTAGCTGATATCGGTCAGCCCGGACCTCTGCGGCAGGTATCCGTGGCTGACCAGCCAGGTGAGCATGGCGAGGATGTCCACGCTTCCCGTCTGCTCGTGAGCGCTGGCAGGCAGCTGCCAGATCAGCTCCGTACCGTACTTGCACAGGTTCCAGTTCTGCACCGGGACGCCGCCGGACCCGCCGAATGTGACGGTAGCAAGGACAGGGCCGCAGTCGCCCTGGGAGCCCCGGTTGTCATGCTGGATCATCACCTCGTTAGCCCAGTTGTTCAGCCACATGTCGTAACCAGCCTCGCCGTTGGTCGCGCTGGTCGCGTTCATGTTCTCGGAGAACGACGAGTAGATGGAGGTGAAGCTAGACAGCGGCGGCGGGGCGCCGTTTACCCAGTCGATGCTCTGGCCGGTGTTGGGGAAGGACACGACGGCCGTGTTCCCGGCGGGCATGTTCGCGGTGACGTACCAGTTGCCCGGGTCGGTCGCGTGCAGCGTCTGGGACCACCCAGGGATGGTGTTCCACACGTCCTGCCCGACGGAGGTGTTGTGGCCGTTGCTGGGGGTGATGGCCGGGTAGAGATACGGCCCGCAGCTGCCCTTCGCGGCTGACGTGACGCACACCGCGGTAGTGCCGGTACTGGTAGGTGATGGCGACGGGCTGGTGGTGGTCGGTGTCGTGCTGGCCGCCGTACTGGCAGCGGGTGCCGCGGATTGCCCTGTCGTGTGACCGGAGCCACATCCCGCGAGCGCGGCAACCGCGAACACAGCCGATGAGATGAACAGCCATCTGCGCGGCCACCAGCCCGAGCCGGGCCGTCCCTCATAAGCGCCTACGTGCCAGACGATTAGACCAACAATGCCGACCGCGCTAATACAGCCAATAGTTACCACGGCGTCATTACCCATCTCAATACCTCCCCTTCCCGATTAGCATAGCCTCGATTCCCGGTCAGGTAATTGACTGGAGTTCCCCTGCGGCTACTGTAGTGATCCCCGTGGCGGCAAGCGGACGCTGCCCGTCGCCAGTGGGGGCAGGCTCCTCACCAGCGGGCCGCCCGGCGGGCCCGATGCCAGCCGACGCGGCGGCAGCCTCGTCGTCCAAGCCGCCGGCCGCGGAGTGTCTGCCCGCCGGCGCCCGCACCCGCGAAACCGGCCGGGCGCTGCGGGCACTCGATTCCGACCGCCCGCGCGCCGCAGCGTGCTGTTAGCCTAAGACAGAAAAATGTCGGCCTTCCGGCGGTCCCTGCCTCCGCGCTTCCACCCGTTGGCCGTGCTGCGAAGTGCGGCGCCGCATGTATCACGTCCGCCTCGCCGCGCATCTTTTAATCATGGGATCTACGTGGCGACGTACCGCCGGATCCCCGGCTGGGGGAAGATGAAATTCGAGACGGCTCAAGGGACTAGCTAGTGGCCGTATCGGCTCGAAGGATCCCAGCGGCGCTGTCTTGGCGACTGGTGCGCCAGGCGAGCCGTCGTATCACCTGGGGTGTCGCGGATCAGGCCATGTCCACCCTGACGAACTTCCTCCTGAGCATATTCGTCGCCCGCACGCTGGGCGCGGCACAATTCGGCGCCTTCAGTCTGGCCTATCTGACGTACGGGTTCGCGATCAACGCGTCGCGGGGGCTTTCCATCGAGCCTCTCCTGATCAGGTTCAGCGGCACGGACCTGTCGACCTGGCGGCGCGCCGCCGCGGGCAGCACGGGCACCGCGCTACTCGTGGGCCTGGCCTCAG
>JBKQSL010000522.1:0-3027 GCA_052143655.1 Streptosporangiaceae bacterium | reverse complement strand
ATCGTCAGCTGCCTGGTCGGCCAGGGGCCGTCGGGCGGGGTCATCCTGGTGATGGACGCGGTTCCCGACGGCTAGCCGCGGCGGCCTAGCTGCGGGTGGGGGTCAGCCGCCCGGTCGCCGCCGTGCGGTCGACGATGCGGGCGGCCAATTCACGAACCGGCATGCTGCTGCTGGCGCGCAGCGGGCTGCGGGACCCGCCCGGCAGCCGAGGTGCGGTGCGCCGCGGACAGCGCGAGCGCGGCCACGCGGTCGCGCGCGGCGATAGCAGCCACCAGGTCCCGGTGCAGCCGGTACCGCTCGCGCAGGTACTCCGGCATCGGCTGCTCGGGCACCGGCAGCACCGACAGCGTGTGCGACTCGATGAGGTCCAGCAGGCTCAGGTAGATCGACCGCAGCACGACGTTGGGACTGACCGCCGCAATGCGGGCGTGCAGCCGCCAGTTGGCGCGGACGAAGGCGGTGGCGTCCGCGTCCCTGGCGGCCCGGGCCAGCTCGCCCAGCTGCTCGGTCAGCGCAGCGATGTCGGCCGGCGAGGCATGCCAGAGCGCGTCCTCGACCAGCAGCCCGTCCAGGGCGTCGCGGATCCGCACCGCGTCGGCGACCGGCGCCCCGTCCGCGTCCAGGGCCAGCACCGAGTTCCCCAGGCGCACCAGCGGCGACTGCTCGGCCGCGAACAGGCCGCCGCCGGGACCGGGACGGACGGTGACCAGGCCGCGGCTTTGCACGAGCCGGAGCGCCTCGTTGAAGGTACCAACGGATACCCCGCAGCGCTGCCGCAGCTCTTCCTTGGTGCCCAGGCGGGCGCCGGGAGCGACGCTGGCGGCCAGGCCGGCCAGCAGGTCAGCGGCGAGGGTCACCCGGGACGGAGCCGGCGGCAGCCCGGACGGCACCGCAGCGGGCCGGGCGCGCTCGGCGATGCCGACAGCTCCTGATTCTCCCGGCGAATTCACCATAATAGATTAGCATCATTGTCTTGACAGGCCATGCTCCCAGGAGCCACGATCGGCCCTAGCGGGATGACCGCAATCGTTCTCTGGACCGGCTGACGCCCGCCGTTCCAGGACCGTGAACCGCCGCCCCGCGGCCGGCCCACGACGGTCCTGGCTCAGCGCTGCACCGGGGTGGACCGTTGACCGCTCGCGGCCACCGCCGGGCCACCCGTCAGCACTCATCGTCCGCCCATCGTCTCGGGAGCAGCGCGTGCGCGTCGCCAACATCGCCGGTCGTCTCGCCCTGGTGCACGACGGGAACCGCGCGGTGGACGTCGCGCGGGCCAGCAGCGGCCGGTTCGGCCCCGACGTGCAGCCGGTCTACGACCGGTGGCAGGAGTTCAGCGACTGGGCCGGATCGGCGACGCTGCCGGCCGCGGAGCCGTTCGACTCCGCTGACCTCGGCGCCCCGGCGCCGGCGCCGCGCCAGGTGTTCGGGATCGGGCTGAACTACGCCGACCACGCCGCCGAGTCCGGCTTCGAGGTGCCCGACAAGCTGCCGCCGACCTTCACCAAGTGGCCGAGCTGCATCACCGGGCCGTACGGCGAGGTCACGCTGCCGCCGGACGGCCACACCGACTGGGAAGTCGAGCTGGTCGTGATCATCGGCCAGGCCTGCCGGGACGTGCCGGAGGACAGCGCTTGGGAGCACGTGGCGGGCCTGTCGGCCGGGCAGGACCTGTCCGAGCGGATCAGCCAGCTGGCCGGCCCGGCGCCGCAGTTCTGCCTGGGCAAGTCCTTCCCCCGGTTCGGGCCGGTCGGGCCGTGGCTGGTCACCCCGGACGAGTTCGACAATCCCGACGACCTGGAGCTTGGCTGCACCGTCAACGGCGAGCAGATGCAGCGCGACCGGACCAGCAAGCTGATCTTCAGCGTGCCCGGCCTGATCACCCGGCTGTCGCACGTGCTGACGCTGTGGCCGGGCGACATCATCTTCACCGGCACCCCCGCGGGCGTGGGCATGGGCCGTGACCCACAGCGCTGGCTGGCGGCCGGGGACGAGCTGGTGAGCCACATCGAGGGCATCGGGGAGCTGCGGCACCGCTTCGTCCGCGCTCCCGCCGCAGCACCGAAGCACTGACGCACGCAGGAGTAGGAGCCCGGCCATGCCACTGCACCGGCTGACCTCAGTCACCATCGGAGTCCCCAACCTCGAGCAGACCGCGGCCTACTACGCCGACTTCGGCCTGACGCCATCCGGCGACGGCTGGTTCGGCACGGTCGACGGCGGCCAGCAGCTGCGGCTGGTGCGCACGCCCAGCCGGCGGCTGGTGGAGATGGAGGTGGCCGCCGACGACCCCGACGACATCGAGCGGATCGGCGCTGCACTGCGCGGCCTCGGCATCGAGGCGGCCGCCGGACCGGACGGCGCCCTCGCCGCCGCCGAGCCGACGGCCGGCTTCACCGCACGGGTCAAGGTGGCGCCGCGGCTGGAACAGCCGGAGATCCCCGCCACCCCGTACAACGGGCCGGGCCGGATCGAGCGGACCGGCACCCGCGCCCCCGGCGTGCTGCGCGAGGAGCAGGTGCGGCCGCGCAAGCTCGGCCACGTCGTGGTGGGCAGCACCGAGCTGGAGGCGACCCGGCTGTTCTTCACCCAAGGGCTCGGCTTCAAGGCCAGCGACCACATCGCCGCGATCGGCTCGTTCCTGCGCTGCTCCACCGACCATCACAACGTGCTGGTGATGGCCGCTCCGGTGAACTTCCTGCACCACACCTCGTGGCAGGTCGACGACATCGACGAGATCGGCCGCGGTGCCTGCGCCATGCTGGCGGACCACCCGGACCGGCACGTCTGGGGGCTGGGCCGGCACCACGCCGGGTCGAACTTCTTCTGGTACCTGAAGGACCCGGCGGGCAACTTCAGCGAGTACTACTCCGACATGGACTGCATCATCGACGACCAGCTGTGGACGCCGGAGGCGCTGGAGGGCGCTCGCGGGCTGTTCAACTGGGGACCGCCCCCGCCGCCGTCGTTCCTGCGCCCCGACGACCTCGCCGAGCTGATGGCCGGCTCGCAC
The DNA here is from genome assembly GCA_052143655.1 of Streptosporangiaceae bacterium. Lineage (GTDB taxonomy): Bacteria > Actinomycetota > Actinomycetes > Streptosporangiales > Streptosporangiaceae > CAVSUR01. Next base: position 17 of record JBKQSL010000522.1, on the reverse strand, counting down.
TCGGGCGCCTGACCGAG
>JBKQSL010000521.1:0-26848 GCA_052143655.1 Streptosporangiaceae bacterium | reverse complement strand
AGGCGTTCCGGTGCTGCCGGGCGAGCCGGCCGACTACACCGGGTTCCTGATCAACCACACCGGCCAGGTCGTCACCCTCAAGTCAGCCCGGCTGCTGCCACTGCGCGGCTTCCGCCCGCCCCGGCTGATCCACGTTGCGCTCGAGCCCGGCAAAAACTTCGCCGCCTCCGACACCGGATGGCCGCCTAACCAGCCCCGGTTCCGGCTGGAGCGGTTCGCGGGTGCGCGGATACCCAGCAGCGGCAGCCGGATAGACATCATGTACTCGGTCACGGCGACCAGGCTCGGCGACTACGCCGACGACGGCATCAGAGTCACTGTCCTAGGCGGCGGCAGCACCGCCACCGTCGATGTGATCAGCGCCGCCGGAACCTGCATCGTCCGTTCAGAGAACACGATGTGCCCGCAGTCCTTCCAGAACCGGCTGCCGTAAGCCTCCGGGTAGCGGCCCATGCGCAGCACTCGCCGGAGCAGAGCCGCCCGGTGCTACCTTCCCGGCAAGCGGCGCTTCCCCCGCGCGCCGAAGCTGTGGTCGAACAACAGCCGGGGCCGGTAGTGCGCGCCCGGCGGCTGGCCCGGTCCGGCCTGGCCGTCTTGCTGACCGCCATGCCCGGGCTGGTCGCCGGATGTGGCAGCGGGGTCGCCGGACTCGACGGCAGCCAGGACCGTGGAACGTCGGCAGGCGTGTCGGTGCTGGCGGGCCAGCCAGCCGATTACACCGGATTCCTGGTCAACCGCACCGGCCAGGTGGTCGTACTCAAGTCGGCCCGGCTGCTACCGCTGCGCGGATTCCGCGTGCCCCGCCCTGGTCCACCTGGGGCTCGAGCCAGGCAAGGACTTCATCGCCGACGATGTCGGCTGGCCTCCCTCCGGGGATAAGAAGGGCCAGGTACTGCCGTTCGCCGGGGCGCGGATTGCCAGCGGTGGCCCGCGGGTCAACATTCTCTACTCGGTCGCCGCCCCCAGAATCGGGGACTACGCGGACGCCGGCATCCGGGTCAGCGTCTTGGTCGGCGGCAGCCCGGCGACGGTCGACGTGCTCAGCGCCGCCGGTACCTGCGTCGTCTCGAAAAAGAACCAGGACCTCATGTGCCCGCAGTCCTTCCAGAACCGGCTGCAGCAAGCCTCCCAGTAGCGGCCCCGTGCGCAGCGACCACGGCAGCGAGAGCGGTCGGAACCCGTTCTCAGCAAGACGCTTCCCCGCACCCACCGGAGCTGCGGCCGGCCGGTGTCACGGCACCGGGCAGGGTACATCATTCCCGCTCCGTGCTGAGCGTGGCCGGCACCTGCGTCGTCCCCTCCCGGAAGATCACATGCCCCGCCTCCTTCCAGAACCGCATCACCAACGCCGCCGGATAGCCCGCCCCCGGCCGGTCATCCGCGCCCGGCGGCTGGCCCAGCCAGGAATGACGCCTGATCGGCGGGCCCGGAACGAGACCGCTCCTGAGAGTGCAGCCCTGGACCCTATCTGCCCGGACCGGGCTGTTACCCCGGCCGGGCGGCCACCGGCGGCACCGTGCGGGCTCGCCCGGCCAGCCAGCCGGTGACCAGCTGGCCGACGGCCACCAGGAGCAGCACCCAGATCGGGATGGCCCAGCCGCCGCTGACCGCGTGCAGGTACCCGAGCAGCAGCGGGCCGGCCGCGGCGATGAGATAGCCGGCGCCCTGCGCGAACGACGACAGCGCGGCGGAGGTCACCGGGTCGGGGGCGCGCGCCATCGTGTAGAAGATGCCGAGGCCCAGCGTGGCGCCCTGGCCGAGGCCGAGCAGGAACACGAACGCCGCCGCGGCGGCGGTCGGCCCGAATCCCGAGCCCGCCAGCCCGGCCCCGGTCGCGATCATCGACAGCAGGGCCAGCAGCCGCTGGTCGCGGGCCCGGTGCGCGAGCATCGGGACCACCAGCGCGGTGACCGCGTTGCCCAGGTTCATCAGCGCCAGCAGGTTTCCGGCCTGTACCGCGCTGACCCCATGGTCGCGGAACAGGATCGGGAACCAGGACAGCGCCGCGTAGTACGACAGGCTCTGCAGCCCCATGAACAGCATGACCTGCCAGGCCAGCGCCGAGCGGCCCATCGCCAGCGCCCCGCCCGCCCGGCGGCCGCCGCGCGGCGCCCCGGGCGGTGCCGGGGACTTCGCCGATGCCCGGGACCGGGGCGGGACCGGAGACGCGAACGGGGCCGGGGACCCGGGCGGGGCCGGGGACCCGGGCGAGGCCAGGGATCCGGGCGGGTCGGGCAGCGTGCGGTAGCGCAGCTGCGGGACCCAGACCACCGCGGCCAGCAGCGCGGGCAGCGCCCACAGCCCGAGCGTCAGCGCCGCGGCCCGGCCGCCGCCGCCGGCCGCGATGAACACCGGCACCGCGATCACCGACGCCACGATCGCCCCGGCCGCCAGCGACAGCAGGTACAGGCCGATCAGCAGGCCGGCCCGGTCCGGCGCGCGGCGCTTGATCAGCGACGGCAGCAGCACGTTCATCAGCGCGATCGCGCCGCTGGCCACGATCGTGCCGGGGAACAGTGCCGCCGGGCCCGCGCTGCGCGCCAGCAGGCCGCCGGCCAGCAGCACCAGGGCCGCGCCGAGCACCCGCTCCTCGCCGAACATCCGGCCGAGCGGGGAGCCCAGGCCGGAGAACACCCCGAAGCACAGCACCGGCACCGCGGCCAGGACCGCCTCGGTCGCGGCCGAGATGTGCACAGTCGCATGCAGCTCGGGGAACACCGGCGGCAGACTGGTGATCGCCGCGCGTAGATTGAAGGCCAGCGCGAGGATGCCCACGGTCAGCAGGCCCACAGTGCGCGCCCGCGGCCATTGCCGCTGGCCGCGAGATCGCTGGCCCTGCACCTGCCGCATCCGGCCGACGTTACCTGCCGGACGGCAGCGGGCCGCGCGCGCCCGGCGCTGGGCCCAGGACCGCCTGGGCCGACAGCACCGGGATCAGCACCGGCAGACGTGGAGGCACGCGGACGTGAGTGAGCAGCCCGATATCAGCGGCCTGCGGCAGGACCTGGATCAGCTGGACGCCGGGATCGTCGCGCTGATCGCCGAGCGGGCCGGGGTGATCGCGGCGATCGCCCAGGCCAAGGAGCAGGGCACGGCGCTGATCCAGGACGCCGGACGGGAGCGCCAGGTACTCGACCAGGCGGCGGCCCGGGCCGCCGAGCTCGGCATCTCGGGCAGCCTGGTCCGGCGGGTCTTCCGTGAGCTGATCAACGACTCGGTGGCGCAGCAGGCCCGGCACCTGTCCGGCGACAGCGGCGGCCGGGTCACGGTGGCATTCCAGGGCGCGGCGCACGCCTACTCCGACGCCGCCGCGCGCAAGTACCTGGCCGGGCGCGGCCTGACCGGCGAGCTGACCGGTTACCGCACGTTCGCCGCGGCGGGGGCGGCACTGCTGTCCGGCGACGCCGACCTGGCGGTGCTGCCGATCGAGAACACCACGGCCGGCAGCATCAACGAGGTGTACGCGCTGCTGCGCGAGCACGAGCTGTTCATCGTGGGCGAGGAGACCTGGCAGGTCGACCACTGCCTGGCCGCCGCCGCGGACGTGCCGCTGTCGGCGCTGCGGACGATCGTCTCGCACCCGCAGGGGCTCGAGCAGTGCGCCCAGTTCCTCCAGTCGCTGCCGGACGCGGCCCCGACGCCCTGGTTCGACACAGCGGGGGCCATGCAGGCGGTGGCCGACGCCGACGACCCCACCATGGCCGCGATCGGCTCGCCGGACGCCGCGGCCGCACATGGGCTGACGATCCTGCGGCACAGCATCGCCGACCGGCGCGACAACTACACCAGGTTCGTGGTGCTGTCGAAGACCCCCGCGACCGTGGATGTGCGGATCCCGTGCAAGACCAGCCTGATCCTGGTAACCCGGCACGAGGAGGGGGCGCTGCTGCGCTGCCTGGAGGTGCTGTCCGGCAGCGGGCACTCGATGACCAAGCTGGAGTCACGGCCGCGGCCTGGCCGGCCGTGGGAGTACCTGTTCTTCCTCGACTTCGAGGGCAATGCGGCGCAGGCGCGCACCGCAGCGGCCCTGGACGAGCTGAAGTCGGCGGCGCTGTTCATCAAGGTCCTGGGCAGCTACCCGGCCAAGGCGCTGCGCGAGCGGCCGCGCACCGGCGACGTGCCCGGCCCGCAGGAGGCGCAGGCCGGGCGCGACGCGCTGGCATCCGGGCCGGGCAGCCCGGCCGCCGGGCCGCTGGCTCCGGGCGAGGCGCTGGAGCCCGCCGAGGCGCTTGAGGCGGTCGCCGCCGGGCCGGCGCCGGCCCGCCGGTCCCGGCAGTACAAGCTGGTGGACCGGGCCGCCCGGGCGCAGGACACGATCGTCGCCGTCGGCGACGTGCTGATCGGCGGTGACGGCTTCGTGGTCATGGCCGGCCCGTGCTCGGTGGAGAGCGCCGAGCAGATCCGCTCCACCGCGCGGTTCGTCCGCGAGCAGGGCGCGCACGTGCTGCGCGGCGGCGTGTTCAAGCCGCGCACCTCCCCGTACGCGTTCCAGGGGCTGCGCTGGGCGGGCCTGGAACTGCTGGTCGAGGCGGGCCGGGAGGCCGGCCTGCCGGTGATCACCGAGGTGATGGCGGTCGACCAGGTGCCCCGGCTGGCCAAGGCGGCCGACATCCTGCAGGTTGGCGCCCGCAACATGCAGAATTTCGACCTGCTGCGCGAGCTCGGCAAGATCGACCGGCCGGTGCTGCTCAAGCGCGGCCTGTCCAGCACGATCGAGGAATGGCTGGCCGCCGCCGAGTACGTGGTAGCGCAGGGCAACCAGCAGGTGATCTTGTGCGAGCGGGGCATCCGCACGTTCGAGAGCGCGACCCGCAACACCCTGGACCTGTCGGCGGTCGTGGTGGTCCGCGAGCGGTCGCACCTGCCGGTCATCGTGGACCCGAGCCACGGGACCGGGCAGCGCGCCTACGTCGCGCCGATGGCCTGGGCAGCTCGCGCGGCCGGCGCGCACGGGCTGCTCATCGAGGTGCACCCGGATCCGGACAAGGCCCTGTCCGACTCTGACCAGAGCCTGTCGTTCGAGGAGTTCGGCGCGCTGATGCGCCGGCTGGCGACGGTGCCCGGGGGGCATCCCGGCAGCTAGCCCGGCTCCCGGCAGCGGCCTGGTCCCCGGCCGCGATCACCCCGATCGGCTTGCCCGGCGGCGTGAGCACGGTCAGCAGACCGGTGACCGCGAGCACGGCGGCCAGCAGGGCCAGCTCGATCCTGGTCGCGGTCGCGGGCCCGGCACCGGGCGGGATCCGGCGGCGCAGCCACATCCGGCCGGCCACCGCCATCCCGGCGGCCACCGCCACCAGGGCAGCCTTGACGATCAGGATCCGGCCATAGCCGGTGGTCAGCAGCGACCCGATCGGCACCAGCACCAGCGCCGAAAGCAGGCCGGTGACGACCACGGCGCCGAGCAGCCACGCGGCAGCGGCGCCGTACAGCCGGACCAGGCCCTGCACCGCCGCCGGGTCGGCGCGCCAGGCGATCGCGGCGCGCAGCGTGTAGGCGAGCATGCCTGCCCACAGCACGGCCGGGGTGAGATGACAGTAGGTCAGCATCGCGCCCGCGATCGGGATCATGCCCTCCGGGTGGTCCCGGACGCCCTCGGCCGCGATCACGGCTAGCAGCGCCGCGACCACCAGCCCGCCGCGGCGCAGCCGCGCGGCCAGCGCGGCGAGCAGGAAGCAGGCCAGCTCGATCAGCGCGATCCACTCGGTGGCGTGCCCGCGCAGGCCGAGCACCGGCGGCCGGGCCGCCGCGGCAGCCAGGCCCGGGCTGACCGCGGCGGTCAGCGCGAGTGCCGCGCAGGCCGCGGCGCCGGCCAGGCTGCCGCGCAGCGCCCACGAATCCGGCAGCGGGGCGGGCGGGACGCTGTCGGGGTGCCGGTTCAGGTACTGCCGCCCCAGTCCCCGGCCGGCCACGCTGCCGAGAGCCAGCGCCAGGCTCGCCAGCAGCACCGCCCGCTCGACGGCGGTCAGCCACAGCACCGGGCTTGTCAGCGCAACCGTTCTCACCCGGCTGACGGTATCGGGCCGGGCCGCCGCCCGGCGTCAGGCTTTGCTGATCAGCGACCTGAGGACGTATTGCATGATTCCGCCGTGCCGGTAGTACTCGGCCTCGCCGGGGGTGTCGATGCGCACGACCGCGCGGAACTCCCGGCCGTCGGCGAGCACCATCACCTCATGCGGGATCTCGCCCCGGTTCAGCGCCTCGATGCCGATCACGTCGAACACCTCGTGCCCGGTCAGCCCCAGCGACTGCCTGCTCTCGCCCGGCCGGTACTGCAGCGGCAGCACGCCCATGCCGATCAGGTTCGACCGGTGGATCCGCTCGAACGACTCGGTGAGCACGGCCCGGACGCCGAGCAGCGCCGTGCCCTTGGCGGCCCAGTCGCGGGATGATCCCGAGCCGTACTCCTTGCCGCCGAGCACCAGCAGCGGCGTGCCCTCGGCCAGGTACTCCCGGGAGGCCTCGTAGATCGAGGTCTGGGTGCCCTCGGGCAGCTTCACCGTGACGCCGCCCTCGGTGCCGGGGGCAAGCTGGTTGCGCAGCCGGATGTTGGCGAACGTGCCGCGGATCATCACCTCGTGATTGCCGCGCCGGGACCCGTAGGAGTTGAAGTCGCGGCGGCCGACGCCGTGCTCGGTCAGGTACTTTCCGGCCGGGCTGTCGGCCTTGATCGCGCCGGCCGGCGAGATGTGGTCGGTGGTGACCGAGTCGCCGAGCATGGCCAGCACCCGGGCGCCGTGGATGTCGGCGACCGGGGCCGGCTCGGCGGGCATGCCGTCGAAGTACGGCGGGCGCCGCACGTAGGTGGAGTCCTCGTCCCAGGCGAAGACCTCGCCCGAGGGCACGTCCAGGTCCTGCCACCGCTGGTCGCCGGCGAACACGTCGGCGTAGTCGCGGGTGAACATCTCAGCGGCGACCGCGGTGGTCACGACCGACTCGATCTCCTCCGCCGACGGCCAGATGTCGCGCAGGTACACCGGCTTGCCGTCGCTGCCGGTGCCGAGCGGCTCATGCTCGAAGTCGGTGTCCATCGAGCCGGCCAGCGCGTAGGCGACCACCAGCGGCGGGGACGCCAGGTAGTTCATCTTCACGTCCGGGTTGATCCGGCCCTCGAAGTTCCGGTTGCCGGACAGCACCGACACGACGGCCAGGTCGTGCTCGGCCACCGCGGCGCTGATCGCCTCCGGCAGCGGGCCGGAGTTGCCGATGCAGGTGGTGCACCCGTAGCCGACCAGGTTGAAGCCGAGCTTGTCCAGGTAGGGGGTCAGTCCCGCGCGCTCGTAGTAGTCCATGACCACCTTGGAACCGGGCGCGAGCGTGGTCTTCACCCACGGCTTGCGCGACAGCCCCGCCTCGACCGCCTTCCTGGCCAGCAGCGCGGCGCCGATCATCACCGACGGGTTGGAGGTGTTGGTGCAGGAGGTGATCGCGGCGATCACCACCGAGCCGTGGTCGATCGCCGCGGTGCTGCCGTCCTCCAGGGTGACCTCGGCCGGCGAGGACGCCCGGCCGTTCGGCTCGGCGGCCATCGGGTCGGAGGCCGGGAAGGTGTCCTCGACCCCCTCGCCCGAGTGCGGCGACTCGACGTAGTTGCCCAGGGCCTCGCGGAACCCGGCCTTGGCGTCGGCCAGCGCCACCCGGTCCTGCGGCCGCTTGGGCCCGGCGATGGACGGCACGATGGTGCCGAGGTCCAGCTGCAGTTCCTCGGAGTAGCGGGCGGGCGCGGCCGGGTCGTGCCACAGCCCGAGTTCCCTGGCGTATGCCTCGACCAGCGCGACCTGCGCGGCGGGCCGGCCGGTGAGCTCCAGGTAGCTGATCGTCTCGGCGTCGATCGGGAAGATCGCGCAGGTGGAGCCGAACTCCGGGGACATGTTGCCGATCGTGGCCCGGTTCGCGACCGGCACCGCGGCGACGCCCTCGCCGTAGAACTCGACGAACTTGCCGACCACGCCGTGCCGGCGCAGCAGCTCGGTGATCGTGAGCACCAGGTCGGTGGCGGTGGCGCCAGACGGCAGCTCGCCGGTCAGCCGGAACCCGATCACCTTCGGGATCAACATCGACACCGGCTGCCCGAGCATGGCCGCCTCGGCCTCGATGCCGCCGACGCCCCAGCCCAGCACGCCGAGGCCGTTCTGCATGGTGGTGTGCGAGTCAGTGCCCACGCAGGTGTCCGGGTAGGCGGCCAGCCCGTCCTCGCCCGGCTGGGCCATGACCACCCGGGCCAGGTGCTCGATGTTGACCTGGTGCACGATCCCGGTGCCCGGCGGCACCACCTTGAACTGGCGCAGCGCTTCCTGGCCCCAGCGCAGGAACGCGAACCGCTCGCGGTTGCGTTCGAACTCCAGCTGCACGTTGCGCTCGAACGCGTCCGGGCGGCCGAAGACGTCGGCGATCACCGAGTGGTCGATGACCAGCTCAGCCGGGACCAGCGGGTTGATCCGCGCGGCGTCACCGCCCAGGTCGCGCATGGCCTCGCGCATGCTGGCCAGGTCGACGACGGCCGGCACCCCGGTCAGGTCCTGCATGATCACCCGGGCCGGGCTGAACTGGATCTCGGTGTCCGGCTCGGCAGCCGGATCCCACCGCCCGAGGGCGGTGATGTGATCGGCGGTGACGTTGACGCCGTCCTCGGTGCGCAGCAGGTTCTCCAGCAAGATCTTCAGGCTGAACGGGAGGCCGTCGGCTCCGGTCACGCCATCCAGCCGGTGGATCCGGTAGCTGGTGTCCCCTACCTTGAGCGACCCGCTGCTCGCGAAGCTGTTCGCGGTCATCGTCACTGGCCTCCTGTGTGCGCCCGCACTCTGTCATGTTCATGCCGTCTCATCGCATCCTGCCGCAGCGGCGGATGCCCCGCCCGGTCAGGCCCGGGTAACGCCGGGAGCGGCCGGGCGCCGGAATAGTATCTCGACGTCAAGATACATTTGCTCAGTATAGTTTGCTATTTTTCCGGGCGTCAAGGACCGATGGCCCGGCCGGAAAAGCGATCCCGTAAGCTCCGGACCTGGCGGCATGCACCGCACGAACGGACGGAGTTGCGCACGATGTCCCGGACCCCGGCCGCAGCGTGGCTGGGCATCGATCCCGGCGACCCGCTGGGCCTGCAGACGCTGCCCTACGGCTCGTACTCGGCACCGCATCACGCCGCGCAGCGCCGGGTCGGCGTCGCGGTGGGTGACCGGATCCTCGACCTGACCACCGCGGCGCAGCGGCTGCTGCCGGCCCGCGCGCACCTGTTCGCTGCGGGCAGCCTCGATGGCCTGCTCGCCGAGGGGCACCTGGCCTGGGCGCAGGTCCGCGCCGAGCTCACCGCCTGGCTGTCCCGGGACTCCTACCGGGAGGCCATCGAGGACCTGCTGGTGCCCGCGGCCCACGCTCAGCTGCACCTGCCGTTCACGGTCATGGACTACGCCGACTTCTACTGCTCGCGGCAGCACGCGGAGAACATCGGCGCCATCTTCCGGCCTGGCGCCGAGCCGCTGGCCCCGAGCTGGCGGCACCTGCCGGCCGGGTACCACGGCCGGTCGGCCACGGTGGTGCCCTCCGGCACCCCGATCCGCCGGCCGTGCGGGCAGTTCCTGCCGCCGGGCACTGACCAGCCCGCGTACGGGCCGAGCGAGCGGCTGGACTTCGAGGCCGAGCTCGGGTTCGTGGTCGGGGTCGAGACCAGCCTCGGCGAGCCGGTGCCGGCATCCCGGTTCGCCGAGCATGTGTTCGGCGTGTGCCTGGTCAACGACTGGTCGGCCCGGGACCTGCAGATGTGGGAGTCGGTGCCGCTCGGGCCGTTCGGCGGCAAGTCGTTCGGCACCTCGGTGTCGCCGTGGGTGGTGCCGCTGGCCGCGCTGGAGGCGGCCCGGCTGACCCCGCCGTCGCACGGCACCCCGCTGCTGCCCTACCTCGCCGAGTCCGCCGGCTGGGGGCTGGACATCGACTTCGAGGTGGCGATCAACGGGCACGTGGTGTCCCGGCCGCCGTATGCGGCGATACACTGGTCGCCGGCCCAGATGCTGGCCCACCTGACCGTGAACGGCGCGGCGCTGCGCCCCGGCGACCTGTTCGCCTCCGGCACGGTCAGCGGCGACGCGCCGGACCAGCGCGGCTCGCTGATCGAGCTGGCCTGGAACGGGACCGAGCCGCTGGAGCTCCCGGACGGCAGCACCCGCAGCTGGCTGGCCGACGGCGACGTCGTCACGATCAGCGCGACCGCGGCCGGCCCGGACGGCGGCCGGGTCAGCCTGGGCACAGTGCACGGCCAGGTCATCCCGGCCATGCCCGCCTGATCCCCGAAACGCGCCGTCCCCAAGGCCCGTCCCCAAGGCCCGTCCCCAAGGCCCGTCCCCAAGGCCCGTCCCCTGACCCGCTGAACGGGCCAGCCATCGGCACCCATGCCGCTCAGCGGCCCGTTCACCGGGTTCCCCGGCCCGCACGGGGACACCAGCCGAACCTGCTGTTCGGCGCGGCCTACCACCGGCTGCTGCACGGGCACCGGCCGCTGACTGACCGTTTTGCCCGCGAAGTAGTGGACGTCATTACGGCGGGCATCGCCCGGATTCCGTCCTGAGCGGGCTTGGCTTGCCTGGTCAGCCGCGCCGCGGCGGCCGGGCGCAGTCCGCGGGTGTCCGGAGAAATCCGCACGGCAGGCGCGCGACTGCCGGCGCCGATACGATGATCGAGTCGCCGACATGCGGGGAGTAGCGCGATGCCAGGGCCACAGGAGCGATGGGATCCAGCGGAGGATCCCCGCGAGAGCACTGTGGACCTGCCGCCGTTAATCGGGCTAAGCCCACCGGAACCATATCTCACCGGCAACGGCGCGGCCATTACTGACGCCGGCGCGCCGGACCCGCCGCCGCGCCACGGCAACGGCCGGGCGAACGGCTCCGGGCCGGCCAGCCGGGCTAGCGGCGCTTCCGTTTTCGCGCCCGCCGAGGCCGTTGACGGCCGCGCGCTGCCGCCGCCTGCCCGGCCCGGCCCTGGCAGCGGTCCTGGCCCAGGTGCCCGGCCCGGGCCGGCTTCCCGATCCGGCTCGTCCTGGCCCGAGCCGGCCCGGTCCGGGCTCAGCCCGCCGGATCCGGCTCCTTCCGGGTTCGCGCCGCCAGAACCTGCCGAGGCCGGATTCGCGCCGCTGGGACCTGCGTCGCCCAGGTACTCGCCCGCCGGACCGGAGCGGGCCGCCCCGAGCAGGCCCGGGCCACTGCCGCCTAGAAGGGCCGGGCTAGACGATGTGTTCCGGCCGGCTGGCCTGCAGCCTTCCGGGCGCCAGGACAGCGACCCCGGTCCGGCTGACGCGCCGCCCGTCCGGCAGGTCGGCCTGCTGCCCCGCACCGAAATGCCCGCAGGCCGTGATCACCCCGCGCAGGCGCCCCCAGCAGGGCCGCAGCGGCCCGGGCCGGAGCGTGCGGGGGCCGGGCACGTCGCGCTGCCCGCAGGCGCTGGTCACGCTGACGGCACGCGGCCGGCGGCATCGGGCAGCACGGCGCCGGAGGCGATGGCCGTCGCCCTGCCGGAAGCCACGAGCGGCACTGGGCCAGAGATGACGGCTGGCGCTGTGCCGGAAATGCCAGCCGGGCAGGTCACGCCGGACTTGCGGCCGGCGGACACGACCGCGCCGCCCCCGGTGCCCGGGCGCGGCGCGGATCCGAATCTGCCCGCCAGGCCGGCGCCGCTGCCAGATGACACCGGCCGCTTCCCGGCACCGGGCAGCACCGACGACGCCGGCCAGGGTGGGCCGCGGGCCGCCGTGACCGGGCCGCAGGGCCCGTCCCCGGTGCTGGCTGGCCCTGCCGCCGCAGCCCCGATGCTGGCTGATCCCGCCGATCCTGCCGCGACAGTGGCATCAGTACCGCGCCAGGATCCGCCGGAGCAGCCGCCGCCGGCCATGGCTGGCGACCAGCGGGCAGCAGACCGGCGGGGCAGGCGGGCTTATGATCAGCCGGGCTGGTACGAGCCGGCTGACCGGCCGCCCCGCGGATCACCCGCCGACCTGAGACGGCGGCTGGACATGCTGCCATTCGGGCACCCGTCGTCTCCCTACGACGACGACGGCTCCCGCAAGGCGCCGCCGCACTCGCTGCGGCACCTGGAGCTTCCGCTGCCCGCCGATGACCGCGACAGCGAGGGCAGCCGGCCCGGTCCGCTGTCGATCACCGGTCCCGGGCCCGGCCGCTCCGGGCGTGAGCCGATCGCAGATCTGCCCGTCCGCCCGGCTGCCGCCGGGCCGGCGGACAACGGCTGGCGGCCGTCCCCGGACGAGGCGGCCCGCCGGGCGGAAACGGCCCGTCAGGCGGTGGCCAGCCGGACTCAAGCCGCCGGGGCCGACGCGATCGCCAGGATTGAGGCGACCTACAGCCCTGCGGAACCAGCAGCGGCGGAACCAGCCGCGGCGGAACCAGCCGCGGCGGAACCAGCCGCAGCGGGACCGATCCTCTCCGGCTCGGTCGTTTCCAGCCCGCTCGTCTCCGGCTCGGGTCATTCCCCGCAGCCCGATCACCGGACCGCTTACGAGCGCGGCTCGCCGGACACCACGAGAACTGGCCTGGCCATCCGCGCAACAGCCGTCCAGGTATCCGCGGCTGACGTGCTCGCGGACAGCAGGCCCGCGGCGCCGGCTGGCGCGCCCGGCTCTCTCCAGCCGCAGGCGCCGCGTCATGTCCGGCCGGAGGCCCCTCGCCCCGTCACGCCCGGTCCGCGCCCGTCCCGGGCGGATGAGCCGCAGACGACTGCGGGCGGGGCCTGGGAGTGGCGGGGAGCCCGGCTCACCGCCGAGCAGGCCCGCATCGCCGAGCAGGTCTACGCTCAGTACCAGGCGGCTGAGGGCCGCAATGCCCTTGGCAGCTACGGGCGCAGCGGGCTCACGCCGGCCATGCGCAGGATCGAGTCGCAGCTGGAATACGGCCAGCTCGCCTCCGACACCGAGCGATTCGCGCTGCGGGACAGCAACCTGTTCCGGCACCAGTTCGCCCGGCTGCTCGCCCGCCATCCGGATCAGCCGCCGGCCGAGCTGGCCTACCGGATCCCGGACGTCATCCGCTACGCATACGTCCTTCCCCCCGAGCTGTACACCGAGGGGACCTGGGAGATCCTCCGCCGGCTCCGGGTACACGGCTTCGAGCTCGAAGAACGGCATAACGACTGGTTCAGCCGCGACTACCAGGGCATCCGGACCAGCTGGCATGACCCCGCCCATAACCTGCCGTTCGGCGTGCAGTTCCACACCGCCGAGAGCCTCGGGTCCGTACTGCAGGGAACCAAGGGCGGACTGGCCCCGCCGCCGGGGTGCCAGGAGATCGGCGACTTCCGCAAGGAAGAGGACTAGCGCCGGGCACGCCCTGACTCAGGGCCGGCGCGCACTGTCCTGATGGGCAGTGTCCTGACGGGCAGTGTCCTGACGGGCGCGGTTCTGGCGCGCGCTGCTCTGACGCGCGCTGTTATGGCGCACAGTGTCCCGGTCCGGGCCTGATGACCCGGTGCCGGTCTCCTCGCCCGGGCCGCCGGCCGTGCCGAGATAGCCTCTGATCAGCTCGCGCTGACGGCGGGACAGCTCGGCCAGGTGCCGGCTGAGCCCGCCCTCCCCCGGCTCGGGAGGCAGCGGATTGAGCGGTGTGGTCCCGGGCGCCACCGCGGGCAGCGGCCCGGTCACGTACGCCGGCTGCGGTCCGCTGAGAAAATCGGGGTGCCAGCCGTCATCGGACCAGCCCGGTAGCTGTTCCAGCTCGCCGGTCGGCACCGTGCGCCCGCTGCCCTCCGAGGCGGCCAGGTTCGGCTCGGAGCGCAGCGGTCTGAGCCACTCCTCCGCCGAGATGTCGTCGGCAACCGCGAAGTCGTAGCCGTCATCCGGAGCGGGCCCGGGCTGCGGCGGAACAGCCCCCCGGGGCGGCGTGGCAGCCCGCGGAGCGGCACTCCGCGGCGCAGCGCCAGCCCGCGGCGGAACGGCGGCCCGCGGCGGAACGGCGGCCCGCGGCGGGATGGCCGCCCGCGGCGGGATGGCCGCCCGCGGCGGAGCAGCCTGCGGAACGCGGGCCTGCGAGGCAGCCGGCGGCTGGGCAGCCAGCCGCGGTGCAGCCGGTGGCGGAGCAGCCGTCCGTGGCGCAGCCGCGGGCGGGACAGTGGCCTGCGGCGAGAACGGCGGCACAGTGGCGGCCTGCGGCGGGCACGACGGCGCGGCGACCGGGCCGCGAGCTGCCGTAACTGGCTGCCCGGCAGGCAGCGGCCCGGCAGGCAGCGGCCCGGCTTCCGGCGGCCCCGCCGCCGTGCGGGCGGGCGGTACCGCGTAGCCGCGGCCGGCGGCATTCGCCCTGAGCAGGCCGCGCGCGGCGCCGGTGGTCCCGTCCGGCCAGGCGGGGCCGGCCATGCCGGGGATCACCATGACGGCGGCGGTGACGCCGAGGGCGAGGCCGGACACCGCCAGGATCGCGGCGAAGCCGACAGCGGGCGGCATCCCGGCGCCCGCCGACCGCGACGTGCTGTGGATGATCTCGCTGACGGACCCGGTCAGCAGCCCGGCGATGAACAGGACAGCACCGATCACGATCAGGGTTACCGCAGCGCTCATGTTCCGCGCTGGCGAGCCCTGGTTCACGGCCCCAACGATCGCATGCGGCCCGACCCGCCGCAACCGATCTGTCCCAGTGCGTCCGGGTCGGCCGCACCGCCGCAAACGCGCCAGCAGGCACCGGGCGCGCTAGCCGGCCAGCGACTCGCTGCGGCGCTGCCAGGCGGTCTCCAGCGCCTGAGCGATGGTCTGCGCCGGCTGCGCGCCAGACAGGCCGAACCTGCGGTCGATCACGAAGAAGGGCACCCCGGTGATGCCCAGTTCCCGGGCCTGGGCCTCGTCCTCCCGGACCGCCGCGGCGTAACTGCCGTCCGCCAGCACCCGCGCCGCCTCGGCGGGGTCCAGGCCGGCCGCGGCCGAAACCGGCACCAGATCGGCTGCGGTGAACACCGGGCGCCCGGCCCCGAAGTACGCCTGGTAGAACTCGGTCAGCAGCCTGTCGCCTAGCTCGTGATCGGCGGCCAGGTGCATCAGCCGGTGGGCATCGAAGGTGTTGCCCATGACCCGGTCGGCGGTGAAGGGCAGCCCGTCCTGGGCCGCCCTGGCGGCCAGGTCGGCCTCCGCCTGGCGGGCCTGCGCGGCCGACATGCCGTACTTGGCCGCCAGCACCTCGGCAACCGGCTCGGGCCGGTCCGCCGGGAAGGACGGGTCCAGCTCGAACGACCTGTACCGCACCTGCACCTCGTCGGCCTGCTCGAACCCGGCCAGTGCCTGCTCGAAGCGGCGCTTGCCGAGATAGCACCACGGACAGACGATGTCACTCCAGATCTCGATGCGCACAGCACCTCCCCCTCCTATCTTGCCCGGTCATGCCCCGCCGATCACCCCATCGCACCAGCAGATCTTGCGCTGCGCACTTCGCGCGCGCCGCGGCCTCCGCTACCGTGTGCCCTAGCTCGCACCGTGACCAACCGGAGGCATCATGAACCGCCAGGTCAAATACGTTCTGCCGGAATCCGAGATGCCCCGGCACTGGTACAACGTCATAGCCGACCTGCCCGCTCCGCCGCCCCCCCCGCTGCACCCCGGCACCCGGCAGCCGGTCGGCCCGGATGACCTGGCGCCGCTGTTCCCGGCCGCGCTAATCGCGCAGGAGGTCACCGCGGACCGGTACGTCCCGGTCCCCGACGACGTGCTGGACGTCTACCGGCTCTGGCGGCCCACCCCGCTGTACCGGGCCCGGCGGCTGGAGCGCGACCTCGGGACTCCGGCCCGCATCTACTACAAGTACGAGGGCGGCAGCCCGGCGGGCTCGCACAAGCCCAACACCGCGGTCCCGCAGGCCTACTACAACGCGGCCGAGGGCGTGCGCAAGCTCACCACCGAGACCGGCGCGGGCCAGTGGGGCAGCGCGCTGGCCTTCGCCTCGGCGGTGTTCGGCCTGGACCTGGAGGTGTGGATGGTGCGCGCCTCCTACGACCAGAAGCCCTATCGCAAGATGCTGATGGAGACCTACGGCGCCACCGTGCACCCGAGCCCGTCCGACCTGACCGCGGCCGGCCGGGCGGTGCTGGCCCAGCACCCGGACTCCACTGGCAGCCTGGGCATCGCGATCAGCGAGGCCGTGGAAGTGGCGGCCGGCGACCCGGCGGCCCGGTACGCGCTCGGCAGCGTGCTGAATCACGTGCTGCTGCACCAGACGGTCATCGGCGAGGAGGCGATCGCGCAGCTGGCCCAGGCCGGGGACACTCCGGACGTGATCGTGGGCTGCACGGGCGGCGGGTCGAACTTCGGCGGCCTGGTGTTCCCGTTCCTGCGCGAGAAGCTGGCCGGCAAGATCAACCCGGTGATCCGGGCAGTCGAGCCCGCGGCCTGCCCGTCGTTCACCAAGGGTGTCTACGCCTACGACTTCGGCGACACCGCCGGGATGACCCCGCTGCTGAAGATGCACACGCTCGGGCACGAGTTCATCCCCGACCCGATCCACGCCGGCGGGCTGCGCTACCACGGGATGTCCCCGCTGCTGTCGCACATCTACGAGCTCGGGCTGATCGAGGCGGTGGCCAAGCCGCAGTCGGAGTGCTTCGCGGCCGGCCTGCGGTTCGCCCGGACCGAGGGCATCGTCCCGGCGCCCGAGCCGACGCACGCCGTCGCCGCCTGCATCGAGGAGGCACTGCGCTGCAAGGAGACCGGCGAGGAGAAGGTCATCCTGACCGCCCTGTGCGGGCACGGCCTGCTGGACCTGGCCGCCTACAGCGAGTACACCGCCGGCCAGCTGCGCGATCATGAGCTGTCCGGCGAGACGATCGAGGCAGCCCTGGCCGGCCTGCCCGCGGGCGTCTAGCCCGGCAGGTCGCGGATGACGGCCGACCAGCTGCGGCGATCGCGTCGCCAGCTGGTCAGCCGCCGTCCGGCAGCCCCGCGACCAGGGCTGCCGGGATGATCCGCACCGGAAACGGGCGGACCGCGGCGAACGCCGCCCCGGCCATCACCGCGGCGATCTGCTCGTACAGGCCTGCCGCCGCGCCACGACCACGTCGGGATCAAACTCAGTTTCGGCGGAGAGCTGGACGGCAGGCTCTGGGATGACCAGCAGCCCCCGCGGGCAGGCCGCGCTCAGCGTGACGATCAGCCCGGTGCAGGCCAGCTGGTGCACGGTGCTAGGTCGCGGGCTCACGATTAGGGTCCCGTCGAGCAGCTCGAACCGGCGCCCGTCGTAGGGCATCCGGTCCAGGTCGGCCACCGTGAACGGCCGGCCGGCCGCGACTTCTGGCCGGGCGGCCGACCTCGGCGCTGGCGGCTGGTTAAGATGTTTGCCGGCGCACCTCGGAGCCATTACGTTATATCGCGACCGGACCTAGCCGGGAGGCGACATGAACGGTTCAGGATGGCACCGCACCTGCGCGAAGTCACCGCAGGCAGCGGGCTTGCCCGCGCCGCGTCCGGGCAGGCCGTCGTGAATCCGGAGGGAGCCGAGACCTACCTGCGGCTGCTGGCCGAGGCCGAACTGCAGCGAGCGCAGGCCCTGCCGCGCCGGGACTCCGGCGGCCGGCTGGCCGGGCCGCTGCGCCAGGGCGCAGGCGCAGCACGTCAGGCACTGGGACCGGTGGCCGCGGCGGCGCAGCGTATCGCGCCGGTCGCCGGCGAGGCCGGGCGCAGGCTGGCGCCTGCGGCCGGTCGGGCCGCCCGGGCACTGCGGCCGATCACCGGCCAGCCCGGCCAGCGAAGGGCGCTCGCGGACCAGGCCGGCCAGCGACTAGACAGCGCGGGCCTGCTGCTGGAGGCGCTTGCGGACCGGGCCGCCGAGGCGCTGCGGCCAGCCGCCGCCCGGGCCGGGCCGGCCACGGAGGCCGCGGCCCGGGTGATCGTTCCGGCTGCTGACCAGGTCATCCGCGCTGTCACCCCGGCCGCCGGGCAGGCTGCACGGGCGGCGGCTCCGGCGGCGCGACAGGTCGCGGAGACCTGGCAGCAGCTGGAGAACTGGCGACAGCAGGCCACCGCCGGCTGGCGGTACCGCGCTGGCAGGCATGAGTACGAGATGTCAGCCCAGCAGAGCGAGGAGCGCCTCGAGGCCGTGGCCGACGCCCTCGTCCGGGCCGGGGCGCTGGATGCCGGGACTGTCGGCTCCATCCTCACCGGGTTCGCGACCGCGCTCGCGGCCCGGTCCCGGATCGGCCCGGAAGAACTACGGCACCGGCTGGCATGGGGAAACCAGCATTCGCAGCAGCCGGTCAGGGCCCCGGCCGGGCGGTACAGGGCCGTGCCGGTCAGCGCGACCGTGCCGGCCGTGCCCGCGAGCGGGCTGGGCGAGACTCGGCTCTTCATGCTGGTGATCGCGCCGGACCGGGCCCTGCTGACCGTGGCGGGGACGATGCCCGCGCAGCCGGTGGCCGACTTGCGCGGCCACCGGTACCCGTACCCGCTGCCGTCCTGGCACCGCGGCGGCGCCCGCCCGGCGGGCACGGACGATCGTGGCGCCAGCTACCGGGCCGAACTCGACGGCTGGGGAAGCGACTCGGAGGGCAACTGGTCCGGTGTCCTCGTTCTCACCCCCACCCCGGCGCCGGGCGCCCAGTGGCTGGAGCTGACCCTCGCCCCCGGAGCGGAGCCAGTCCGGATTGATCTGGCCAGCGCCGGTCCTCCGGGCACTCCGGCGGCAGCCGGCGGCACCGGGCCAGCCGACGGCAGCAGCCCGGCCGGCGGATCCGGTCCGGGCAGTCAGCCCGACACCGCGATCGCGGAGCTTGCCAGCGCGCATCCGGTCGGGCGGCTGTTCGACGTCCGGGCCGAGCGCCTGCTGCTGCGCAAGGTCAGCCCTGACCGCG
This sequence comes from Streptosporangiaceae bacterium, assembly GCA_052143655.1. Classification (GTDB taxonomy): domain Bacteria; phylum Actinomycetota; class Actinomycetes; order Streptosporangiales; family Streptosporangiaceae; genus CAVSUR01. Next base: position 8,038 of record JBKQSL010000521.1, on the reverse strand, counting down.
CCGAGCTGACCTACCTGGCCGAGGACGAGACCGGGGACCTGGCCGAGGACGAGACATCGGGCTCCGGCCGGATCACCGACCTGATCGGCGCGCTCACGGCCGCGGACGTGCTGGCCGACGCGCAGCCGGCCATGGACCGCTATATCGCGCTCGCCCAGCGCGTCGGCGCGCGCATCCCGGCTGAGCTCAGCCGGCTCGCCCGGCCAGCCGACCTCCCGGCTGCCTGGGAGAACGTGCTGGCGAACAGGCTATGTCGGGACGGCCCTGACGCCTTCGCGGCGGCCGGCGGCGTACTGCCGGAGGTCGGCGGAACGCGGTTCGTGGTTGCCGGGCTGACGTCGTCGGCCGACTCGGCGGAGCTGCAGGTTCTGAGCTGGGGCCTGGCGACCAGCGGCTGGCAGCAATGGCCGCACGGGGAAGAATCCTGGTCCTGGTGGGCGCGTGACGACACCGGGCGATGGCATGTGGGCGAGGAGGGCGGCGGCGGCTTCAGCGACACCCATGGCCGGTTCGAAATGCGGCTGCACCCGCCGATCCCGCCCGCCGCCCGCGCCCTGGAAGTGATCGTTACGGGCCCGGCCGGCCAGGCGGCCACGTCCGTGCCGCTGGACTGGCAGGAGCGGGCATGAGCAGGGCCGGAAGTACCGCAGCGCCGCCGTGGTGGGCGGCGCTGCCGCCGGCCGAGGTGCAGGTCGGCTGCGGCGACGTCACGCACCGGCTGCGGTGGGCCGATGGCGCGCTGAGCGCGCTGGACCATCCGGACGCCGACGGCGAGCTCGTGCTCGCCGCGCTCGGCGGCGAGCAAGCCCACTGCATCGAACTGCTGCAGGCATGGGCAGAGCGCAGCGGCGATCTGGACGTCCTCGCCGCCGGGCCGCGCTCGGCCGCCGACGCGATGACGGTCACGCCAGCCGAGCTGGCCGCCGGTCCAGCCCACCCGGGCGGCTGGTTCGGCTACGCGCCGATGACGGGGGCGACCTACGGTCAAGCGGCCCCGGGCGGTCCGGCGCACGGCGCGGCGGGCGGCAGCTGGTCCCGGCTGGGACGCCGGGCGGCCGGAGCCGGCCGCAGCGCGGCCGCCGTGCTCGTGCAGGCTGCTGCCGCGGGGGCCGTCAGCGGCAGCGCGGGCGGCCCAGCTGTCCAGTCTGTCCAGCGGCCCGGCGGCGGGATGATGAGCATCAGCAGCACGAGCGGCCTGGCGGCGCGGCTGCAGCGGCTGGCGCGGATCCAGACGGCCAGCGGGGCGGCGAGGGCCGCGTTCGCAGCCCGGTGGCAGGCGCGCAGGAAAGCCGACCGGGCCTGGGCTGACCGGGAACGGCTGCTCGGCCTGCTCGCGCTCGGGACCGGCCTCGCCATGCGGCTGAGCGGCACCGTGGCAGCGGCATGGGCAGACGGCGGGCCGCGGGCCGGTGACCGGGCCGCGCACCGGCCCGCGCTCACCGCGGCGCTCGCCGGGCGGCTGGCCCCCGCCGCCGCGGACTGGCTGGGCATCGGCCCGGACCGGGTGCAGACGACGCTGCACGAGGGACCGGGCTGGGGGCAGCTGGCGAGCACCGGAGACGGTGCCGGGCGCACGCTGCGGGCCGCGCTGCCCGCGGACTGGCTGGCCCGGGTGTGGGCGGCCGGGCTCGCCGTCGCCGGCGGCCACCTGGTCGTCGACGTCCAGGCCGCGGACTGGCCGCGGGCCACCGTGCTGGCCGTGCCAGCGCCGGGGGCCGGGCCAGTGATACTGACGGTGCGGGCAGCTGGCGGCGGCTGGCACCGGGACCCGGCCGGTGACTGACAGCGCGCCGCATAAGGCCGCGGGCAGGCCGGGCACGGCGCGGGCGTCATGAGCTGCAGGCGGATGAGCTGAGGACAGGATGAGCGGAAGCGGGCGGCGCGCCGCGGTAGCGCAGCAGCAGGCGGCCGTGGTGGAGGCGCTCGGTGTCGCGGTCGCCGCGCGGGTGCCGGTGCTGCTGTGGGGTGCGCCCGGCACCGGCAAGACATCGACGATCCGGGCGCTGGCCGACGGGCTGGGCTGGCCCTGCGAAACCGTCATCGCCTCCATCCGCGAGCCATCCGACTTCGCCGGGCTGCCGGTGGTGGTCGGCGCCGGCGTGCGGTTCGCCCCGCCCGGCTGGGCGCAGCGGCTGGCCGGGGCCGGCCGGGGCCTGCTGTTCCTGGACGAGCTGTCCACCGCGCCGCCTGCCGTGCAGGCGGCGCTGCTGCGGGTGGTGCTCGAGCGCGTCGTCGGCGACCTGGCACTGCCGGATCAGGTGGCGGTCGTCGCGGCCGCGAACCCGCCGGAGCAGGCGGCTGACGGCTGGGACCTGTCCGCGCCGCTGGCCAACCGGCTGTGCCACCTGGCCTGGGACATCGACCCGCGGGCCGTGGCCGACGGGCTGGCCGGCGGCTGGACGACGCCGGCCGTGCCCAGCCTGCCGGACGGGTGGGAGGCCGGGATCGGCATCAGCCGCACCCTGGCGGCCGCCTTCCTGCACGTCCGCCCGGCCCTCGCGTGCGCGCCGCCGTCAGACGCCACCTCGGCCGGGCGCGGCTGGCCTAGCCCGCGCACGTGGGACATGGCCGCGCGGCTGCAAGCCGCGGCCCAGGCGGCCGGCGTGAGCGAGGAGTCGGCCGCCGCCCTGGTGCGCGGCGCGGTCGGCGAGGGCGCCGGGGTGGAGTACCTGGCCTGGCTGGCCGAGATGGACCTGCCTGACCCGGAGGCGGCGCTGGCCGACCCGGAGTCGTTCGTGCTGCCGCGCCGCGGCGACCGTGCCTACGCCGCCGTGGCCGCGGTGGCGGCCATGGTCGCCGCCGACCCGACACCGCAGCGCTGGGCGGCAGGCTGGCGGGTACTCGGCCGGGCCGCGGCCGGGGCGCCCGACGTGGCCGCGGTCGCGGCCAGGACGCTGGCCCGGTGCCGGCCCGACGGGGCGGTCCTGCCCGCCGAGGTACGGCTGTTCGCCCCGGTGCTGCGGGACGCCGGGCTGCTGCCCGGATGAGCGCGGCGAGTCCCTCCGCCCGGCTCTGGGCGGCGTCGAAGTTCCCCTACCTGGCCAGCGGGCTGTTCGGCGCGCAGGTCCGGGCGGCGGCGGGCATCGGCACGGTCGCGGTGGACGAGAGCTGGCGGCTGCACGCCGATCCGGACCTGGCGGCGGGCTGGAACCCGGCGCAGTTCGGCAGCGTGCTGGTCCATCATGTGTGCCACCTGCTGCGCGCGCACGCGGCGCGGGCCGCCCCCGCCGGGGTCACCCCGGACCGGGCAGCCAGCTGGGTGCGATGCGCCGACGCGGAGATCAACGACGATCTGCTCCCGGCCGGGCTGGAGCTGCCCGGCAATCCGGTCCTGCCCCGGCACCTGGGGGCGGCGGCCGGGCTGCTCGCCGAGCAGTATTTCGCGGCGGCACCGGCTTTCACGGCGGCACCAGCGCCGGACCGCTCGTTCGGGCTTAGTGATCAACCGGGCACCGGCCCCGGCGGGCAGTTCCTGGACTGCGGCAGCGGCGCGGACGGGCTGCCGCGGCCGTGGGACGCGGCCGGGCCGCCGGGACTGGCCCCGTGGCAGGCGCGGCTGCTGGCGCGGCAGGTCGCCCAGGACTGTGCCCGGCACGGCCGGGAGGCCGGCACCGTCCCGGCCGGGCTGCTGCGCTGGGCGCAGGACATCCTCAGCCCGGCGGTGGACTGGCGGGCGGCGCTGGCCGCCGAGCTGCGCCGGGCCGTGGCCGACACCGCCGGCGCGGTGGACTACTCCTACCGGCGCCCGTCGCGCCGCGCCACGGTGGCCGGCGGCGTCGTGCTGCCCGCGCTGCGCCGGCCGGTGCCCGACGTCGCCGTGGTCTGCGACACCTCCGGCAGCATGACCGGCGAGCTGCTGGCCGCCGCGCTGGCCGAAGTGGAGGGGCTGCTGCGGGCCGTCGGGCTGGCCCGGCAGCTGCGGGTCCTGGCCTGCGACACCGCGGCCGGGCCGGCCCGCCGGGCCAGCACCGCCCGGCAGGTGGAACTGGTCGGCGGCGGCGGGACCGACATGGGCGCCGGGCTGGCCGCAGCGGCCATGCTGCGCCCCCGCCCCGCGATCGCGGTCGTGCTCACCGACGGGTTCACGCCCTGGCCGGACGAGCCGCCCCGGGGGATGCGGACCGTTGTCGGGCTGCTCGGCGACGACGCCCCCGATGGGCCGCCGTGGGCCAGGGCCGTCCGGGTGCCCTCGGGCGCAGGATCACCCGGCAGGTAATCCGGGCCCGGCTGGCCGGCCCGGTCCTGAGATGCTGTGCTCTGCGGCAGGCGAACCGGCCCTGGGCACAGATGGAGGATCACGCTATGGCGCTACAGCAAGCCCCCGGACGGGCGGGCATCCACGCCGGGCGGCTGGCCATGCTGATCAGCCGGGAACGGGAGGCCTACGCCGCTGCGCACCCGCGGTCGGCGCAGGCGTTCGCCGACTCGGCCGGCAGCCTGCTCGGCGGGGTCCCGATGACCTGGATGCGGATGTGGTCCGGCGGCTTCCCGCTGTACCTGGCCAGCGCGCAGGGCGCCCGGCTCACCGACATCGACGGCAACTCCTACGCCGACTTCTGCCTGGGCGACACCGGGGCGATGGCCGGGCACTCCCCCGAGCCGGTGCAGCGCGCGGTGTTCCGCCGGTACTGCGAGCTGGGCGGCGCGACGACGATGCTGCCGACGGCCGATGCGCAGTGGGTGGGCGCCGAGCTGGCCCGGCGGTTCGGCCCGAGCCACTGGAGCTTCACGCTCACCGCGACCGACGCCAACCGCTGGGCCATCAGGGTCGCGCGGCATCTCACCGGGCGGCCCAAGATCCTCGTCTTCAGCTACTGCTATCACGGCAGCGTGGACGAGACGTTCATCGTGGCCACGCCGGACGGGCCGCAGTCGCGGGCCGGGAACGTCGGCGCCCCGGTGGACCCCGTGCAGACTACCCGCGTCGTGGAGTTCAACGACCAGGCCGCGCTGGAGCGCGAGCTCGCACCGGGCGACGTGGCCGCGGTGCTGATGGAGCCCGCCCTGACCAACATCGGGATCGCGCTGCCCGAGCCGGGCTACCTGGAGGCGGTGCGGGAGCTGACCCGGGCGCACGGCACGCTGCTGATCAACGACGAGACGCACACGTTCAGCGCCGGGCCGGGCGGCTGCACCCGCGCCTGGGGCCTGGAGCCGGACATCGTCGCGATCGGCAAGTCAATCGCCGGCGGGATCCCGGCCGGGGCCTACGGGCTGTCGGCGCCGCTGGCCGAGCGGATACTCGCCGACCCCGGCGCCGACATCGAGGACACCGGCGGGGTGGGCGGCACGCTGGCGGGCAACGCCCTGTCGGTGGCGGCGATGCGCGCCACGCTGGAGAAGGTGCTGACCGACGAGGCGTTCGCCGCGATGATCGAGCTCGCCGACCGGTATACCGCCGGGATCCGCGAGGTGCTGGCGGCCCGCCGGCTGCCGTGGAGCATCACCCAGCTGGGGGCCCGGGCCGAGTACCGGTTCTGCCCGGAGCCGCCGCGCACTGGCGGCGAGTCCGCCGCCGCGGCGGACCCGGAGCTGGATGAGTACCTGCACCTGTACCTGGTCAACCGGGGCATCCTGCTGACGCCGTTCCACAACATGGCGCTGATGTGCCCGGCCACCACCCGGGCCGACGTGGACCAGCACCTCGCGGTGTTCGCCGCAGCCGCCGCAGAGCTGGCGGCCTGACCGGTGCTGCCGCACTCACGCCAGGCGCCAGACCCGGACGACACGGCCGGGGCCGCCAGCGGCCCGGGCACCGGCTCGGCCACCGCCTGGGAGGCAGCGCACCAGCTGGCCTGGACCAGCCGTCACCGTGCCTTCACCGACCTGGACATGTTCAACCAGATGCTGGCCGTGAACGAGACGATCGCGCACCTGGACGTGCTGGCGGAGCGCGGCGCGCTGCGGGTCAGCAGCGAGGACGGGGTCCGGTGCTGCACGACGTGAGCGGCGGCGCGGCGGCGCACGGCGGCCCGGCCGAGCCGCCCGAGCCTGCCAGCGTGCGCGAGCCTGCCAGCCTGCGCGAGCCTGCCGGTCCCGGCCGGCCAGCTGAGCCGGGCGCGGCGGTGACGATCGAGCCGATGACCGACGCGCACGCGGCGGCCGTGCTGGCGATCTACCAGGCGGGGATCGACGAGGGCAACGCCACGTTCGAGACCCGGGCACCGGACCGGGCGCAGTTCAGCGCGGCCCGGCTGGCCGGGCACCGGTTCGTCGCGATCGGCGCCGCGGCCGGCGGCCCGGCGGGCGTGCTCGGCTGGGTGGCCGCGTCGCCGGTCTCGAGCCGGTGTGTCTACCAGGGCGTCGTCGAGCACTCGGTGTACGTCAGCCCGGCGGCGCGCGGCCGCGGCATCGGCCGCCTGCTGCTGGCCGCGTTCATCGAGTCCACCGAGGCGGCGGGCATCTGGACCATTCAGTCAGGGATCTTCCCCGAGAACACCGCGAGCATCGCGCTGCACCAGGCCGCCGGGTTCCGGGTGGTCGGCATCCGCGAGCGCCTCGGCTGCCACCACGGCCGGTGGCGGGACGTGGTGCTGCTGGAGCGGCGCAGCCTGGTCGTCTGACTGGTCGTCTGACCCGGGCCGCCCGGCCTGGCCGGTCGGCTGCCCTCGGGGCGCCCGGCCTGGCCGGCCTCGGCGCGGTCAGTCGGCGGCGGCCCTTTTCTGCTTCTTCACCTTCAGCGGCAGGGACCGGGCGTGCTCCAGGGCCGCCGCCACCCAGGGCGCGGCCGCTTCCGGATCGGATCGCCAGGCGGCCGGGAGGCTGAGGTAGCCGCCCATCGGGCGCCCGTCCGGGCCGAACGGGCCGCTGCCCTCGACCGCGGCCAGCTCGTCCCGGGCCGCGTCCGGCAGCCGGACGCCGACGTCGGTGCCGAGCAGGCCCGCGAACATGTTGCCGTGCACGAACGCGCCGAGGTTGCCGAACATCGGCTTGACCTCCACCTCGGGGTCGGCGGGCAGCAGGGACCGAAAGAAGTCCCGGTCAGCCTCGGTGGCCTTCGGTACCTGCATGGGGTGATGCTCGCCCGGGCGCGAGTCCGCAGGCCCGGAACCGGGCTGGCCGGCCGGGGTCACCTCGGCCAGCACAGCGGCCAGCCCCCGCAGGGCCGGCTCGAAGGCGTGCGCGGCCGGCGTGGCGTATCCGATGACCAGGCCCTGCGGATGCGGGCCGGGGCTGATCCAGTTCCGGCCCAGCGCCTCGACGGCGATGCCCCGGGCCTGGGCAAGCGCGACCGCCGCCGCCTCACCGGGACTGCCCGCGGGCAGCTCGGCCAGCGCGTGCAGGCCCGCGGCGATGCCGCGCAGGGTGATCCCCGGCGCCTGCCGGGCCAGGACGGCGGCCAGCCGGTCCCGCCGGGCCCGGTACTGGATCCGGCTGCGCCGGACGTGCCGGTCGTAGCCGCCGCTGCTGATCAGGTCGGCGAGCACGAGCTGGTCGATGACGCCGGCGTGGGCGTCAGCCTGGCCGAGCGCGGCCCCGGACTCGGCCAGCAGCGGCTCCGGCAGGGCCAGCCAGGCTAGCCGCAAGCCGGGCGCGAGGGTCTTGCTGGCGGTCCCGGCGTAGGCCACGTGCTCGGGCGCCAGGCCCTGCACGGCGCCGACCGGCTGCCGGTCGTAGCGGAACTCGCCGTCGTAGTCGTCCTCGATGACCAGGCCGCCGGTGCTGCGGGCCCAGTCGGCCAGCTCGGCCCGGCGGGCCGGCTCCAGGGTCACCCCGGTCGGGTACTGGTGCGCCGGCGTGACCACGACGGCCGGGCCGCGGATCTGGCCGACGACGATGCCCCGGTCGTCGACCGGGACGCCGCGGACTGCCAGGCCGGCTCGCACGGCCACGTCCCGGTGCCGCCACAGTGACGGGTCCTCGAACGCCAGCTCTGTCGCGCCGCGGGCGGCGAGCACGGCGGTGAGCAGGCCGAGCGCATGCGCGTATCCGGCGCAGACCACGATCTGGTCCGGGCGGGCCAGCACGCCGCGGGCGCGGCCGAGGTAGCCGGCCAGCGCCTGCCGCAGGACCGGGATGCCGCGCGGGTCGCCGTAGC